>DASPXK010000089.1:0-23690 GCA_035637315.1 Chloroflexota bacterium
CACGGACCACCCGCTGGTGCGCACAACGCGGGCCGCTATTGCCGACGCGCTGGGAGCGGAGCCCCGGGTCCGGGGTGCAACCTACTATACCGACGGTGGAGTCTGGGTTGAGGCCGGTATCCCGATTGTGATCTTCGGCCCGGGTGACGATCGCCTCGCCCACCAGCCAAACGAGGGCGTCGAGGTGGGCCAGGTCGTCCAGGCGGTACGTGGCTACATCGCGATCGCCGAGCGACTCCTCGGTCTGGGAGGTAGAGATGACCAAGCGTGAGCGGGTGATGGCGGCGTTGAAGGGCGAGGTGGTAGACACCGTTCCGGTAGGGTTCTGGGCGCACAACTACGCCAAGGAGAACTCGGCCGCCGACCTGGCCGACGAGAGCCTCCGATTGGCACGCGAATACGACTGGGATTTCCTCAAGCCCCAGTGCCGCGCACAGTGCTTCGCCGAGGGCTGGGGCAACAAGTACCGTCCCTCGGGCGAGCGCGCCACCCGGCCCACGCCGGTCAGCCACGTCGTGGAGACCCTGGACGACTTCGGAGAACTTGCGCCGATCGACCCCACCCAGGGGTCGCTCGGAGAGCAGATCGAGGCCTTGCGGCTCATCCGGGCCGGCGTCGGACCCGACAGGCCGATCATCTGGACGGTCTTCAATCCGTTGATGATCTGTCGGTACCTCGCCAGAGGAGACGCCGACATGATGCTCGACGCGCTCCGCGAGCGGCCGACGGCACTCCACCACGCCCTCGGCGTGATCGCCCAGGTGATGGCTGAGTACGGGCGCGCCGCGATCGCTAACGGCGCCGACGGCCTCTTCTACGCCACTAACGTCGCCACCGAGGGCCTGGTCAACGCCAACGAGTACGCCGAATTCGGCCGACCGTACGATCTGACTATCCTGGAGGCTGTCAGCCAGGCGCCCTTCAACCTGATGCACATTTGCGGCGACGCCATCCACTTCGAGCAGTTCGCCGACTATCCCGTGCAGGCTTTCAACTGGGCGATTGGCCCGCGCAACCCGAGCCTCTCCAAGATGGAGCGCCTGACTGGCAGGGCGGTGGTCGGGGGCGTCAGCATCAAGCCGCGCGATCTCGAGATGAGCCCGGAAGAGGTCGCGGCCGAAGTGCGGGCCGCCATCTCCGAGACAGCTGGCCGCCATCTGCTGGTCGGGCCCGGTTGCTCCAGCTCGCCCGAGACCCCGCCCGCCAACTTTCACGCCGCCCGCAAGGCCGCTCGCGAGTCGAAGGGCGGCGCCGCCTAGATCTGGCTAGTAGCCGACGCCGCTGCCCTTTCCGCCGCACTCGGCAACCAGAGCCAGCGCGAGCGGCAGCAGCCTGAGTGCCAAGAAGCGGACCTTGTTGAGCATGTGCACCCTCCCCTTGACCACATTATGAACCAGACGCCCGGTGTATCCACAGCAGGACCCAGTGGCCCGTAGCGCGGGGGCTTGTCCCCCGCCCAACAGAGCGGGGGACAAGCCCCCGCGCTACGAGACTACGAGGCTTGACACGGTCAGACGGGCGGCGCATCCTATGCCCATCGTCTGCCCTGGAGGTTGACTCGAGATGCCGTTTAGTGTGGCGGCCACAAATCCGCGGCCAAACAGCGATTTTCGGTACGAGCGAGAGGCTCTCGACCCAATCGGGGCCGACATCGTTCCAGTCTACGCCGAGGACGAGCAACAGTATCTCGACGGCATCCGCGATACGGATGCGGTCATGGCAGGACTACGCGTGAGCTTGACGGGGAAAGTGATTCGTGGGCTATCTCGCTGCAAAGTGATCGCGGCTGGCGGCATCGGCGTGGACAAGATCGACGTGGAGGCGGCCACCGAGGCCGGCATACCAGTCACCAACGTGCCCGACGTCTTCACCGAGGAGGTCGCCGACCAGGCCTTCACCCTGCTCCTGGCGGTCAACCGCAAGCTGCTCTACTGCCACCAGATGGCGACTAGTGGGCGTTGGGGCGATGCCTCTCGGGGCTTCGGCTCGATGCCCAAGATCTACGGCAGCACGCTCGGTCTGATCGCCTTCGGCAATATCGCTCGCGCCGTCGCCCGCCGCGCCAAGGGGTTCGGCATGCGGGTGTTGGCGTACGATCCGTTCGTGTCGCCTGAGGTGATGGCCGAGCACGGGGTGGAATCCCGTTCACTCGAGGACCTGCTGCCTGAGGCGGACTTCGTCTCGGCCCACGCGCCCCACACCACAGGGACCCATCACCTGATGGGCGAGGGCCAGTTCGGGCTGATGAAGCGCTCGGCCAGCTTCGTCAACACGGGTCGAGGCAAGGTCGTCGACGAGCCGGCCCTGATCAGCGCGCTCGAGCGGGGGACGATCGCCGGCGCCGGCCTCGACGTGCTGGAGGAGGAGCCGCCCGACCCCAACAACCCGCTTCTCGAGATGTCGAACGTCGTCATTACTCCCCATATGGCCTCCTACTCTAACGAGGCGACCGTCGCGCGCCGCCGTCGGGTCGGACAGGAGATCGCGGCCGTCTTGAGCGGCAAACGTCCTCGCAACGTCGTAAACCCGGCCGTCCTGGAACGACTCGCGCTGGCCTAACCTGCAAGGCCACACGGCGTCGCTCTCGGTGCGATGGGCGCACACGTTGCCACCATACAGCTTTGTCTTGACACCCAGGTATGCTCGACGGATAATGCCGCCAAGCGCTCTGCTTTTGGCGCCGTCTCGGCAGGTACTATCGGATGGCCATCTTCCGTCTTGCCGTCCACCTGAGGCGGGTGGCCCATGCCGATTGGGGGAGGATCTTCGCATGAGCGACCTGGACCGTGGCCTTGTCTCCTTTCCGATGGCCAGTCGTCGGCTGAGCCGCCGGACCGTTCTGCGCTTTGGCCTCATCGCCGCCGCCATTCCGCTCGCGGCCGCCTGTGGCCAAGCGGCCGCCCCGGCTCCAACAGCCGCGCCGGCCAAGCCTGCCGAGGCGCCAAAGCCGGCCGAGGCGCCCAAGCCAGCCGCACCGGTCGCCCAACCGGGTGCCACCGCGGCGCCTGCGGCTCAGGCGCCAGCCGTGCCAAAGGCGAAGATCAGCGGTAAGCTGACCTTCGTCCAGTCTCGCGACTTCCACCCCGACCACAACACCTTTATCGAGCAGAAGGTCCGCGAGTTCGCCGAGAAGCAAGGCTACCCACTCGACCATTCTTACATCGAGGCGTACGCTGGGGCCGGCAACGTCGTCCAGAAGCTGACCGCTGCGGTGCAGGCAGGCGACGCGCCGGACCTCATCACCCACACCCTGCGGCCCGCCGAGCTGAAGTTCCTGGAGATCATCGAGGACGTCGACAGCCTGCACAAGGACATCATCAAGGAGCAGGGTAAGGTGATCCCCGCCGCCGAGAAGCGAGGCCTGCTGGACGGCAAGTGGTGGACGGTCCCCCATTTCAGCCGGGCCGGCGGGTACTGGGCGCGCGAGACCGCGTTCAGGGAAGGCGGCATTGACTACAAGAAGGACCTGGGCGACTATGGTGCGTGCCGCGAAGCCTGCCTGAAAGCTTCCAAGCCGGAGAAGGAGCTCTGGGGCTGGGGCCTGACCGCGAATCGATCCGGCGACGGGGAAACGATGGTCCGCGACATCGTCATGATGTGGGGCGGCCAGCTCACCGACGAAAGCGGCCAGGTAGTCGTGCTCAACAAGGACCCGTTTCGAGCGTACGCGATCGCCGGCCTGGAATTCCTCAAAGAGACCTACACGGATCCGAAATGGGCCACGATGCTGCCTCCCGGCGTCAACGCCTGGACCGATCCGAGCAACAACGAGGCCTACCTGGCCGGCAAGATCTTCTTCACCTCGAACGCGGGCACCATGTTCGCCAAGGCGGTGGTCGACAAGAACCCGGTCGCCGAGGACACCTGGCTCATTCCAACACCGAAGGGGCTTGGGGCAGGTGGCCGCTCGATCATGGGGGCCGCTGACACGATGAACTGGTTCATCATGAAGGGCTCGAAGAACCGCGAGGCGGCTGAGCAGTTGATCAAGTTCATCGTTTCGCCCGACGTGATGCGCGAGACGTTCAAGATCAGCACGGGGTACGTGTACCCAGCTCATGAGTGGGGCTGGGACGAGAAAGTCATCACAGAAGATAAATTCGGCCAGCACGTGACCGACATCTGGAAAAGGAAGGCCTTCGACCCGAGCGGCTACACCGCGGGCGAGTGGCCTGGCCCGCCCACACCCTGGACGACGGCACTGGAGAACTCCAACTTCTGGACCGACATGTTCGGCGAGGTGCTCGGCGGGAAGTCGGTCCCAGACGCGCTCAAGTCGGCCCACGATCGGGCCGTACGCGTCTTCAAGGAGTTCGGCGCGAAGGGAGAATAAACGAAGCTGTCAGCTCTCAGCTACCAGCCATCAACGGACTTCCGACAGCTGATGGCTGACTGCTGACTGCTCGACCCGGAGGTAGCGTGGCGACTCCCACTGCCCGACCCATTCTCGCTGCGCCAGTCGCGTCGCGGGCCTGGTTCAAGGTGTCCCAGCGGGTCCTCGGGCGGGACTGGCCCACGGCCTGGCTCTTCGTGGGCCCGATGGTGCTGCTGCTCTTTGGGCTGATCGGCTACCCGTTCGTCCGAGCCGTTTGGCTCAGCCTGCACAATACGGTCGGGGTCCGAGTGGGTGCCTTCGTCGGCCTCCAGAATTACGCCAACCTGTGGGCCGACGACTTCTTCATCCGCGCGGTCGGGGTGACGGTCACCTTCACCGCGTTCTCGGTCCTGTGCAAGTTCTGGCTTGCGCTCGTGGCAGCCCTGCTGCTCCACAACGTGCCACGCTGGGGCTCAGTCCTGGGCGGTCTGATCCTCCTCCCGTACATCATCCCAGAGGTCGTGCGGGCGCTCGCCTGGCGTGTCCTCCTGGATCCGCTCTTCGGCGCGCTCAACTACATCCTCGTCAACGTCCTGGGCGTGCTGAGCAAGGGCTTGCCCTGGCTGGGCGATCCGAGCACGGCCCTGCCGTCGGTCATCATGGTCAACGTGTGGGCCGGAACGCCCTTCTTCATCATCCTGCTCGTGGCCGGGCTCAAGGCCATCGATGGCGAGCTGTACGACGCCGCGGCCGTTGACGGGGCGAGTGCCTGGCGTCGCTTCCTGCACGTCACGCTGCCGGGCCTGCGTTACGTGATCATCGTCGCGACGCTGCTGTCGACGATCTTTACCTTCAACGGCTTCACGCTCGTCTATTTGCTGACTGGCGGGGGGCCCGGCGGCGCCACGCGCGTTTACCCGATCCTGGCCTACGAGTACGCCGTCCAGGCGCTGCGTTACAGCGCTGGCGTGGCGGTTGCCATGACCGTCGCTCCCGTACTGTTCGTCCTGATCCTTTTCCTCGGCCGCTACATGATGCGGCGAGAGGACATTGCGCACAGCGCCGACGAGGCAGGCCTTGTCTGGCGGGCCGCGATGACCGTGTTGTGGCCGCTTCGGATCGTGGCTCGGGGGCTGGTCGCGGTCTTCTGGGCGATCAACGGCCTGACCGAGTCGATCATCGGGGCGGCGGCGAGCGTCGTCCGCTCGCCCGGGGCCGCGCCGTTCCTGCCGCACACGGCCAAGCGCGGGATCGGCGTGAGCCTGATGTACCTGCTGCTCGGCCTGATTATCCTTTTCGAGCTGTTGCCGTTCTATTTCATCTTCGTGACCTCCTTCAAGAGCAACCTCCAGATCCAGCAGATCCGAAGCATGTTCTGGCCGGATCCGTGGACGCTGGACCACTTCCGCTATCTGTTCACACAGATCCCATTCACCAACTGGTATGCCAACACGGTCATGGTGACGGCGGTGAGTACGAGCATATCGGTCTTCGTGGCCAGCCTGGGCGCTTATGCCTTGGTCCGGCTGCGGTGGCGCGGCTCAAACACGCTCGGCACGTCGGTCCTCATCGCCTACTTGATGCCGGGCGCCCTGATGTTCATCCCGATGTACGCGATCCTGGTCGGCCTCGGGCTTATCAACAAGCAGGCCGCGCTGATGGTGACGTACCCGAGCATCGTGCTGCCGTTCGCGACCTGGCTGATGATGGGCTACTACCGCTCGATCCCGGAAGAGCTGGAGGACGCGGCGCTGATCGACGGCTGCAACCGTTTTCAGGCGTTCTATCGCGTGGTATTGCCGCTCACTCGGCCGGCCTTGCTCGCGGTTGCTCTCTTCGCCG
The DNA here is from genome assembly GCA_035637315.1 of Chloroflexota bacterium. Classification (GTDB taxonomy): domain Bacteria; phylum Chloroflexota; class UBA6077; order UBA6077; family JACCZL01; genus DASPXK01. The sequence continues at coordinate 6,158 of DASPXK010000089.1, forward strand.
TAACCCAGGCCTGGAACGAGTTCCTCTACGCCTACACCTTCCTGCGCAGCAGCGAGGTCTTCACCCTGCCCGTCGGCCTCGCCCAGCTCATCGTCGGCGACGTCCAGCCCTGGGGAGTCCTGATGGCCGCCTCGCTGCTGACCGGGCTGCCGGTCGTCATCATCTACATGCTCGGCCAGCGCTTCATGGTGGCCGGCCTCACCGCCGGCAGCGTCAAGGGCTAGGCCGTCCAATTATGGAGAGCAGCCGGGAGCCGTAGGGGCGCACCCGCGCCTTCATCGCGTCCATTTGGGGGCGGACACGCGGGTCCGCCCCTACGAGCGCGCGGCCCCAGAGGCAACGCAAAGCGCATCCGCGCATACGCCCAACGCCTAATACCCCCGCTTGACGTCCACCTGATGCAGCAGCGGCTCGCCGCCCAGGTAGCGGCGCAGGTTCTCGGTGTAGATCGCGGCCACGTCGCGCTGGGCGTTCGGGTGCTCCCCGGCGATATGGGGCGTGATCAGTGCATTCGGCAGGCTCCAGAGCGGCGAGTCGGCCTGCAACGGCTCCTCCTCGAAGACGTCCAGGCCGGCGCCCGCGATCCAGCCCTCCCGCAGGGCTCGAACGACCGCCCGCTCATCGGTCGTCACCGCGCGGCCAACGTTGTAGAGGTAGGCCGTCGGCTTCATCTTCCGCAGCTCGGCTTGGCCGATGAACCCGACCGTCTGCGGGGTGTTCGGCAGGGTGACGACGACGTGATCGGCCTGCAGCAGTAGGTCAGTCAAGCCCGAGCAGCTGTACTGCTCATCCAGCCAGTCCGGCTTCGGAACGTGGCTGCGGCGCAAGCCGAGGACCCGCATGCCGAACGCTCGGGCGCGCACGGCGACGGCCTGCCCGACGTGGCCCACCCCGATCAGACCGACCGCCTGGCCCTGCAGCGTGCGCGAGATCGGCGCCAGCTCATCCAGCGCCCAGCGTCGCTCGCTCTGCGCTTCGACCAGCTCGCGGAAGTGGCGGACGAATCCGAGCATGACCATCAGCAGGTGCTCGGCCAGCACGTGCCCGTCGGTCGGACGGTTGGTCATCACGAAGTCCAGGGCCAGCAGCTCCGGGCTCAAGTAGCGGTCGATCCCATGCCCTGTCGTCTGCAGCCAGCGGACCCGCCCGGCGCCACGCAGGGCGTGCCGAAACGGGGTTCCGGTGCAGATCAGGTCCGCCTCCCGCATCCACCGAGCCGCCTGCTCGCGGTCGGTCACGAACAGCAGCCGACCGCCCGGCGCCCGCTCCCTGAAGACGCGCTCCGCGGCGGCCTGCTGCTCCGAGGTGAACCGCACCGTGACCAGAGCTGTTGGGTTAGGGATTCGATCGTCCACTGTGCCTCTCGGTCCGGAGAAACTTTCGCAGTTCCTCGGTCGCCACCAGCTCAGGCTGTCCGGTTCTCGGATCCAGCACCACGCCGTACTCCGACCGCGCCTGCTCGGGTGAGACTTTCTCGTCGGCCACGTCGGCCGCGACGCGGCCAGGATCTCGCTCGAGCGGGTCGCCGTGGCCGCCGGCCCCGGCCAGAAAATGTCGCAGCACGTCGTCCCGCTTCAGGGTCAGATACCCCTTGGATGGCAGCGGCGTGGCCGCGCCATCGCGGATGAGCAGATTTGACGACGGCGCGCCGGGCCTGCCGCCCTCCAAACCCCACGGCCGATAGCGGTGGCGATCGGTCCGCAGCTGCAGCGCGCCCTCCCGCTCCAGGAAGCGGTACTCGCGCACCATCGCCAGTCCGCCGCGGTACTTGCCCGCCCCGCCGCTGTCGGGCACGAAAGCGTACTGCTCGATTCGCAGGGGATATTCCGCCTCGAGCTGCTCGATCGGGTTGTTGGAGAAGTTGGCCACCGCGCTCGAGCAGGCGTCGATGCCATCCTTGTTGGGCCGCCCTCCCCACGAGCCGTGCAGGAACTCCAGGAAGACGAACGCCCGCCGCTGGTCGTCGTAGCCGCCGATCGTGATCCCGGTATCGCCGCCCGACTCGCATGCCGGGACACGCTGCGGGGCGGCCTGCGCCAGCGCGCCGAAGATCGCATTCGCCAGCCGAAATCCGGTCAGGCCGCGCGCCGCGACCGGCGCTGGCAGGTGAGGATTGATGACCGTGCCCTCGGGCACCACGACCTTGATCGGGCGAAAATAGCCGCCGTTGTTTGGGATGCCGGGGTCCATCAAGCCGCGCACGCACGCGTACACCGCCGAGCGGGCGAACGAGCCGGTCGCATTGATCGCGCCCCGCACCTGGGCGGCGGTGCCGGCGAAATCGACTTCCAGCGAGTCCCCGCGGACACTGACCGTGACGCGGATCGGGATCGGGTCGGGGTCCAGGCCATCGTCGTCGATGTAGTCCACGAAGTGGTAGGCACCATCAGGCCAGGCAGCGATCTCGGCCCGCGCCAGGCGCTCGGTGTAGGCCATCAGCTCGTCGAGCGCGGCGAACAGCTCGCGCCCGCCCCAGCGTGCCGCCAGTTGCTCCAGTCCGCGCTCGCCGATGTGAATCGCCGCGAGCTGGGCCCTCAGGTCCCCTAGCAGGTTGTCGGGGACTCGGACGTTGCGGCTGATGATGTCGAAGACCGCTTCGTTCGGTCTCCCGGCTGCGTAGAGCTTCAGCGGCGGCAGACGCAGCCCTTCCTGGTAGATCTCGGTCGAGTCGGAGGCGTTGCCGCCGGCCACCCGACCACCGACGTCCGTGTGGTGAGCGATCGTCGCGCAGTAGGCGACGTGCTCGCCGTCGAGAAACAGCGGCTTGATCAGGAAGATATCGGGCAGGTGGGTGCCGCCCTCGTACGGATCATTCAAGATCACACAGTCGCCTGGCTCGAATCGCCCCCCGAACTTGGCGAGCACGGCCTCCATCGCGTCCGGGATCGATCCAAGCTGCATCGGCAGCGTGAACCCCTGGGCCAGCAGTTCGCCGTCGAGCGAGCAGAAGGCGCTCGAGAGATCGTTCGAGCTCTTCAGGTTGGACGAGTAGGCCGTGCGCATAATCGTCAGCGCCATCTCGTCCACGACCGACTCGACCGAGTTCTTGACCAGCTCCAGCGTGATGGGGTCGATCGCCATGCGGCTTACTCCTCGCCACTCACGGTGAGGAACCGCTGTCATTCTGAGCGTCAGCGAAGAAACGCATGCTCCTCACCCCTCAGCTCTGTACGAGGAGACTGGCGAATGTGCTGGCAGAATACGAGTTGCCATGTTTTGGGGCATGAGATCCTTCGCTTCGCTCAGGATGACAGAATGGATTCCAGCACAACATCGTTCCACTGGTCGAGTCGGGCGGTCCAGCCAGGTGGGATGACGGTCGTGGCGTCGTACTCTTCCACGATCAGCGGTCCCGGCCTACCCCTCCGGCTGAGGTCGGCGCGTCCGATCACCTCAGTTTCTAACGACCCATATTCACGCCCGAAGTATGCCGCCCTCGCGCCGGCGGGTTTGAAACCCACGCTGGGTTGGAGCCCCGACCCGGCCTCGGCCAGCCCGTCCGGCGGGTCGCCAAGGACGCGTGCCACGAGGCGCAGGTTCACCAGCTCGATTCGAGCGGCCGCGTCGTGGTGGCCGTAGGTCCGCTCGTGCTCGGCCTCGAAGCGGGCGGCTGCCCTGGCCAGCGCGGCGGAGCCGGTCCGGCCATCGAGCGGGATGCGCAGCTCCGAGCTCTGGCCGCGGTAGCGCAAGTCAAGCAGTCGCTCGAGCACCACCCCGTCCGCGGCATGGCCCTCGTCGGCGAGCGTGGCCAGCGCGGTGCGCTCCAGAGCCGCCAGGCCGCCGAAGATCTCTTCGGGCGATGCTTCGGCCAGGCGGCGGCGGTGGGCCTGCACGAGCTCATGGCGGGCCTCCGCGCAGAGCAGCCCGAGGGCACTGAAAAGCCCGGGCCACGGCGGCACGATCACCAGCCGAATACCGAGCTGGCGTGCCACCTCGATCGCATGAACCGGCCCATTGCCGCCAAAGGCGACGAGCGCACAGCGGCGAGGGTCCCTGCCTCGTTCGGTCGACACGGCCCGCGCGACGCGCACCATGTTGGAGACGGCTATCTGGTGAACGCCGTACGCTGTTTCGATCAGGTCCAGCCCCAGCGGGCGCGCCGCGCCGTCCTGAAGGGCCTTCGCCGCTGCCTCGGCGTCGATCGCTAGCGCACCGCCTAGCAGGTGCGACTGGTTCAGGTAGCCAAGTACCAGGTTGGCGTCGGTGAGCGTTGGGCGGTCGTTGCCAAGACCGTAGCAGGCCGGGCCGGGCTGGGCCCCGGCGCTCTCGGGCCCGACTCGCAACCCACCCCCGCTGTCGACCCGCACCAGGCTTCCCCCTCCGGCCCCCACTTCGGCGATGTCGAGGGCCGCGACTCGCAGCAGATGCCCGCCGCCCTTGAACAGCCGACTGCCGGCCGTGATGCCCGCTCCCACCTCGTACTCGGCCATCTGGAACGCCCGCCCCCCCTCCAGGATCGAGGCCTTGGCCGTCGTGCCGCCCATATCGACGGTGATGACGTTCGACAAGCCAGCTCGCTGGGCCAGCTGGAGTGCGGCCACCACCCCGGCGGCCGGCCCCGACTCGATCACTTGGATCGGCCTGCGGCGAGCGCTTTCGGCCCGCATCACCCCGCCGTTTGACTGCATCATCAGGAGTGGAGCCTCGACGCCGGCACCACGCAGCTCAGCCTGGAGATGCCCGAGGTAGCGGTCGATCACGGGTCCGACATAGGCGTTGATGACTGTCGTAGAGGTCCGCTCGTACTCGCCGCTCTCCGGCAGCACCTCATGCGACAGCGACAGGTGAATTCCCGGAGCGCGCTCACGGACCAGCTGGCCGATCCGCCGCTCGTGGGAACCGTTCGCATAGGCGTGAATCAGAGACACTGCGATCGACTCGACGCCTTCCGCCAGCAGCGCCGCGACGACCTCGGCGGCCTCACCCTCGTCGAGCGGGATGACCACGTTGCCGTGGACGTCGAGGCGCTCCTCGACTTCGCGCCGCAGGCGGCGCGGCACCAGCGGGGCCGGCTTCTCCCAGCCGAGGTCGTACAGCCGGCCGACCCTCAAGCGGCGGATCTCCAGCACGTCTCGAAAGCCGCGCGTGGTGATCAGGGCGGTCCGAGCCCCGCGATACTCCAGGATCGCGTTCGTCGCGACGGTCGTCCCGTGGACCACGGCTTCGGCGTCAGCGGCTTTCAGGCCGGCTTCGTCGAGCAGCCCGGCCAGTCCGCTGACCAGCTTGGGAATGAGCTCGTCCGGCGCAGACGACACCTTCAGCGTCCTCACGCCGCTCGACGTGACGACGACCAGGTCGCTGAAGGTTCCCCCGATGTCGATCCCGACGCGATACCGCATCGCTAATGAAGAATGAAGTACGAAAAATGAAAAATGGGGAACGGAGACGCGCTCATTCTAGCCATTCTTGAGTCTTCGCTCTTCATTCTCCATTCGCACGACGCCCGCCGCTCCGTCGACCGTAATCTGATCGCCGGTCGTGATGCGCTCGACGGCGCCCTCGACGCCGACCACGGCCGGGATGCCATACTCGCGAGCCACGACCGCGCCATGCGACATCGGGCCGCCCATCTCCATCACCAGGCCGCCGGCCGTGAGGAAGAGTGGGGTCCAGCCAGGATCGGTGGACGGCGCGACCAGAATCTCGCCTGGCTCGAGGCGAGCGCCCGTCGGATCGAGGATCACCCGCGCCTTCGCGGCCACGACGCCCGGCGAGGCCGGTGCTCCGCGGAGCGTCGCTCCGGACGAGTCGGCAATCGACGACGACTCGGCGGTTGGCTCAGTGCCGTCGGAAAGCAGGATCCTTGGCACCCGCCTGCGCTGAAGCTCCCGCTCGTAGCTGGCGCGGCGCTCGGCGACGAGGGCACGGAGCTCGGCACCCTGGCATGCGCTCCGAAGCTCTGGGATGGTGAGGAAGTACACGTCGTCCGCCGCATCGAGACGGCCGCCACGCGCCAGCTCCACGCCGATCGATCCGAGCAGGGCGCGGGCCCGAGCGAGGAGCTGGACGAAGTAAAACTTGGGCCGCTCGCGAACCCCCAGCAGCTCGCGGCACCGACCGAGCAGGAACCGGACGAGCACGCCACGGAGCCAGCCTCGGCCTGCGGCGCGACGTGCCAGCTCGGCCACCGTCGCGCTGGCTTGCGCGCGGGCAGCCCGGAACTGGAGGTCCGGCGCGCGGGCCGGGTCGTCGAGCTGTAGGTAGTTGGCCAGGACGCCAAAGATGTGGATCGGGTCCTCTGACCAGCGCGGTAGGCCGACGTCGATCTCGGCGACGGCGCGATGGCCGTAGACGCGCAGGAACTCGTCCAGGCCGTCCTGGAGCGGACCAGGCAGCTTCCCCGCCACGTAATGGCGCGCTAGCTCCCGTGGTGCGGAGCCGCGGACGGCCCGCTCGGCAGCCGCGTCCGCGTGAACCCGCCTCGCGAGTGCCCAGAGGGCAAGGTCCATCTCGGTGGTCGGGTTGTGTGGCAGGCCGCGTCGAACCAGCTCGAGTTCCTGGGGCGTGGCGAGCTTGCCCAGCAGACGCCCGGCCAGTCCGTAGGTCAGGAATCCCGCGGCCATGACCGGCATGTAGCGCGGGAACACGCGCGGCATGCCCACGAGGAACATGTGCTCGATGGCGGCGAGTCGCTCTTCAGAGCTGGCGTCCGGTGGAAGCTCGCCGAGGCGGAGCGAGTTGACGGCCGTGCGCCCCGCGGACGCCCGTGCCGAAGCCGGGCTCAAGATCGCGCGTGCGATCCGCAGCGGCAGACGTGTGCGCACGATCGCGGGCGCGACGGTGTAGGCGAGGCGCCAGCGACGGGTCGGTAAGGGCGCCAACCGCGGATCGGCGGCTAGCTCGCCCACGATTGGGCCGCTGCGAGCTTCCCCCTGGGCGGCCGCGCTCGCGAGCAGCCGTCGGCCAGCTGGGCTGCGGACGAGCGGCGTGATGTCGAGGAAGAGACGGAGGCCGGCTTCGACGAGCAAGCTGGGGCCGGCCAGCGGGTCGCGGGCCGGCCCGACGAAGAGCCCGGCAATGGCCGAGCCGACCAGTCGGAAGACCTGCATGCCCATCGGCGTGAACGGCCGGAAAACGCCCTGAAAGACATTGAGTGAGAAGTAGACGCGCAGGTCATCGTCCGTGGTCGGCGCGCTCGAGGGCAGCGGGAACAGCGTCGTGATCGGACGGGCCTGGGTAAGCCAGATCTTTCCCTCGGCGTCGACGGCGAACTCGATGTCCTGGGGCGCGGCGTAGTGCTCCTCCACTCGGACGCCGAGCGCGGCGAGCGATCGGATCTGGTCGTCGGCCAGGCAGGCCATGTCGTTCCCGGTCGCGAGCTCTAGACGCTCGGTGCCACCCCCGGCCCGTGTCCGAACCGTGACGCGCTTGTCGCCCAGGCGGCGCTCGAGGATCTCCCCCGTCACCCCGTCGACGACGAAGTGGTCGGGGTTGACGGCGCCGGACACAACGGCCTCGCCCAGCCCGGGGCTCGCGTCTATCACCACCTGGCGGCGGCGGCCAGTCAGCGGGTTAGCAGTGAACATGACGCCCGCGACGCTGGCATCGACCATTGCCTGGATCACCACCGCCAGTCGCACCCCGTGGTGGTCGATCCGGTTGCTAGCCCGGTAGCTTACGGCGCGGTCGGTCCAGAGCGAGGCCCAGCAGCGCCGCACCGCGTCGAGCACGGCGTCGACGTCCACGACGTTCAAGTATGTGTCCTGCTGGCCGGCGAAGCTGGCCGTGGGTAGGTCCTCGGCCGTCGCCGACGAGCGCACCGCCACCGCCCCCGCCCGGTTGCCTGCGAGCGCGCGGTAGGCCCCGGCGACGGCATCGCCGATGGGGGCAGGCACATCGACGGCGAGCAGCTTCTCGCGAATGCGCCGCGCCAGATGGGCGAGAGGTCCCGTGTCTTCTGTGCGGATTTCGGCAAGCTCCGTTACAAGCTCGTCCAGGCCGGCGGCGTCGGCGACCAGCGAATACGCCGCCGTCGTGACGCAGAAGCCCTGCGGAACCGGCAGTCCGGCCCGCATCAGCTCGCCCAGGTTGGTCGCCTTGCCGCCGGCGATCGCCAGCGAGCGTCGATCCAGGTCGGCGAGCCACACGATATGGCGCGTGTCGGTCGACGCAGACTCAGCCATCTCGCCAACCGGAGTCGGTCCCGCTCACAGCCTCCTCCCGCGACTGCCGGCGTCGGCGAGCAACGAATCGCCCGTGTCACCCCAGCTTGCTGTTGGGGAGCCACTTGCTCGTGCGTCGGCGAGAGTTGTTATGGTGCAAGTATGGCCCGCGCGGGTACGAGCTCGCCGTCGAGCCAGCGAACGTCGACGACCCTGAGCCCAACTGCCAGCAAGTGCGGCTGAGACGCTGTCGGGCGAGCCGGAGCGCGGGCCCTTACTCGACGGGCAGCAACTGGGCCTCCGCCCACTCCGAGTAGACGATGAACTTGAAGGGATTCAGCTGCTGGTGCCTCTCCGCAGCCGGTCGAGAGCCTGCCGGCGGAGGTCGGCTAGCCGCCGACTGGCCGGATAACGGAGCAACCCGACGTCGACGAGCTTGAGCGCGAGGGCGTAGTCGCTCTGCCCCAGCAGGGCCTTCGCGCTCCTGACGAAGGCTTGTTCCTTGCCGCCGCCCAGCAGATCGAGCGCTGCCGCCCACTCCCCGGGCGCAAAATCCTCTATCCCTTCGCCGTCGGGCTTCCAGTAGCCGGTCCGCTGGTGATAGACCCGCTTGACGACGTTGTCCCGCATCACCAGGAACGGGAGGACCGCGGGCGGATGAGAGCCGAGAATATCGGGCAGGTGATTCTGGTGGAGGATCTCGACGAGCGTCTTCCCCTCCCGGATCCCGCGGAGGATGTGCCCATGCAGGTCACGCAGGGCGGCCTCGAGTCCCGGAAACGCCTCAATGGCGAAGTTCTCGGTGAGGCCCGGGTGGCCGTGGATCAGGAGTCGCGGTTGGAGACCCTGGATCAGGCGCATCGTCTCCAGGAGGCCCTCCGCCGATCCCTCTGGGAGGAACGGAGCGCCGAGGTAGGGCATGATCACGTCTCCCGTGAAGACCACGCCGCTCGCCGGCACATGGATCAACAGGCCGTCCTCGGTCTCGCCGCCACGCACGGGGTAGAGGGCGAATTCCACGCCGCCGATGGTCAGCGTCTCGGGCTCGCCTATGAGGCGATCCGGGATGACCTCGTAGCGCCGCCTCCGCTCTGCTCCGAAGAAGTAGCGGAAGGGCATCCCCGTCTCGTTCACGAACCGCAGCTTGTCGGCGAAGCTCGCCTGGGCGATCACCCGGGCGCCGGGTTCCCTGATCGCGTCTAGCCCGCCGATGTGGTCCCAGTGGGCGTGGGTTAGGATCACGTGGCGGATGGGCTGGTCCGTGATCCGGCGGAGGTCGTCCAGTGCAGCCCGAGCGTGCGTCTCGGTGGTGCCGGCGTCGATCGCCACGATGCCGTCGTCGGTGAGGACGAAGGCGAAGTCGGCGAAGTCGTAACCCTGGGCCACGTAGACTCTCGGCGCCAGCTCCACGAGCCGGGGCGGGACGAAGTGGAACCCGTCCTCGGCAGTCACCCAGTAGTCGGTGACCAACTGCGGGAGGCCGGGATCCAGGGAGGGGTAACCGGAGCGCTCGAGCGCCTCCTGGGCCGCCTTCTCACGTCCCAGGGTGCGGTACGCCTTGGCGAGGGAGCGGTAGACGCTCCTTCTGAACCCAATCGGAAAGCGCTCCTTGTTGGCGAGCACCCATTCGAGGTCGGTGACCGCCGCTTGGGCCTTCCGCAAGAAAGCGTAGCTCGGCCAAGACGAGGCCCCGGAAGTACGTGGTGAGCCCGGGCGCGCGGCTCACCGCCTGGTCGAGTTTGGCGATAGCCTCGTTCACCCGCGCTCGGCGCCGGATCAGCGACACATGCCCGGCAAGCCGGGCCTGAAAGAGTCCCTCCAGGGCCAGGAAGAGTGGCTGGTCCGGTCGAGCCTCGGCACGCTCGCGGAAGTAGGCGTAGCCCTCCTCGTCGCGGCGACTCGCGAGCAACTGGCCCGCCAGCACGGCTACCGTTCGGGTCTCGGCGTTTGGCCAGCGGACCGCCTCCTGGAGGGCTTCGACCTCCAGGTGGCGCGTGATGGACGCGCTTGCTGTACTGTTCATGGTCTTCTCCCGTCGATTTGTGTCGTCAGTCGAGCAGTCGTTTCAGCGCCGCCAGCTTCCTGCCTTGATCGCGACCGCCAGGGCGGCGCCGAACAGCCCGAGGCTCGAGGCGATAGCGGCGTAGAGCGCGGCGAGCCCGCCGCCTAGCCAATAGATGAGGAGCCAGCCGCCAAGCGCGGCGATGAGCAGCCGAGCAGAGCCGGCCACGAGCGGCCAGAACAGTCGGCCGGCACCCTGGGAGGCGAAGTAGAGCGCCAGTCCCAGTCCGAGGAAGCCGTAAGCCGGCCCGACGATCCGAAGATAGGTCTCGCCGGCAGCGACGACCTCGGGCTGGGAGCTGAAGATGCCGATCCAGGCCCAGGGGAGTAACGCGGCGAGGAGCCCGACGCTGCCGGTCACGACGGCCGCCAGGCCGGCCCCGACCCAGGCCACACGGCGAGCACGCGCCACCTGGCCGGCGCCGACGTTGGTGCCGACCATGGTGACCAGGGCCGTGCCGATGCCGAAGACGAGCGGGATCTGGAGATACTCCAGCCGCGCGCCGATGCCGTAGCCGGCCAACGCAAACGTTCCGAACGATCCGACCAGCCCGGTGACGGCCATCACGTTGAGGTTGGTCAGGACGGTATTCAATGAGCCCGGCAGCCCGACTCGCAGGATCTCCCAGAAGAGCGCGCGCCGGAAACGGAGCCTGCCGCGGGGCATGGTCACCACGGTCCGCCCGGAGAGGACATAGGCGGTGAGCGCCAGCGCGCGCAGGGTGTAGGAGGTCACCAGCGAGGCGGCCGCACCGGCCACTCCGAGTGGGGGAAAGGGGCCCAGGCCGAAGATGAGGGCCGGAGCCAGGCCGACGTGCAGGATCTCACCGGCGACGATGATCGTTGCCGGGAAGAGCATCTGGCCGGTTCCCCGCACGACGCTGCCGAGCGTGGCGAGGAGCCAGACGGCCAGCGCGCCGGAGAAAGTGACGGTGGAGTACGCAAGGGCTGCTTCCAAGGCGCCGCCGATGCCGCCCATGGCCGGGTAGAGGAAGGGGCCGGCCCACAGAGCGCCTGCCGTGAAGAGCGCCGACATGAGTAGCGCGATCACCAGGGCGTGGGCCACCAGGTCGTTCGCGTCCTCGCGTCGCCCGGCTCCGAGTGCCCGTGCGATAGCCGAAGCGACCCCGCCCCCCATACCGCCGAAGGACATAGTCACCATCAGCATCCAGGCGGGCAAGACGAGCGAGACGCCGGCCAGGGCGTCGGCCCCCAGCCGACTCACGAAGAAGGCGTCGACCGTGCTGGAGGCGGCCTGGACGAGCATGACGACGACGTTCGGGGCGGCCAGACGCAGCAGCGTCGGGAGGACGGGCGCCTCGAGGATGAGCCGCGTGCGGGCCGGCACAGCGCTGTCGGTGGACTTGGGCGCGGCGGATGTGGAGATCAGCGTACGACTGATCGGAGTTACCAGCTGCGAGGGACGTTGGAGCGAAGTCACTGTCGGTCACTTCCCTTTTGCAAGTAACACCACTATAACAGCTGTCTGTTGTAAAATGCAAGTAACGCCTCCGATGACTGGCGCGAGGCGGCCAACGGGAGCCTGGCGATGACGACGACGAAGCGCAGATCAGCCGCGACTGCTAGGGCGGGCGCTCGGCGATCGGCTTGCCCGGTCGCCTGTGCCCTTGACCTCGTCGGCGATCGCTGGACCCTGCTGATCGTCCGAGACTTACTCGGCGGCAAGAAACGCTACGGTGACTTCCTGGCCTCGTCGGAGAAGATCCCGACCAACATCCTGGCCGATCGGCTCAAGCGCCTCGAGCGGGAAGGGCTCATCTGCAGCGTCCCCTACCGCCTGCACCCGCCGCGGGTCGAGTACCGGCTAACCCCAGAGGGCCGCGCGCTCGGACGCGCGGTCGAGGCGCTCGCCAGGTGGGGAACCAGGCACTTTCCCGGCACCACACGGACCGTCTGGCCCGGGGCTGCCAGCGACGAGCCGGAGCCTACGGAGCCTTGATTAACACTCTTTACTCTTCACTCTTCATTCCGCCAGCCGCGGGTCCAGTGCGTCGCGGAGGCCGTCGCCGAGCAGGTTGAAGCCCAGCACTGCCAGGACGATCGCCAGGCCGGGGAAGACCGCCGGCCAGGGCGACAGCTCGATCAGCCGCTGGCCCGTGTTGACCATTGTTCCCCACGAAGGATCCGGTGGCTGCGTGCCGAGGCCCAGGAAGCTCAGCGACGCCTCGGCCAGGATCGCCAGGGACAGGCTCAGGCTGGTCTGTACGATCAGGGGCGCGGCGATGTTCGGCAGGACGTGGCTGCGGAGCACGCGCAGATCGTTGGCCCCGGACAGGACCGCCGCCTCGACGAAGTCGCGGGCCTTGACCGAAAACGTCGTTCCACGGGTCAGGCGCGCGTAGACAGGCGTGTAGACGATCCCGATCGCGATCATCGTATTGGTCAGGCTGGGACCAAGCATCCCGACGATCCCCAGCGCCAGGAGGATCGATGGGAACGCGAACACCACATCCAGCACGCGGGCGATCAGGTCGTCGAGCAGGCCGCCGTAATAGCCGGCCACCAGGCCGAGCGAGACGCCGGCCACCAGGGCCATCGTCACGGCGATCCCACCCACGTACAGCGAGATCCTGGCTCCCCAGATCACGCGGCTCAAGATGTCTCGGCCAAACTCGTCGGTGCCCAGCCAGTGCTCAGCGCCCGGCCCTTCCAGCAAGTTCGGCGGATTCATCTCGAGCGGGTCCCGTGGCGAGAGACAGGGTGCGAAAACCGCCGTAAACGCGACCACGGCCAGGATTACCCCGCCCGCGACGGCGAGCTGGTTGCGCGCCAGCCGGCGCGCCAGCTCGCCGCGCCGAGCCCGCGCCGGGGACGGTACCGCGACCGCTCCTGGGAGCGCGGGCGTCCCGCCCGCCATGGCTGTAGCGGGCGAGATGCCCGCGCTCCCAGGACTTGCCCACCCCCCACTGCCCACTGCCTACTGCCTACTGGTAGTGGATCTTCGGATCCACATACGCGTACACGATGTCGACGGCCAGGTTGACCAGCACGAAGCTGGTGGCGATGAACAGCACGCCTCCCTGAACGACCGGGTAGTCCCGCTGGGAGATCCCGTTCAGCACCAGCGTGCCCACGCCGGGCAGTGCGAAGATCTGCTCGACGATGATCGCGCCGCCCAGCAGATAGCCCACCTGGATGCCGGCCACGGTGACGACCGGGATCAGCGCGTTGCGGAGGGCATGCCGATAGACGACGAGTCGCTCGACCAGGCCCTTGGCGCGGGCTGTCACGACGTACTCCTGGCGGAGCACTTCCAGCATGCTGGAGCGCGTCATTCGCATCAAGATCGCCATGTTGGCCGCCCCGAGCGCCAGGGCAGGCAGCAAGACCGAGCGGAAGCTACCGACCAGGTCCTGACTCGGGTAGACGTAGCCCGACGTCGGCAGCACGCCACGCCAGTACCGCGACGCGAGCAAGATCAGCATCGTCGCCAGCCAGAAGTTGGGGATGGAGAGCCCGAGCAGGCCGAACACTCGCACGGCCGCGTCGGACCGCGTGTATCGCCGCACCGCCGAGACCACTCCGAGTGGGATCGCTAGGGCGAGCGACATGACCATCGCCATCGCGGTGAGCTGAATGGTGACCGGGAAGCGCGCCAGGATGTCGGGCAGGATCGGCCGACTGGTGCGGATCGAGCGTCCGAAGTCGCCCCTCAGCAGGCTACCGGCCCATTCGAAGTACTGCTCGTGAAACGGACGGTCGAGCCCGAACAGCTTGCGGAGCTGGGCCAGTCGCTCCTGGCTGGCCACCCCCTCCGTCCCGAGGATGACGTCCACGACATCGCCCGGGATCAGCCGCAGCATCAAGAACACGGCCACCGACAGGCCGAACACAACCGGCACAACCTGCAGCACGCGGCGAAGGATGTAGCGGGACACGTCGAGCTATCAGCAGTCAGCCATCAGCTGTCAGGTCCGATCCGGCTGATGGCTGACAGCTGACAGCTGAGTGCTCGTTACTTGTCGAGCCAGGTGTCCTTGAGCGCCAGGCGATAGCTGCTGGCCATGGGCGCGTAGCCCTTGACGTACGGCCGGGCTGGCTCGTAGTTCTTGATCACGTAGAGAAACAGGAAGGGGAGCTCCGTCGCGAACAGCCGCTGCACGTCGGCGTAGATCTTCTTGCGCTCGGCCAGGTCCGTGGTCGTGCGGCCCTTCTCGAGGAGCTCGTCCATCTTCGGGTTGTTGTACTTGCCCCAGTTCTGGCCGAACTTGCTGTGGGCGACGCTCAGGTAGGTGTCCGGATCGGGGCGATTGGTGTTGAAGGTGAGGTTCAGGTCGAAGTCGCCGGTCTGCTGCGCCTTCAGAACGGCCGCCCACTCCATTTGTTGCACGGTCAGCTCGATGCCGACCTTCTTGAGCTGGGCCTGCAGGACCTCGGCCGTCGGAATGTCTGGCGCGTAGGCGGGCGCGGCCTCGATGCCGATCTTCACGCCCTCGGCGCCGGCCTCCTTCAGCAGCTGGCGGGCCTTGTCCGGACTGTACACGTAGGTCGGGAAGTTTTCCGGCGTGACCGGGATCGCCCACTCGGTCTCGCCGGGCGGCATCGGGCCCGTTGGCACGCCCTCGCCGAGCAGCACGGTGTTGATGATCTCCTGGCGGTCGATGGCGTAGCTGATCGCCTGGCGGACCCGCACGTCGTCCAGCGGCTTGCGGGTGGTGTTGAACGGGCTGGCTGACCGCCAGAAGCTGGGGATGTCGTTGAGCACGATGTTCTTGTCATCCTTCAGCAGCCGCGCGTTCTTGGGGTCTTTCAGCACGCTCATGTCCACGTCGCCGGCCCGGATGGCGGCTAGCCGAGCGGTCTCGTCAGGGATGATCCTGAATTCGACTCGCTCTAGGATCGGCAGGTCCTTCTCGTAGTAGTCGCCGTTCCTCTCGACGATAACTCTTACGTCCGGCGTGTACTCGACCAGCTTAAAGGGCCCGCTGCCGCCGTCCCAGTTGGAGAGGCTGCCGTTCTTCTCGACCACCTCGCGGTCCACGATGGCAGTCGGACGGCGGTCGGCCACGACGCTCACCAACGGCGCGAAGACCGTCTCGTTCTTGAGACGAACGGTGTACTTGTCCACGACCTCGGCGTTTGCCCCTGGCCCCAGGTACGAGCGCAGCGGGACGGTCAGCGCCTGGTCCATCAGCCGATCGACGGTGTACTTGACGTCCTCGGCCGTCAGCTCGCGACCGCCGTGGAACTTGACGCCCTGGCGGAGCTTGAACTCCACGGTGGTCGGGTCGACGTTTCGCCAGGACTCGGCCACGTCCGGCTTCGGCTTGTTGGTCTTGTACTCCATGGTCAGCAGGCTGGAGTACAGCTGCTCGTAGATCGCCACAGAGGCGAACGCGGTGGTCAGGGCCGGGTCGAGCCCGACGGGGTTGACGTCGGCGCCGATGACCAGCGTGCCGCCCTTCTTGATCGCGGCCGGCCCTGTGGTGGGCTGGGCGGCGGGCTTGGCGGCCGGGGCCGCCGCGGCCGCCTCAGTCGGCTTTGGCGCAGCGGGAGCGCTCGTGGCGGCTGGCTTCGGTTCGGTCCTTGGGGGAGTCGGCGAGCACGCGGCTAGGCCGAGCGCCGCGCCGCCCAGACCGAGCCACTTGAGCGCCTCTCGCCGACTCAGCGCGCGCGTCGTCAGGTCATGGATTCCTCGCGTCACGTCCATTTGCCCCTCCCGTGGACTCTCATGCTGGTGGCATGCTAACACCGTCCTGGGCTGGCCTCAAGCGGAGCATAGCGCAGACGAGGTCCTGCGTCGTCAGGAGACACTGGTCGCCTCCAACACCATCTTCATCCCGCGCGCCGGGCGCAGGGTGAGCATCGGATGCAGCGCGACCGTGGCAGAGGGCCGGCCTGCGCGCCCGAGCGCCGACGTCCGTCGATGAGCTCGTATACCACCTTGTCCAGCGTGTGGCGGGCCCCTCGAAAGCGACGGCTGCCTGGCAGCGGCAGCCACTCCGACAGATCGATCAGTCGCTGGAGGCGCTCGTACGTGTACTCGCCGACAACGGTAATCGCCTGCTCGATGGTCTCGAAGTTCTCGACGGCCGCGCCGAGCAGCGTCCTGGCGACGATCTCCATCGTCAGGCCCATCATCTCCGTCCACACGTGGGGCGACGTCGCCATACTGGCGGCGGACGGCCATGAACAGCTCGATCGGAGCACGCCGAAACTCGGGCAAGCTACCCAGCAGCCAGTGGCCGCGCGGGCCGGGCGTCGTGCGCACTATGAGAGGGGTCGTTACGCCTTCAGCCCCAGTTTGGCCAGCTCCTCGTAATACTCCTCACTGGCAACGACGACCGCGCTCACCGCCTCTTCCAGCTCGGAGGGGTCGAGGTCCTCGCCGAGCAGCTCGGTGAGCAGCACCACGTCCCCGTCCTCGTCCACCGCGAACTTGCAGCCGTTGAGGATCCAGTTGATCTCGAGCAGCCGGCGGTGCACGGGTGGCTGGTTGTCCGACGGGTTGCGGCCAAAGATGTGCGACACGTACACCCAGTCGTCGCCGGCGATCACGCTGACGCGCAGGTCGTTACGAACGCGGGTCTCGAAGTCGAGGGTAAAGAGATTCGGATCGTCCTCGTCGACGGTGTACTCCCAGGCAGACGCGTCAAGGATGCCTTGAACGCGCTCAGTGGATGACTTTTTCTCGATCATCGAACGCCCCCCGCGTGGCCGGCTGTATGGTGCATTCTAGGCCATCGGCGGAGGGGAAAGTCGAAAGTCCAGGCTCGAAGGTCGACCGTTGACTCGCGGCTTGCGACCTTCGACCTTGGACCTTGGACTTTCGACTTTACGAGAGCGGATGATCTCCCGGCGGGTGGGATTGGGCCCAGCCCTGCAGCCACGTCAGTTGTGGCCAGGGACCACCGCCGAACAAAACCGACTCGCTAAAAGCGTCGTCGAGCAATACACCGTCCACCGCGTACCGCGTCAACACGGACATCGTGCCGCTGCGCCCAATCCCCATGTTGCAGTGCACCAGGATCGGCCAATTCGACGAGTCGTGCACATAGGCCAGGAACTGCTCGGCCTGCCCGTTCGTTGGCGGATGGTTGTCCTCGATTGGAATGTGGAGGTAGTGCTTGATGCCGATGGCGGCAAGCTCGTCGGCATTGTCGTCGGACTCGGCCCGCAGGTTCACCACCGACTGTATTCCCAGAGAGTGGAGCCAGGCGAAGCCGTCCGAAGACGGCTGGCTGGAGCGATACAGCATGCCCTTCTTCACCTCGCCGAACATCTTGACCGGCGCCCCGAGCTGCGGCAGACTCGCCTTGTCCAGGTCGGGGAGCTTGATCTTGGGCAGCTTGATCGGCAGGCCACCCTCGCCGCCACCCGTCGGGATTGGGAACGGCAGCCCGCCGTTG
>DASPXK010000090.1:0-3905 GCA_035637315.1 Chloroflexota bacterium
CGAACCTGGCGATCGAGTGGGGGCGCCAGCCGCCCGATCCGGCCGCCTACGCGCGCCTGCTGCGGCTTGCCTACGCTCGGATCAAGCAGGCCGACCCGGAGGCGATCGTCGTGAGCGCCGCGATGGCACCCACGCTCGAGGAGAGCGACCAGGCGCTCAACGAGCTGGTCTACCTCCAGCAGCTGTACGAAGCCGGAGCGCGCGGCAGCTTCGACGTCCTGGCCGTGCAGGCGTACGGGCTTCGCGGCGGGCCTGACGACCGCCGGCTGTCAAGCGGCGACGTCAACTTCTCCCGCCCAGAACTGGTCCGTGAACTGATAGTCCGAAACGACGATGCCGTTCGACCGATCTGGGCGACGGAGATCGGCTGGAGCGCCCAGCCGCCCGGCTCTCCCGTCCCGGCGCCGTACGGCGCCGTGGGCTCCGAGCTGCAGGCCCGCTACACGGTCCGCGCGTTCGAGCGGGCGCGAGAGGAATGGCCGTGGATGGGGGTGATGGCCATCTGGTTTCTGAAGCTTCCGGCGCCGTGGGAACCGGTCCAGGCGTGGCACCACTTCAGCATGTTGGAGCCCGACTTCACCCCCCACCCGGTCTACTACGCCCTGCGGGACTACGCCGCCGCACGAGGACTGAGGACTCAGGAATGAGCAATGAGCAATGAGGGCAGCGCGCGCTCATTCCTCATCCCTCTTTCCTCATTCCTCTTGCTCGCCGCCTTGCTTCGGTTGTATCGCCTCGACGGGCAAAGCCTCTGGTACGACGAGGGGGTGAGTGCGTTCATGACGACCCGCGGGCCGATGGAGATCGCCCGAGCGGCGGCGGCCGATATCCACCCGCCGCTCTACTACTGGCTGCTGTCCGCCTGGGCGGCCCCGTTTGGCAACGGCGAGAGCTCCCTGCGGGGCCTGTCCGTACTATTCGGTACGACCACGGTCTGGGTCGTCTGGCGACTCGGCCGCGAGCTGTTCGACGAGGCCGTCGGCCTCTCCGCGGCAGGCCTGCTGGCCATCTCCCCCCTGGCGATCCAGTACAGCCAGGAAGTGCGAATGTATGCCCTGGCTGCCCTCCTGGCCACGTCCAGTACCTGGGCTTACCTGGCCTTTACGCGCTCCAACCCCCCACGCGGCCGGCTCGCCATCCTGTACGGCCTGCTCGCCGCGGCTCTGTTGTACACCCACTATTACGGAGTGCTGGTCCTGGGCGTTCATCAGCTCCATCTGGCACTCACACTCGCCATCCATGGCCGCTGGCGACTCCTCCGGCCATGGCTGCTTGGCACCGCACTTACGGCCGTCCTCTATGTCGCCTGGCTGCCGTACGCGCTAAGACAAACCGGCTACTACCCCGGGCTCGGGACGCCCCAGCCCCCTTACGCACTGGCGCTGGACGCCGTCAACGTCCTGTCGATCGGAGTCGCGACCACTCGCTTCAGCTTTCGGCTCGGTCTCCTCCCATTCCTGGCACTCGCGGCGATCGGCCTGGCCACTCGGCCTCATGACGGCGCCCGAGTCCGGATCGCCGACACGGCGGCGGAACCCCGACCCTGGGGACGGGCGCCGCGTTTTCCAGCCCCCGGAGCGCGCGCGCTTCTCGCATTGTGGACCGTATTGCCCATCGGCACGATCATCGTGCTGTCGACCAGCCGCCCGCTGTATGAGCCGCGCTTTCTGATGCTGGTCCTGCCGGCCTGGGTGATCCTCGTCGCCGCGGGCGGCGTGACCCTCGGCCGGTCCGTGAGTCGGCTGCTCTTTGCCCAGCCCGCCCCACGCGGGCCCGCCGCTCGTGGGGCCATCGCCGGCCTCCTGGCCGTGGTGGCGCTCGGCCTACTGCTGCTACCAACGGCCCGTTCGCTAGCGGCCTACTACTTCGATCCAACCTACGCGCGCGACGATTACCGCGGCCTGGCCAGCACGATCCAGGCCTTGGAACGCCCAGACGACGCGGTGGTCCTGACCGCCCCGGGCCAGGCCGAGATCTTCGATTACTACTACCGTGGACGGGCGGACCAGTTCCCGCTCCCCACCCAGCGCCCGATCGACGCCGCCGATACCCTGGCTCGGCTCGAATCGCTCGCGGCCGGGCATCGGCGCGTCTGGCTGGTGCGATGGGCGTCACAGGAGGCGGACCCAGATGACCTGATCTCTCACTGGCTGGAAGCCCACACTCGAACGGCCGGGGTCCAACGCTTCGGGCGGGTCGAGCTCCGCCTCTATGAGCTGACGGCTACGGCCTGACGATGCCCATAGCGCTGTGCATGACCGTCCTGAACGAGGCCGCGAGCATCGACGAGCTGTTCGCCTCGATCGCCTCGCAGACGCGCCCGCCAGATCAGATCGTGGTCGTAGACGGCGGCTCTCGCGACGACACGGTCGAGCGCGTGGCCAGATGGGAGAGGAAGGGCCTGCCTCTGCTTGTGATGGTGCATCCGGGCGCCAACATCTCGGCGGGCCGCAACACCGCCATCGCGAGCACCGACGCCGAGCTGATCGCCGTCACGGACGGCGGAGTGCGCCTGGAACCGGGCTGGCTGGCCGCGCTCGCGGCCGCCTTCGAGCGGGCCGAGCGGCCCGACGTCGCATGCGGCTTTTTTGTTCCCGAGCCCCGCTCGGTCTTCGAGCTAGCGCTTGGCGCGACGACGTTCCCCACGCCCCAAGAAGTGCGGCCAGAGTCCTTTCTGCCCTCCAGCCGCTCGGTGGCCTTCACCCGCGCCGCCTGGCGCCGCGTCGGCGGGTACCCGGAATGGCTCGACTACTGCGAGGACCTGGTCTTCGACATCGCGCTTCGAGAAGCTGGGTGCCGCTTCGTATGGGCGCCTGAGGCGCTCGTCCATCTGCGCCCCCGCCCAGCGCCAGCGGCCTTCTTCGCCCAGTACTACCGTTACGGCCGCGGCGACGGCAAAGCTGACCTGTGGAGGACGCGACACAGCATCCGCTACGCCACCTACCTGGCCCTCCCGCTTGGCCTGTTGTGCGCCCGT
This sequence comes from Chloroflexota bacterium, assembly GCA_035637315.1. GTDB lineage: Bacteria > Chloroflexota > UBA6077 > UBA6077 > JACCZL01 > DASPXK01. The sequence continues at coordinate 2,978 of DASPXK010000090.1, forward strand.
CGGCAGCGCTGGCTGCTGGGGCCAATCGGGCTGGCGGCCGCCGCCTACCTGGCGCGGCCCTATCGCCGCCTGCTGCCCGCCCTCGGCTCGCTCGGCCCGCGCCAACGAGCCAGGGCGATCGCCTGGGTGCCACTGATCCGCCTGATCGGGGACGTCGCCAAAATGCTCGGCTACCCGGCCGGAGTCGCGTGGAGGGTGCGGCGAGGTGTCGGGCGTGAAACGCTGGCCCGTAAGCCTCGCGCAGGGTGACGTGTAGTCTCAGGACGACAAAAAGAGGGGCTCAGGATGACACGTAGTCTTGCCACCACGACGACCGGACGCCGTGAAGCCCGACCAGCATGGAGTTCGTCGTAACAGACGGGTGGCCGGTTACCGGCCCAGGGTCTGGAACCGGAGGACGAGCACGCTCGAACCGGTTGCCCCCCGGCCAGCCTCAGCAGTATCCTCCCGAGCACATGGCACACCACAAACGGCTCGAACCTGCGCCTTCGGGCGCCTCGCGCGCCGTGGTCCAACAGTGCGCGCGGCGGACGAGGCTCGCTAGTCGCTCGCCGTGACCGAGACGCTCGCCGCCCGGGCTGCGGTCCCGCCGGCGCGTTCGTTTGAGCGCCGTCTCGCCCGCCGACGAAGCGTTTTGCGCTTTGTGCACGTCGTCGCGCTGGTCTTGACAGACGTCGTGGCAACCTATGCGGCGTACCGAATCGCGTATCTGCTCCGTTTCCGGGCCGAGCTGCGGGCCGGGGCTGAGGTGCCGTCGCCGGAGAGCTACAACGAGCTGGCGGTAATCATGGCGGCCTGCGTGCTGGCCGGGTTCGCCCTGTTCCGCCTGTACATCCCGCGCCGCGGGCTGTCGCGAATCGACCTGCTGTACTCGGTCTTCCTGGCGGTCTCGGGCGGCTTCCTCCTCGGGTTGGCGGTGATCACGCTG
>DASPXK010000091.1:0-6747 GCA_035637315.1 Chloroflexota bacterium
CTTCAAGCCGGCCCACGAAGAGCGGCGCGACAAGATTCGGGCCGCTCAACGCAAGCGGCGCCGGGCAAGATCGCGCACGTAACTTAAGAGTGAAGAGGTGGCTGGTTCGCTCTTTACTCTCAGTGAGCACTGCCTGAGTCCCTAAAGTCGGCGAGAGCCTCGTAGACCACCAGCTCGACCGTCTCGCCGTCCTCGACGGCAACTCGCTCGCCGCAGGGGCGCATGCCCGCCTTCTCCATCACGCGGCGGCTGGCCGTGTGTCCGACCAGCGTCTCGGCCACCACCCGGCGGACCTCCGGCTCGGCCAGCAGGTGGCCCAGGAGGGCCCGGAGTGCTTCGGTGGCGTACCCGCGCCCCCAGCACGGCTCGACCACCGAGTAGCCAACCTGGGCCGTACCCGAGGTACGGTCGAGACCGCAGCCGATCTCGCCCACGACCGCACCATCGGCCTTGCGGACCAGGAAGAACGCCCCCATCCGCCCCCTTTCCCGGCCACGAGCTCCATCACCTCGAGCGAGAACTGGGAGGGGTAGCCAGGGGCGAAGACGACGCTCTCCGGAGGCCGGCCCTCCAGGAGGGCGCGCGCCACGTCCCGGCCGATCGGGCGCAGTACCAGCCGACCGGCGTCGATCTCGCTCATCCCCCAAGGATCGCACCGCCGCGACCCGTCCCGCACGGACCGGCCCCGCCGGAGGGGATCAGGGCGTGACCACTGGCGCGCCGACTTCCCCGCAAGCACTCCCTCATCCAGGGCTGCGTCGACGCGCTGGATAGGCCGTTTGGCGGCCTATGCTGCGGTCACGGATACGGTGCAGCCGGCGTGGGCGATGCAGCCACGGCTGATGTCCCGCTTGTGGCGGGGGCGAGCGGCGGCCCGGCGCAGCTCCTGACGCAGGTCCCAGTGAGTGGGGCAACAGAGGTTCCGCAGCTCCAGCCGCTTGAGGTACTGCCAGGTGCCCTCGTCCGGGTTCAGCTCCGGCGCATAACCGGGAAGTTGCTCCAGGTGGAGCCGCTCGGCCCCGCCGGCCGCGAGGAAGAGTATACTCCCACTCGGAGGCCCGAGTGCTCCTTGCCGCGGACGTCGGAAACACGAACATCAAGGTGGGCGTCTTCGACGGCGACGACCTCAAAGCGCGTTGGCGGTTGGAGACCGATGCGCGCAAGATGCCCGACGAGTACGCTGTCCTGCTTCGGACTCTGCTCGACCACGGTGGGCTGCGGATGGACGACATCTCCGGCGTAGCCTTCTCTTCGACCGTGCCTGGCCTGACGAGCACGTACCGAGAGCTCGCGGAGCGCTACTTCAACGTCGAGCCGGTCATCTCGAGCGCCAATGTGAAGACCGGGATTATCATCGCCACCGACAACCCCCATGAGGTTGGGCCGGATAGGATCGTTCTCGCGCTCGGCGCCATGCGCCGGCACCGCTTGCCGGCGATAGTCGTCGACATCGGCACGGCGACGACCTTTGACGCCATCTCGGCTCGCGGCGAGCTGCTCGGCTGCGCTATCGCGCCCGGCCTGAACACAGCCACCGAAGGGTTGGTATCGCGGGCTGCCAGACTATTCTCGGTGGAGCTGAAACCTCCGCGGCGGGCAATCGGTCGCAACACCGTAACGTCGATCCGGTCCGGAGCGATCTTTGGCTACGTTGGTCTGGTCGAAGGGCTGGTCAAGCGCATCCGAGCCGAGCTCGGGGGCGATCCGCTGGTGATCGCGACCGGCGGCCTGGCGCCGATCATCGTCCCGGAGACGACCGTCGTCGACGTGACCGATCCTGACCTGACTCTGCATGGCCTGCGCTTCCTCTACGAGCTGAACACGAGCCATCAGCTGGCTGAGAGCTCGTCGCTGAAGGCTAACAGCTGATGGCTGATAGCTCGTTGCTGAAGGCTGACAGCTGATGGCTGATAGCTCGTACGAAGTGCTGGCCGGCAAGCGCGTGGTGCTGGGCGTGACGGGCAGCATCGCCGCCTACAAGGCGGTCGCGGTCGCCAGTGCGCTGACACAGGCCGGCGCTCAGGTAGACGTGGTCATGACGCGCGAGGCCACGGAGCTGGTGCGTCCCCTCAGCTTCCAGGCGATCACTCATCGGCCCGTCTCGACCGAGATGTTCCACTTGCTCGCTGAGACGGAGATCGGCCACGTCAGCCTGGGCCAGCACGCGGACCTAGTCCTGGTCGCGCCGGCCACGGCTCACACCCTCGCCAAGCTAGCGCTCGGCCTGGCCGACGATATGCTCAGCACCACGGTCCTGGCCACCACCGCTCCACTGGTGATCGCTCCCGCGATGGACGCCAATATGTACGACAGCGCTGCGGTCCGCGAGAACGTCCAGCGATTGCGCGACCGGGGTGCCATCATCATTGAGCCGGCCTGGGGGCGGATGGCCTCCGGCCTGATCGGCACAGGCCGGCTAGTCGAGCCGCCGCTGATCGTGGACACGCTGCGCGTGGTGCTCGGGCGGAGCGGTGACCTGGCTGGCTGGCGGGTGGTGGTCACGGCCGGCGGTACTCAGGAGGCGATCGACCCGGTCCGTTTCGTGTCGAATCGGTCGTCGGGCAAGATGGGTTACGCCGTGGCCGAGGCGGCGCGCGATCGTGGGGCGAGTGTGGTCTTGATCAGCGCCCCGACGGCGCTGGCCTGCCCGCTGGGCGTGGAGGTTCGCAGCGTGGTTAGCGCCGCCGAGATGTGCGAGGCGGTGGCGACTGCCATCCAGGATGCCGACTTGCTCGTGATGGCCGCCGCCGTGGCCGACTTCCGCCCAGAGCAGGTGGCCGAGCAGAAGATCAAAAAGGACGGCCGAGAGCTGATGCTGCGACTGACGCCGACAACCGACATCCTGGCTGCCACGGCAGCGACTTCGAGCGATCGGTTGATCCGGGTCGGCTTCGCGGCCGAGAGCGAGGAGCTGGTCAAGAACGCTCAGGCCAAGCTGGAGCGCAAGCGGCTCGACCTGATCGTTGGCAACGACATCACACGCCCGGACAGCGGCTTCGGGAGCGAGACCAACAAGGTCGTCATCCTCGACCGCGGCGGCGTGCGACACGACTTACCAGCTCTCCCCAAGCGCGAGGTGGCCCACGAGATCCTCAACGCCGCGCTCGCAATTCGGCGCCAGGGGGCGGCGTGATCGATCGTCCCGCCATCACGCGGTTGGTGGCTGATCTGCTGCGAGCGCTCGGCGAGGACCCGACGCGCCAGGGGCTCCAGCGGACTCCCGAGCGCGTCGCGGATATGTACGCCGAGATCTTCGGCGGCCTGCACGAGGACCCGGCCGCCCTGCTTCAGGGCGGCTTCGACGAGCAGCACGAGGAGATGGTGGTCCTGCGTGACATTCGCCTCCAGTCGGTGTGCGAGCACCACCTGCTGCCATTCGTCGGGACCGCCCACGTCGGCTACATCCCACACGGGCGGGTGATCGGGGTCGATAAGCTGGCCCACGTAGTCGATATCCTCGCTCGCCGGCCGCAGGTCCAGGAGCGTCTGACCAGTCAGATCGCCGATCTGATCAACGAGCACCTCAAGCCGCGCGGTGTGGCGGTCGTCGTGACCGCTGAGCACCTGTGTATGACGCTGCGCGGGCTCCGCGCGCCGGGCAGCACGGTCGTGACCTCGGCCAACCGGGGCGCCTTCCGAACCCGTGAGGCGACGCGGCTGGAGTTCTTCGCCCTGCTCAACAACAAGCGGTGAGGTGGGGCGCGTATCGGAACTCACACTCGTTGGAATTTACAGATACGGGCTGCCCATATTGTCATCCTGAGCGAAACGAAGGATCTCATGCTCCTCTCCATCCGATCGCTCACAGGTCGGTCGTCACCTGTGCCGCGTGTTGGGCCCGAGGTTTGGTCAATGTTTGACACTGGATCTATTGCTGAGCAGCATGAGATCCTTCGCTTCGCTCAGGATGACAACATAGATGCCGCCAAACGTGCCACATTGGTTATCGTAAGGGGTCAGAGACCACAGCTTTCAGGATGACAACGAGCTCAGACTGACAACAAGGTCGAATGAGGAGGTGCGGGATGTTTGATCAGGGACGCTTCGTCCGGGTGGTGCTCTTGGGCCTGTTGGTCTCGTTCGGTGCCGGCTGGCTGCCCAAGATCGCGCTCGCCGAGCAGGGCTACCCGGACTTCTATGGGACCATCATCGCAGTGGACCGCGATCGGGCGATGGTGACGCTGGCGACGGACTCGGACGAGACCGTCGTCATAGACGTTCGCGACCTGGGCATGAGGCCCTTTGACGAGGGCGCGTTCAAGCTCGACAACGTCGTGCTCCTGAGGACGCGGCGCGAGCCAGGCGCTTTCGTCGCCATCGGCTGGGAGCAAGCCCGCGACGGACGGGAGAAGTTTCGCAACTGAGCTCTTCCGGCCCGGACGACTGTAGTTTTCTACAATGAACAGGAGTTGAGCATCGTGGTCGAAGACCGCCTCAACCTGCCGTTCACCGGAATTCCGTCCTTCTTGCGTGCGCCGATCGTGGCGGACCTATCGAGTCTCGACGCCGATGTGGCTGTTCTCGGGGTCCCGAGCGACGAGGGCTCACCGTGGAAGCCAGGCGCCCGCTTCGCCCCCCGAGCGATCCGCGAGATGTCGGTCCGCTACGGTGGTTACGGGGCCCAGCAGAGGCGTGGCGGATACTTCGATATCGACGAGAGGCGTCGATTCCTCGAGTATGAGACCACGAACCGGCGCATCGTCGACTGCGGCGACGTCGACATCATTTACACCAATCCCGAGCGTACGTTTGACAACATCACCGCGTCCGTGAGCCAGATCCTCGCCGGCGGCGCTCTTCCGCTCGTCCTGGGCGGCGACCACGCGATCACCTATCCGGTCGTGCGGGCCTTCAAACAGCCGATCTCGGTGGTCCACTTCGACGCCCACCTCGACTTTCGCCCCTTTGTCCACGGTGTCAGCTACGCCAACGGAATGCCGATTCGGCTCCTGGCCGAGCTGCCGAACGTCGGCCAGATCATCCAGGTTGGGATTCGAAGCCTACGCACCAGCCAGGATGACCTGGAAGACGCGCTGACGCGTGGGAACGACGTCGTGACGGTCGAGGACTACCGCCGCCGCGGCATCGAGGGCGTACTGGCCAGCCTGCCGCGCGGGGGCCAAACGTACGTCAGCATCGACATCGACGTGCTCGACCTGCCGCTGGTCCCTGGCTGCGCCTCGTCGGAAGTCAACGGGCTCACCTATGACGAGCTCCGCAAGACCCTCTTCGCCGTCGCTGGCCAGACCGAGGTAGTCGGTTTCGACGTGGTCGAGATCAACCCGATGCTGGACGTCGCGTCGGGCAACACGTCGCTCATCGGCGCCCAGATCGCCCTGGAGTTTCTCGGCCGAGTCGTCGAACACCCGGACTATCTCGAGCGCAGAGGACGACTGGGCCAGGCTTTGCCCAGCCGCGGGCTCGCCTGACGTCGTCTGTACTGGCGGGCAAGAGCCCCTCGACCAAGGGCGGTTTCGGCGATAGGCCCCTTTGTTGACGCCCAGCGCCCGCGGCCGTACGATGCTCAGAATGTCAAGTCGTGCCATGGAACGCCACGTGCAACGCCGCGCTCCAGACGCACAACAAGGTGGTAGGAGCTGATGGATACGGCGTTTGTGATCCTGGTGTTTGTTGTCATCCTGGGGCTGGCCTTCGACTATGTGAACGGCTTCCACGACACGGCGAACGCGATCGCCACGGTCGTGGCGACCCGGGTCCTCTCGCCACTTCAGGCGGTGCTGATGGCGGCCACAATGAACTTCATTGGGGCGCTAAGCGGCACCGCCGTCGCATCGACCGTCGGGAAGGGGATCATCGAGCCGGGCTCGGTGACCCAGCAGCTGGTCATCTCGGCCTTGCTGTCGGCCATCGCGTGGGACCTTCTGACCTGGTACTACGGCATCCCGTCCAGCTCCAGCCACGCGCTCGTCTTCAGCATCGTCGGGGCTGGGATCGCCACGGGCGGGGTCAGCGTGCTGGGCTGGGAGGGCATCCAGAAGGTCCTGGCCGGCCTCGTCGTCTCGCCGACCCTCGGGTTCGTCGGCGCCTTCCTGGTCATGGTGATGCTCATGCACCTGTTCTTCCGAGCCCACCCGGCCGTGGTGACCAAGGTGTTCGGCCGTGCCCAGCTCGTGTCGTCGCTGTACATGGCGTTCAGCCACGGGGGGAACGACGCCCAGAAGACCATGGGCGTCATCACGATGGCGCTGGCGGCCTACTACGGCTGGAGTGGTGACAAGTGGGAGGTGCCGCTCTGGGTGATCGTGGCGGCGGCGACGGCGATGGGCTTGGGGACCGCCTCGGGTGGCTGGCGGATCATCAAGACGATGGGGACCCGCATCGTCGAGCTGAAGCCGATCCACGGATTTGCCGCCGAGACGACCGCCGCCACGGTGATCGAGCTCGCCAGTCGGGTCGGCGTGCCCATCTCCACGACCCACGTCATCAGCTCGAGCATCATGGGAGTCGGCTCGACCGGCGCGCGCCGCGCGGTCCACTGGGGCGTGGCCGGCAACATCGTCACCGCCTGGATCGTCACCATTCCCGCCTGCATCGGGATGGGCTGGCTGTTCAGCACGGCGCTGCACGCGCTGATCCCGTAGCGGACTGAGGACGCACAGGCCGGCCCGGCCCCCACCGTCAGTCGTCTTTCGTCGGACTTGCGCAGAGAACACTTGTTCTGGTACGATTGTTCGGGTTTGTGACGCCGATCCCATTGACGGCACAATATGTTGTGGTTAACCTTTG
>DASPXK010000092.1:0-1760 GCA_035637315.1 Chloroflexota bacterium
GCCCAACCTCGCCATGGCGCTCAACAACCTCGGCAACCGCTACAGCGAGGTCGGCCGGCGCCAGGAGGCGGTCGCCCCGACCGAAGAAGCCGTCGCGCTCCGCCGGGAGCAGGCGGCGGCCAACCCCGCCTACCAGCCCAACCTGGCCGGGACGCTCAGCAGCCTCGGCAACCGCTACAGCGAGGTCGGCCGGCATCAGGAGGCGGTCGCCCCGACCGAAGAAGCCGTCAGGCTGTACCGGGACCTGGCCGCGGCCAACCCCGCCTACCAGCCCAACCTCGCCATGGCGCTCAGCAACCTCGGCATCCGCTACAGCGAGGTCGGCCGGCATCAGGAGGCGGTCGCCCCGACCGAGGAAGCCGTCAGGCTGTACCGGGACCTGGCCGCGGCCAACCCCGCCTTCCTCCCCAACCTCGCCATGGCGCTCACCAACCTCGGCAGCCGCTACAGCAAGGCGGAACAAGATGACGCCATCGAGCGGATGTGGCACGAGGCGATCAGCTCACTGACCGATTCAAGCGGCAAGGCCTTCCTTCTGGTTCGGCGTGCTGAGGGCCGGGCCGCTACTGACCATTCCGCCGTTGACGATCTGCTCGCCGCACAGGCGCTGCTCACGGACAGTGACGGCGATCTCACCGCCGATCTCCACTCAGCCTGCCGCACCCGACGCGCCCAGGATCCTGAAGCGTTCGACTCGCGTTGGCCTCACGAATCGGGCGCTTTACCCGGCTGGCTGCTGATCAGCGAGGATGACCTTGAGATCGTCTGGCAATGGCTTACCACTAGCCCGGAGGCGACGGCCAAGCAGTTGTTGGTCCAGCATGCTGACCGCCTTCTTGCCCCCACCAGCGACGTGGCGCTCGACGAGATCGCCCTTCGCCTACCAGATCGCTCGGCGATCGAACCGTACCGCCAACTTCTTGGCGAGGCGCGACGCGTCGGTATCGAGGACGCCTATCGATCCTGGCTGGCCCTGGAACTCCTGGAGAACTGGCTTGACGCACCCCTCGAGGAGAAACGGTCAATGCTGGACGATCAGCGGACGCGCGGTGAACTGCTTGGGCCTGATGTCGCTGACGCTCTCGGGGGGCTTCGCGAGTCTGACCCTAACGACAGCGGACTGATTGTCCATGAGGCCTTGTTGAGCCTGGCTCGCGAAGGCCGCGATGGTGCGGCGTTCGAGGCGCTGGCAGAGCCAACGCGATTTCCTGCCCTGCTCTCCGACCTCGCCCGCTCCAATGAGTTTGTGGCGCTGGATGCCTTGGCCACCCTTGCCACAATGGTCGACGCCGGCGATGCCGAACAGGCCTCGGGCTGGCTCCACAAGGCGATCGCTTTGGCAGTCGCTGGTGACCCGGACGCAGCCCTTGACGCCGCACGACGCGCTCGGCGCCTCGACCCAGGGCAGGTAGCGGCCTGGCTAGGTCTGCTTGTGGAGCTTGCGCCGCATCACCCGAGCATCGTCTCGCTTTCTCAGACTCTTGCGGAGACGCCGCGTCCAAGTGCCCCATAGGCAGGTCTCGATTGCCGGCCGCCTGCGGCAGAACGCCTTACTTCGCCCCTGACAGTCGGAAACGAGCTGCGGAAACGCAGGTCGGCACAGCGGTGAGCCAGTCCTTACTCGCACGGAGGAAGTCAGGGGTTCAAATCCCCTCACCTCCACCCCAGGAAAGACCCTGGTCACTGGCCCCGTCGGGTAGCTCCCGCCGGGGCCGCGCCATCCCGCCACGGCCCGCCGGGCAGCAAACGGGCAGCAACCG
>DASPXK010000093.1:0-1717 GCA_035637315.1 Chloroflexota bacterium
CCGCTGGAGGTCGGGCCGTCACCGGTGCGCCAGACGACGGCGTACTCGTGCGGACGCTTGTGAACGCCTTGGGCGGACACGCCCTGCTCCTTTCGTAATCTGCACCCGAAGCAATAGCGCAGGCGGATTCGCGCAGCATCCGGGAAGGCTCGCAACCTGTGCGCGGGGAAGTACTGATCGAGTGCGGCGCCGAGCGTACCGCCGGGCTGCTCGGCCATTCGGGACCTTTCGTCCCACTGCCGGCTCGGAGTCCGGCTGCCCGCCATGTTCCAGGACTCTCGCCGAGCGCGCCCCGGTGCAGGGGCGCGCTCGAGCTTGATTTCGGCTCAGCTCACGCGGACGGTGAGCACGAGCTTGTTGTCGGGCCCGGTCGTTTTCGCCTCGGGCATTCCACGCATGTCGGCGACGCGAGTGTGGAACCGGTACAGCCCAGCTTTCGCGAAGCGGATAGATACGCGCTGGTTCATCATCAGGAACGCGCCCGCTTTGGTCTGTGGTCCGGACACCTGGACGAGCTTGTGCATGTCGAGGTCCTGGTTCACGACCGCGAGCTTGTCACCCTGATGCAACGACATGCGGAGGCTTGCCGTCCTCGTCGCTCCCACGCTCCACGCGTGGCAGCCCTTCTGAACGTGCACGATCGCCACCCGCTTAGTCACCGCCCCGGCCGCTACCGCGTTGGCGACGATAAAGGCGCCAGCCGCGACTGCGAGGAGCATAAAGAGCAGCCTCTTCATCGAGTCACCTCCTTGGTCGCTGAGTTTGCAGCGGTGCCGAGAGCAAGCCATCGGGGCGCGCCCTGATCGTTGTGCGGCCTACTACCGACGGTCGCGCCTACTCCTGGCGCGTTCCTTCGACAGCGCGACGTCTACTGACGGGGCGGTCACGTGGGCCAAGCCATTCGATCACCCGTTCCAAAGGCGCGGCCAGCTGTAAGCGTGCAAGGGCTCGCCCCGTGGCCGCGTACACGCTGGCGGGCGCCGCAAAGGTCAGTAGTTATCCCTACTGGGTCTGCCGGTGTCCCCGATGTCGGGACCGGAGAGGGGGGACATTTCGGGAGTAAGCAAAAGGTGGCCCGTAATGCACGGCTGGATGAGTGGGTGGGACTGGGCCTTGGATGAGCTTCGTGATGATCTTCTGGCTCGCTGCCGTTGCGGCGACGGTCCATGTCGCCGTGAAGCTGGCGAACCGGGCGCCGACCGATCGACGGAAGTCGTGAGAGAGCTGCTCTTCATCGCCCTGATCCTCGCCTGCCCGCTGATGATGATCTGGATGATGCGCGGCCACGGGCAGGGAGGCCACGCGCACGGCCACGCTGTCGGCTCTGGCCATGGCCCCGGCGACACCTCGTCCGAGAAGTCGACCGCGGAGCTCCGCCGCCAGCACGACGAGCTCGACCGCCTGATCGGGGAGCGCGAGAGCGAGTAGAGACGCCGGCTTCGTCCGCCGCCGGCCGATCGCGCTTCTTCGCTTGGCCAGTCGAACGTCGACTCGAGGGCGGCCCAGTCCAGCATGCCCCGTTCCTAACCTGCGATACCTGCCTGCTGGCAGCTACGCCTCGGCAAGTACGGGCCTGACAGATTGTGACGTGCTGTGGGAGTAGGTCTAGCGCACGTAGAAGTCCGCGAATTGACCGGTCTTGTAATGGCCTGGCAGATTGCAGATCAGGGAGTAGTGCCCCGGTTTGAGGATGAGGTTCAGCGTCCTCGCCTGGCCC
>DASPXK010000094.1:0-2808 GCA_035637315.1 Chloroflexota bacterium
AGCGTTGGGGGTGTGGAGGTCGTCCAGTTCGGCACCATGGACGCGCTGGGCAACTACGTCTGGACGGCTTTCGACGCCAGGCGGGACGAGCCCGGCGGCTTTACCAGCAAGGGCCTGACGCCGGTTGCTCATTACGCCCAGTCTGTCCACCAGCTCGCCAATACGACGATCAGCGGCGTCGCCAGGCGTGCCGACGAGATCACCAAGACGGGCAAATACTTCATCGTCAGTCTTGGGACGTTTTCTGACGTCAACACCAACATCAATCTGTCGGCGGGCTCGTTCATGCACGAGCTTGGCCACAACCTGGGCTTGGGCCATGGTGGTCCACGCCTCATCCTCAACCCGTTGAACACGAACCCACCCGGAGTCGAGATCAACCACAAGCCGAACTATCTGAGCGTCATGAACCATTCGTTCCAGAGGTACGGACTGATCTTCCGGGCGTCCTCGAGCGCGCCGTTTACGGAGGGCAAGATAGATTACTCCAGGTTCTCTCAGAGCCAACTGAATACTCTGAACGAAAACAGCCTCAGCGAGAGCACGGGCCTGGGCTCGAACGCGAGCAACTACGGCACCCGCCGCTACTGCAACCTGAGCGATTCCTGGGTCGCGGTGACAGGCTCCAGAGGCGCGCTCGTGAGCGCCAGCTCGAACGTCGACTTCAATTGCAACGGAAGCTCGGGCGATTCCGGCGTCTACGACGTTACCGGCTCTGTGTCCGCGCCCAGTCCAGGGGAGACTTTGACCAGCTTCGACGACTGGGCGAACCTGCAGTACGCGGGCGGCGGGGTTGGCGCGACCGGGGTCGCCCGCGACGAGGGCAAGACCGCAACCAGCACTCTTCTCACGAAGACGGAGGCCGACAAGGTAGCAAAGCTCGTGACCATTGACGTCAGACCGAACGACACAGCCAACATCGTCAACTTGGGGCCCAACAGCAACGTCGCGGTGGCCATACTGACGAGGAAAGACTTCGACGCCACTACCGTTGACGGCAAGACCGTACGGTTCGGAAAGGTAGATAACCCTAACGACATACCCCCTGATCAACTAGCGAGCGACCCGGTTGGCGGCAAGATCGAGGACGCCGACAAGGATGGCCTCCTGGACTTGGTCCTCCATTTCGACACCGGCAACAACGAGACGAAACTCACGACGGCCGATACCCGGGCGTGCCTCACGGGTAAGACCCTCGGCGGGCAGAAGATCTTCGGCTGCGACGACGTGACAGTTGTGAACCCGGCCAAAAAGTAGGTCGACAGGCCGACCCGTTCACACAGTCGGGCCCGGTCCGCCTAGCGCCAGAGGCCCCTGGCGACCAGGTTGATCCCTGAAAAGCAGATGACCGCCAGGACGAGGCGGCGAAAGACGCCGGGATCGATGCGGTCCTGGAGGCGAACGCCCAGCCAGACTCCGGCCGCGGTTGGAACCAACGAGGCCAGGATGATCAGCAGCAGGCGCGTGTTGTACAGGCCGAGCTTGGCGTAGCTGGCCACTTGGACCATCCCCCCGACCATGAACAGGAGCGTAACGAAGAAGACGAACTCGCGCTTCTTCAAGTGCAGAGCATGCAGGTATGACGCTATGGCAGGCGCAAAGATGCTGGTGCTGCCGCCCAGCAGGCCGCCCAACAAGCCGGTCGGGAGCGCCAGGTAACGCTCCCAACCGGGCGGCACGGCCAGGTCGGGCTTGAGCAACGCGATCGCGGCGAAGACGAGCGCGCAGGTCCCCACGAACACGCCGAGTGACACCGCATCGACGTTCGCCAGCAGGAGCGCGCCGCCGATGGTGCCGACGATCAGGCCGCCAAGAATGGGCGCAAGCCGCCAGAACGTGGCTCGGCTGCCGCCCCCGCGGAACATGAGCCCGGTATTGGCGAAGAGCGAGGCCACCGACAGGATGACCACCGAGCTGCGGGCGTCGAGGATGTTCGCGACCAGGGGCACGGCGATCTGAGGAAACCCGAAGCCCATCGCGCCCTTGACGATCGCGGCCGCCGAGATGACGAGCAAGGCGAGCGCCACTCGGGCGCCCTCCTCGTAGCTCACCCGACGACCAGGTTGAGGACTCTCCCCGGCACGTAGACCACGCGCCGCACAGACTGGCCGTTCATGAGCGCCTTGACGCGCGGCAGCTCCAGCGCCAGCGCCTTCACGTGGCTCTCGTCCTCGCGCATCGACACGGGCACCTTCAGCGTGCCGCGCGGCTTCCCATTAACCGTTACCGCGACCGTCAGCTCGTCCTCGGCTGCCAGACCCGGGTCCCACTTCGGCCAGGCCTGAGCATGTATCGAATAGGGCAGCCCGAGCTCGACCGTCCACAGCTCCTCGGCGATGTGCGGCGCGCTGGGCGCCAGCATCAGCAGTAGCGCGCGGACCGCCTCGGACCAGGCCTCGCCCGAGGCCGACGCCTGTAGGTCCTGCATCAGGTTGCTCAAGCTCATCAGCTTGGCCAGCATGGTGTTGAAGCGGAACTTGTCCATGTCGTCGGTCACGTCGCGGATCGTCTGGTGAAGGGCTCGCCGCAGGCGAGCATCCTCGGACGATGGACCACGGACGACCGACGACGGTTGGCCCTCACCCCGCGAAGCGCACTTGTTCCCTGCCCCCTCTCCCAAACTTGGGAGAGGGGGTTTGGGGGTGAGGTCGGTTGCCAGGGTCCAGACGCGGTTCAGGAACTTGTGAACCCCGCTGATGCCCTGGGTATTCCACGGCCCGCCGGCGTCCCAGGGGCCGATGAACATCAGGTAGCAGCGGACCGTGTCGGCTCCCATCTTCTGAACGTACTCGTCCGGATTGACGACGT
>DASPXK010000095.1:0-5432 GCA_035637315.1 Chloroflexota bacterium
ATCTCGGTGACGCTGATCGCCGGCGCGGGTTACGCGGTGGCCTGGCCACCTGTTAGGAGGCCGGCCGGCAGGCTACTCCTGCTCCGCCGCTTCGTCGCCTTCGGCGGCGTCGATGATGACATCTTCGGGCAGATACTCTTCTTCCACGCTCGTATCCTCCTCTGGTGATTTCAGTATACGAGCATGGGATCCACGGCGGCTGTCAAATAGGCGACACTTGGCTTATGAGGAATGACGAGTGAGGAATGAGGAATGAGGAATGAGTAGCGAGCCCCAGCCCGTTCATACCTCATTCCTCATTCCTTATACCTCGCCGGCAGGCACACGGTGAAGACCGAGCCTCGCCCAATCTGACTCTGGACCTCGATCCGGCCGCCGTGCTCGTCGGCGATCCAGCGAGCGATGGATAGCCCGAGGCCGGTCCCGCCCCGCGGCGCCAGCGACTGCCTTCCGCGAGCCTGATCGGCACGATAGAAACGCTCAAACAAGTGCGGCAGATCGGCCGGATCGATCCCAACACCGTCATCCGCGACCGAAACACGGGCCTCGCCGTCGACTCGTTCGGCCGCCATTCGAATCTCGCCTCCATCCGGTGTATAGGAGAGCGCGTTATCCACCAGGATCAGGAGCAGCTCCTTGAGATAGTCTGGGTCGCCGAGCACCTCGGTCTCCTGGAGCTCGTCCAGGACCAGCCGCTGCTCCCGAGGCAGTGCGAGCAGGCGTGCCTGGCGATAGACGTCGTGGACGACGCGGTCCAGGCGGACGGTCTCGCGCCGTTCAACGCGCAGCCCGGAATCGACGCGCGCTAGGGTCAGCAGGCTGGCAACCAGTCGGCTGAGTCGCTCGATTTCGGCCAGCGTATCGGCCACCGCCTCGTCTCGGTCGGCGCGCGCGAGCGACTCGCCAGCCCGCTGGAGCAGTTCCAGGTTCATTCGCACCGTCGCCAGGGGGGTGCGCAGCTCGTGTGAGGCGTCAGCCACGAACCGCCGCTGCGATGCCAGGGCCTGCTCCAGCTCGTCGTAGGCCGCCTGCAGCTGGCCAAGCATCTCGTTGAAGGTCGTGGCCAGGCGGCCGACCTCGTCACGGGGGACGCGGGCTGACTGCGGATCCAGATCGGCGACCCGACGCCCAAAGTCGCGGCTCTCGCCGATCGCCCGAGCCTCGCGAGTCAGGCGATCGATCGGCCGAAGGGCGGCTTTGGCCAGCCACCACCCGCCCAGCGTGGCCACCAGCAGACTGAATATCCCGATCGCGCCAAAGAACAGGCGAAGCCAGACCATCGCCACCTGGACGTCGCGTAGCGAGCGAGCGACCTGCAGCACGCCCACGACGTTGTTGCCGAGCTCGAGCGGGTAGTACAGGACACGGACCGGAGCGCCCTCGAGGACCAGGGTCTCGTACACCCAGCTGCCCTCCTGAGCCGCTTGTAGGGCCGGCTGGCTAACGGGCAGCTTGCGGTCGCCCAGCGCCTCCGAGCGGCCGACGACCTCGCCATCGCGGCTGAGGACCTGGACGGAGACACCCGGCGAGGAGAAGACGTTCAGGTCTGGCAGGTTGATCCGGACCCCGAGCGCGGTCGCACTGACGACGGGCGTGACGAACGTCGTACCGGCGATCTCCTGAGCCTGAGCTGCCAGGCCTTCGTCGGTCTCGCGAGCCAGGTAGCGATCGAGTGCTACGTAGACCAGCAGATCGGTGACGATCAGGCACAGTCCCAGCACCAGGGTGTATAGAAGCGCCACGCGCCAGCGGATCGACAAGGGCGGGTGGGGCAGGGCGGCCAGCAGGCGCTCGTGCACGGGCACGATGGTCACTCCTCCCGTAATACGTAGCCGGCCTGGCGAAGGGTGTGGATCAGCCGCGGCTCACCACCGGCCTCGAGCTTCTGGCGAAGCTGGCCGACGTAGACCGGCACGATGTTCGTCTCGCCCTCGAAGTCGTAGCCCCAGATCTGCTCGAGGATGTACGAGTGGGGCAGTACCCGCCGCGGGTGCCGCATAAACAGCAACAACAGCTCGTACTCCTTGCTGGTCAGGCGGATCATGCGCTCACCTCGGCGGGCCTCGCGGGCACCGGTGTCGAGGACGAGATCGGCGAAACGCAGCAAGCTCGGAGGCGAGGCTGGACCATCCGGCTCGCGCCGCCGTAAGCGAGCCCGAACGCGGGCCAGCAGCTCCTCGACCGCGAATGGCTTGACCAGATAGTCGTCCGCGCCGGCCTCCAGCCCGGCCACCCGATCCGGGACGCTGTCGCGGGCGGAGATCATCAAGACCGGAATACCACCCCCGGCCTGGATGCGGCGCGCCACCTCGAGCCCATCAAGGCCCGGCAGGGTCACGTCTAAGATGACCAGGTCCGGGGGGTCTTCGCGCGCGAGCTGAAGACCGGCCAGGCCGGTCGACGCCGTGCGGACGTGATAACCCTCATAGGCGAGAATCCGACGAATCGACGCGACGAGACGGTCGTCGTCGTCGACCACCAGGACGCTGGCCTGGCCGTTGCGCTCTGCCATCGAGAGTATTGTACGAGGGGTCAGGGTACCAGGCTGGCGCGCGTTACGTGACCCTCGGCCTGGGCGGCCATCGCCTCGTTGACCCGTTCGAGCGGGAAGCGGTGCGAGACGATCTTGTGGAAGGGGTAGCGCTGGCGGCCGCGCTGCAGGAGGGCAAGCGCCTGGCGCAGATGCCGCGCCTCGTACACGTGGATGCCGAAGATCGAGCAGTTGTTGGTCACCCAGAAGGAGGGGTCTGCGGGATAGGTCAGGCCGGGCGAGATGTTGCCGATCTCCACGTAGCGGCCGCCGCTGGCCAGCATCGCCATGCCCTCGGCGACCACCTCGGGTAAGCCGGCTACGTCCATGACCACCTCGGCGCCCCAGCCTCCGGTCAGCTCGCGAACGCGCTGCGCCCGCTGCTGCGGGTCCGGCAGCTCACGCATGTCGATCAGCTCGTCGGCCCCGAACGCCTCGGCCGCGTCGAGTCGCTCGGCGACGGTGTCGACGACGATGATCTGGCCGGCCCCTCGCTCACGGGCGGCCGCGATGGCATACAGACCGAGACCGCCGGCGCCCTGGATGACGATGCTCTCGCCCATTCGGAGGTTCGCGCTGTCCAGCCCGCAGATCACCTGTGAGAAGGCGCAATTCAGGCTGACCACCAAGTCATCAGGGAGGTCGTCCGGGAGCTTGAACACGGTGTGGCCCGGGCGCAGGTAGAAGTAGTCGCCGAAGGCGCCATTGAAGTGCGGCCACTGGTCACACGGCACAGACGCGTAGTCGTAGCGCTTTGGACAGGCGCGGCTGCGGTCGCTCAGACAATTCCGGCAGCGCCCACACGGGAAGAAGTAGCGATAGACGACCCTGTCGCCAATGGCCAGCGGCTTGCCGTCCGAGTCGCTCGTTACGCCCTCGCCGAGCTTCTCGATCCGGCCCGTCATCTCGTGACCCTGGTGACGTGGCAGCCGCCAGCCGCGTTTGGCCGGGTCCAGCTCTCCGCGCCAGATGTGCAGGTCCGAGCCGCACACGTTGGCCAGGGTGATGCGTACCAGTGCTGCTCCGGGCTCCGGCTGCGGCACCGGGTACTCCCGAAAGACGAGCGGCTTGCCAGCTTCGGCTAACACGACCGCCCGACCGACGCTCATCGCTTCACTCCTAGTCGGCTCCGCCGACGATGCTGACAAGCCCGCGGACCAGGTCACATGCCGCGGGCGCCACGTAGCAGCCGAGCAGCACGATCTCCGTGCCCATCGCGGCCATGTAGAACTTGGCGCCCTTGCCGATGAAACAGGCGAGCATGAACTTCAAGATCGAGTAGCGGAGAACCCCGGCCGCGAAGCCGATGGCGTCGAAGAACGGGTTGGGGATGAAGGAGAAGAACGTGATGCACCAGAACCCGTAGGTGCGCATCCAGTAATCGGCCTTGTCGTACCACTTGCCGCGCGCGATCAGGTCACGCCCGCTGATCCCAACCAGGTAGCCGGTCGTTTCTCCGAAGGCCGCGGCCACCCCGGCCGTGGCCGCCAACAACCACGGGTCGAGGTGGCCGTACGCGTGCGCCTGCCAGACGATGAACAGGTAGGGGATCGGCAGGATGAAGCTGGCGGTGGCGATGAAGACCACCAGAGCGACGCCGAAGTAACCCCACCACAGGCCGAGCGCCTCCCAGGGGAGCGGGACGAGCAGAAAGAGCGCGCTCATCGCACCGAGCGCGCCGAGCGTCAGAATCACGCGTATGGCCGAGCGGCGGGTACGCGCTTGTTCTGAGGCCACTGGCTCGAGGATAGCCGCCCCGGCCGCTTCGTCGGCCGTCAAGCGGCCGGCCGAACCTGACGCGACCACGCGACTGCCCGAGAATACACGAGAGCGGCCCGACCTCTTCGATAGTGAAAGCCGACCAGAGTGGGCGGATCCGCCGCATTATACGGCCGCCCTCGCAGCGAGGCAACGTATTACGAGCGAGTGAGTCGCGAGTAGCGAGTAGCGAGTAGTGAGTAGCAAGCGTCCGCTACTCACTACGCACTACTCACAACGCACCCCGTTCTACGACGCGGCGTGCTGCCAGAGGGCGCGCAGGGGGTCGCGGCCGTCGGCGATGGCTGCCAGACCGGCGCTGCTCATCTGGTCGTCCGGGTCCAGATCGTGGGCCCGCCCCCAGTGCTCGCGCGCGCGGGCGATGCGGCCCCGGAAAGCGTATTCGAACCCCAGCAAGGTGTGGGCTGGCGCCAGGTCCGGCCGCAGCCGGGTTGCCTCTTCGAGCTCCGCGAGCGCCGCGTCCCCCTGGTCGAGCGCCAGATAGAGGCGCCCCAGCGCCAGGCGAAGCTCCGCGTCGCGTGGATAGCGGCGCGCCAGCCGCTCGGCCCGCTGCAGCTCGCGGACGTCCTCCAGCTCGCCCTCGTCTAACGACGGATCCTGGCTGGCAGCGACCTCCAGGTGTGCCAGTGCCAGGTTCAGCTTGCGAGCGGCGACGAGCGCCATGCCAAGCTGCCAGCGCAACGCGGGATCGTTGCGGTTGAGCTCGACCATCGCCCGCAGCTCGGGCACCTCGTCGGCGGTCGGGAGCGGCCTGGGAGCTGGAAGAGGGTCCTCGGCCGATTCCTCCTCGGCGACCTCGCGCGGCCCGCCGCTGTCGACGGATGCTTCCGGGCCAGTGGACCGACGGCGGCGCAGCCAGCGCAACGCCGCCGGTAGAAGGTCGCCGCCGCCCGCCAAGCCGCCTAGCATCTCCCGCAACTCCTCTTCGGCCAACGTCGTCGGCGTCACGGCCGAGGGTTACAAATGTTAAGGGGCCTTTATAATGGCGTCAAGTGGCAAACGTCTCATGACCTAAACGACGTGGCCGGCGGGTGGTAGGTGGTAGGTGGTAGGTGGTAGGTGGTAGGTGGTAGGTGGTAGGTGGTAGGTGGTAGGGGGTAGGTGGTAGGTGGTAGGTGGTAGG
>DASPXK010000096.1:0-4266 GCA_035637315.1 Chloroflexota bacterium
TGGGCCTTTTGCTCTAAGGAGCTGTAGGCGAACCGTGGATCGAACGCGATGGAGGCGCCGTTGCCCAGGATGAGCCCATGGCCGAAATCATTTTCGATCGCGGCCCAGGGGTACACCTTGCCGTCCATGGCCACTCTCTGACTTTGGAGTGTGCTCCGGTTTGCACTATGGGGTGCCGCCAGAGATGTTATACCGCAGGCGTGCGGACGCCAAGGCGCGCGCGGTACGGTTGTGCGCATGCGCGGGAGGGGGAGGCGGCGGTCCACGCGAGGGGTCGCCAGGTGCTTCGTCCATAGACGTCCGTTTCGTGTCCGGGCGAGGTGAGATCCACGCCTACGTGCGGCACCTGGTCATTGACCTCCTGAACCACTAAGATCTCACCAGAGGAGGCCGACACAGTGCGTTTGAAGAGGCTCGCGCACGTACTCTTGAGGGTGGCCGATGTCGAACGGTCGAGGACCTTCTACCAGGACGTGCTGGGGTTCCAGGTGGTCGAGGAAGACCCGGAGCACGGCGGCGTGTTCCTCAGCCTCGGCGAGGACTTCCATAACCTGGACCTCGCGCCGCACCCCAGTCCGGGCTCGGCCCAGCACCCGAAGCCGGATCAGGTCGGCGTCGCCCACATCGCCTTCCAGGTGGACGGCTATCCGGCGTTGCGCGACGCGTACGTCGCGCTGCAGGACCACGGGGTCGAGATCCTCACAGCCACCGACCACGTGAGCCAGCGGAGCATCTACTTTCACGACCCGGACGGTAACCGCCTGGAGATCTACTACGAGGTCCCGAACGCGCTCGAGCTGTTCGGGGGCAACCGCCGGGGCGACCTGGACGTGCCGTTGGCCATTAAGCGGCCCGGCGAGCCACTGCCCGACTGGCTACTGGAGGAATGGCCGCGTGAACGCCGGCATGATCTCGTCGGCGAACAGGTGCAGTGAGCGCATGATCTGTTCGCCGCTGAGGCTGCCGAAGGCGAAGGCCCCGGCGAAGTAGTTGCCGCCGGTGTAGGCCAGCAGCCGGGCCAGCTGGCCGCGCACGCTGGCCGGCGAGCCGACCAGGATCCGCTGCTCCTCGACGAAGCTCTCGAAGTCGGCCTCGCCGTGGCGCGCGACGCCGTGCTGCGCCCACAGGTAGTCGAAGTTGTGGAAGAAGTCGAGGTAGGCCGTCCTGGCCTCGTGGAGCGCCTGTGCGTCGGTCGCGGCCACATAAACGTGGCGCATGACGCCGTAAAGTGGCGCGCGCACGTGCCCATTGAGGCGATCCGGATCGGCCCGATGCTCAGCCTCCAGCCGCTCGTAGACGGCTAGCTGCTCCCGCGTCTCCTCGAGCGTGTTGCGCACGAACCCGAAGATGGTATGGAATCCGTGGCGGGCGGCCCAGGGGACGCTGTCCGGGCTGCTCGTCGGGTACCAGAGCGGCGGGTACGGCCGCTGGAAGGGGCGGAGCGGCACGCTGACGTTCCTGGCCGAAAAGTACTGGCCCTCGAATGACACCTGGCCGTTGGCCAGGCCGGACGTGAGGATCGTCAGCGCCTCCTCGAAGATCGCCCGCGACTCGTCGTGGGCCACGTTGAACAGCGCCAGCTCGTACGGCGAGACGCCGCGGCCGACGCCCAGCTCCAGCCGTCCACGAGACATCTGATCGAGCATGCAGACCTCCTCGATCAGCCGTATCGGGTGGTAGAGCGGCAGCAGCGAGACCAGCGGCCCGAGTCGAATGCGGCGCGTGCGCTGCGCGGCCGCGGTCAGAAAGAGGTGCGGCGAGGGCGCCATGCCAAGTGGCGTGCCATGGTGCTCGGCGAGGTGATAGCAAAAGAACCCGGCCCGATCGGCCTCCTCCAGCATGGCCAGCCGCTGCTCGTACAGGTCGGACAAATCCAGCCCGGCGTTCTGGTCGATCCAATCGAAGACGCCGATCCGGAGTGGTCGCGGGGGCTGGGCTTCCTCGGCCATCTCCTGCGTCATGATGCCTGCGTTTAGGAAACGTCTCTCTTCCGCCGCGTGGTGGCCCGGACAGGTTCGGGCTCCCCGCTAGGCGGCGCTGAGCTCTCGCCAAGCTTGGCAACGCTTTCCTCGATCAGGCTGGCCGCCACTTGACCCGGGCTGACCCGGCGGCGGGGCGTGCTCAGCCGGGCGGCAATCGCGTTCAGAGCTCGCCACGTATCGGGACGAAAGCCGACCAGGCGGCGGATCGTCCAAGATGGGTCGGATGGCCGACCGGCGCCACTTCCGGCATGGAGACGCGCCGCCAGCTCTGCCTGTAGCTGGAGCACGCCGAACGGTCCATGCGGCTGCGTCCGAACTGGAACCGGCTGGTTAGTACCGAGCGCCTTGCGCATCTCCTTCGAACTTCGAGGCATGCGTCACCTCCCTTCATCGTACTCTGTGATCCCATAGTATTGGCCGTCGAAGACGATCCCGACCTCCCCCTGGTGCGTCTCGCGCCCAAGCCGGTGCAAGAAGGCACGAAGGCGCGCCAGCGCCTCATCGGTGATGTCCTCCGGGGCGGCATAGCACGTCATCACCGTCGGCTCGTCGGCCACGAGGGCCCCGCCCCGTTCGTCGTCCCGCCAACGGCCGCGCCCTCGCGGATAGGCGGTCGCACCGCGGAATAGGGTCGCGAATGTCTCGAGTGCTTGGTCGACCCAATAGTCGTGATCGATAGGCTCACCAGAACGGGTGACGCTCGGCACGAAGAGCACAAACAGCGAGGCGCCTGCCGGCTGCGTTGCGCCCAGGCTGTCCGCCATCCGCTCAGCCACACAGCCATCCGCTCACACACACAGCTCGCCCCGAACTCTTCGCCAATTATGATATAGAAATCGCACCCCAATAGCCACGCCCGGTATCCCTACTGGTGTGGGCAATACACCCAATGTCGGGACCGAACTCCCCTCCGGACGCCGGGCTGGGGCTTCCCCGATCCCCCATCCCCCTGGCTACGTCCACACCTTGCGCGCGGTGTCGACCACCAGCTCCAGCTTGCGCCACTGCTCGTCGGGCGACAGCAGATTGCCCTCCGCGACGGAGGCGAAGCCGCACTGGGGACTCAGCGCCAGGTCCTCGACCGCCACGTACTTCGAGGCCTCGTCGATGCGGCGCAGCAGCTCCTCCTGGGACTCCAGCTCGCCGCGCTTGGTGGTGACGAGACCGAGCACGACCGTTTTCCCCTTTGGCACGAAGCGCAACGGCTCGAAGCCGCCGCTGCGGTCGGAGTCGTATTCGAGCAGCAAGCGATCGTGCTCGAGCGATCCGAAGAGCTTTTCCGCGATCGGCTCGTAGCCGCCCTCGGCCCGCCAACGGCTTCGCGAGTTGCCTCGACACAGGTGGAAGCCCAGCGTGACCGCGGCGCGGTCGATACCGTCCAGGCAGGCGTTCTCGGCGGCGATCGCCTCCTCCAGCGACCGTTCCGGATCGACGCCAGACTGGCGCATCTGCTCGCGGATGCGCGGGTCGACATAGTAGGACAGCCGCGGGGCGTCGATCTGGACGTAGGGGACGCCCTCCTCGACGAGCCCCTCGATCTCGCCGCGGACGATCCGCACCAGGTCGTCGAGCAAGTCGGAGCGGGCCGGATAGAAACGGTCGGTCAGCCCCGGCTTGTAGCTGGCATCCCTGAACGTCGAGGCGCTCGGGATGGTGACCTTGAATGGCCCTGGGGCATGTTGCTTCAAGAAGGCGCTCTCGTGGGCTGTCAGGCGGCCGCGCTGGCGGAGCTTGCCGCCGACGACCTGGGCCTCGCTGCCCTCGACGCCCGCGTTCGGCCCGTGCCAGGCCATGGCGATGCGGTCGGCGACGAACCCCTCGACCGCCTCCGCCATGTCCGTCTGCCAGGCGCCTCGCCGGTACTCGCCGTCCGTGAAGACGTCCAGCTCGACGTGCCGCTGGAGTCTCAGCGCGTCGAGGATCGCCTCGTCCTCCACCCGGCGGAGCTGCTCCAGGCCGATTCGCCCTTGCCGGTGGGCGGCGCGCGCCCGCAGCACCGCCGCCGGTCGCAGAAGACTGCCCACCTGGTCCGCTCTGATCGTGCGGAACCTCACCGTAGAACTCCTCTATGCTCGCCAACGCTCCCCCCCTTCCCCCAGGCTTGGGGGAAGGGGTTGGGGGATGGGGGAACGGGTTGGGGGCTGGGGGAAGGGGTTGGGGGATGAGGGAAAGGGGGATGGGGCCCTCAGATGCCGAGCAGGGCGGCCGGGTTCTTGCGGGCCATCTGGTCCAGCTCCGCGTCGGTCACGCCCAGCTGCTGGAGCCCCTGTACGAAGGCGGCGTA
>DASPXK010000097.1:0-19152 GCA_035637315.1 Chloroflexota bacterium
CCGATCCCCAAGCTCATCTGGTCTCGGCGCCACCTAGGACCTTTCCGTGTGCCGTCGAGTTTCGATTCCGGCCGACGGCGAGCGGAGGTCGAGCGCCTGGCCGAGATGCTGGACGCGGTGACTGGGCCGCTGCTCGTTGCGGGGGACTTCAATCTGACCGAGCGCAGCCATGACTACAGCCTGATTCGGGCCCGCCTTCGCGATGCGTTTCGGACTGCGGGTCGGGGTTTTGGCCACACGTTTCCGCGCCTGGGCTCCTTCCCAGAGCCAATGCCGGCCCCGTGGCCAATGGTCCGCCTTGACTACGTCTGGTATTCGGCCCACTTCCAGCCAATCTCGGCCCGGCTCGGCCGCTGCGGGGGCAGCGACCACCACCCGCTGATCGTTCGGCTCACACGGGCGCCCGCCTAGCCAGGCCCCACGGCTGCGCCGTTGCTGGGGCCCGATTGACCGGCTACCCTCAGTACAGTTGGGAGGTCGCCATGCCAGGCCCGCGTGTGCAGTCCTTGAGAGCGGAGCTCGAGCGATCGCACGATCGCGTCCGCGCGGTTGTGAGCCAGCTCGACGACGACACCATCGTTAACGCCACCGAGAACCCGAACTGGCGCGTTCGGGAGGTACTCTGCCACCTGGTGGCATCGGAGCCGGGAATGGTCGCCAACGCGCGGGGGATGATCGGCGGGAGCGGCGGCGTTCCGCCGGACTTCCGACTCCACGACTGGAACGCCCGGCAGGTTGCCAAGCGGGCGGCCATGACGCGAGCCGAGCTGTTGGCCGAGCTGGACAACAATCGTCACGACACACTCGAGTTCCTCGACTCGATCGCCGATAGCGACCTCGACGCGCGTGGACGCCATGCCGACCTTAGCGAGATGAGCGTCGAGCAACTGCTGCAGACGACGGTCCGCCATGAGCAGGCCCACATCGCCGAGGTCGAAGCAGCCCTAGGGTAGCGCGACGGCGTCCGGGCGCGCCTTCGGCTTGCGGCCGCGGCGGGGTTTCTCGAGGTCCTCCTCTCGCAGCCGGACGGTCGTCTCGACCTCGTCCAGAAAGCACGGCCCGCCGCACCGAAAACAACGCAGCCGAGCCGCCTCAAAGAGCTGGGACTGCTGGCCGGGCGTGGGACTAAACGTTCTTGCCTCGCGGGGTAGGGTCGGATGGCCGACGAGCTGGCCTGAGACGAAGCCGCAGTGGAAGCACTTGACGTCCTGGGAATAGATCAGTGAGTCACTGAGGCCCGGCTCGACCGCCTCCTCCTCCGTCCGCTGACGCGCTGTCGAGTCGTCCAGGTCGAGCGCCATCTCTTGCCCTCCGCCGAGCCAGCGCGGGTCCATCTCGGTGGCATATACGAATTTGAGGTTCCAACGGTTTTACCCCACCGCGGTTCTGTCAGGACGGACGAGTCAGGAGCCAGGAGTACAAGACGCCGAACCGAGCGGCTACCGGCTCCTGGCTCCTGGCTCCTGGCTGCTCGGCATCACTCCGAGCAGCTCGTCCACGGCCGGGCGGTCGCTGGGATCGTGCGACGCGTGGGCCAGCGCGACGCGACCGTCTGGCGCGATCACGAAGTCGCCACCCATTTGGCGAAGGTCCTGGCCGGTGTAGACGGGGCGGGGGCGACCGTGTCGAAGGAACAGCTTCACGTACGGCGCCAGCGCGCGCGGGGACAGTGTACGCAGCCAGGAGGCCCGGCCGAGGCCATACGCCCTGTAGGCGAGGCGCTGCTCGTCAGCCAGGCAGCGAAAGGGCAGGTGCTGGCGGCGACAATAGCCGCGAACCCGACGCAGCGGATCGAATGAGACGACGAGGACTTCGGCGCCCCGCGCGCTCAGGTCATCTTGCTTCTGGCGCAACTGCGCTAGATGGTCGGCTCAGTGGAGTCAGCCGAGCCAGCGCAGAAAGACCAGCACTACCCAACGGCCGCGGTACTCGGCTAGCGACACCGTCTCGCCGTCGGCAGAAGGCAGGCTGAAATCCGGCGCTGGCTGGCCGGCACGCACTGGCATGGCTCATTTATACTCGCGCCGCTCCAGGACGACACCAGTGCCCTCCTATTGTGCCGGCCCGGCCAGCCACCAGAGCCCAGTCTCGGTCCCGTCCGTAGCCGGCTAGGCGCTTTACGACTTGGGAACACCCTCTTCTCGTTCGACGTCATCTCGCTCTATCTTCCGCTGTGGGTCGTCAACGACATGGGTGGCCGCGATTCGGATTACGGGCTGGCTAACAGCCTCTCGATGGGCCTGATCTTTCCTGACGGCGCCCCTGATCGGCGCCCTGTCCGACCAGGCCAGCGGACGAAAGTCTTACCTGGTCGTGACGACGCTGATCTGCGTCGGCTTCACGGCCGTGCTAGGGCTCGGGGGTCTATTCATTACCCTGGTCCTGTTCGTGATCGCCAACTACTGCTACCAGGCCGGGCTGATCTTTTACGACGCTCTCCTACCAGTCGTCAGCACGCCCGAGAATCGTGGCCGGATCGGCGGAATTGGGATCGGGCTGGGGTAGATCGGGTCGTTCATCGGGATCGGGACCGGCCTGCTGATCCTGGCTCGCGATCCGAGCGCCAAGCCGATGGTATTCCAGGCGACCGCGGCCCTCTTCCTGCTCTTCGTGCTGCCCTGCTTCTTCCTGGTGCGCGAGCCGCCAAAGCTGGATGCTCGGCCACTGGGCTGGGCGGCCCTGCGGGGGGCGGTCGAGCGGCTCGCGCTCACTACTCGCCGGGTCCGCCAGTATCCCGGGTTTAGGACGCTTTCTGATCGGCAGGGTCTTCTACGCCGACACCGCTAACACGTTGATCGCCTTCATGGGGATCTATGTGACCAATGAGGTCAGCTTCGACGAGCGCGCCACCCTGCTGGGGATCGGGGCTTCGGTCCTAGGCGGGCTGAGTTGGGGCGTGGTGGTCGATCGGTGGGGCCCCAAGCGAACCCTGACCGTCGTGCTGGCAGTCTGGCTCGTCACGTTTGGGCTGGCGGCCGCGATCGGCGGCGGGCCAGTGGTTCTGGCTGGTCGGCCCGCTGGCTGGCATATCCCTGGGCGGCACGTGGGCGGCTGACCGCCCGCTGATGCTCCAGCTCTCGCGCCCCCGCTACCTCGGCCAGTTCTACGGACTGTACGCCGTGGTCGGCCGCTTCGCGGCCATCCTCGGCCCGCCGGCGATTGTCGACTGGCTGGCGCTTGGCCGCCCGCTGGCCGTCTTCAGCTTGCTCGTCATGGTTGCCATCTCCATGGTGGTTCTGCGCGCGGTCCCCGCCGCGCCCCACGCCTGGCGGCCCGAAGAGATGCTTTCGGCGGGCGCACCCGCGGAACCATGACCAGGCATGGGCTACGCGGGGCGGAGAGTGAGGTGATATCGTTGCTCATTCTGTTGCCGGGGTGAGGTGCAATGTCGCGAGTGAACAGGGCCGTCGAGCTGCTCGCGCAGGGGCAGCCGATCTACTACGAGACTGTGGCCGAGCGGGGGTATGCGGGCGGCAAGGCCGCCGCCGCTACCTGGGCTGACTACGTCAACTACGAGATGGAGCACACCGCGTTCGACCTGACCATGCTCTCGGACTTCATGCGCGGGCTGGTGGACGGCGGTCCGACCAGGAGCGGACATCGCACCCCGGCCGTGATCGTGACGCTGCCCACCGATGGCTCAAGCGAGCACGTCATCCGGGCCAACGCCTGGATGGTCAAGCAGGTGCTCGCGACCGGCATCCACGGCATCCTGCTCTGCCACGCCGAAACCGCCAGCGCCGTGAAGGCTTTCGTCGAGTCAGCTCGCTATCCCTTCAACACGATCGGCCTGGGCGAGGGACTGGACGTTGGGCGGCGCGGCGGGGGCGGCCAGCGGCAGGCCGCCGAGATCTGGGGTCTCGAGGTCGCCGACTATCTCGCCAAAGCCGAGCCGTGGCCGCTCAACCCGAACGGCGAGTTGCTGCTGGGAGTCAAGATCGAGAACGTCCGTGCCCTCGAGAACGCCGAGACGAGCGCGCGCGTGCCGGGCATCGCCTTCGCGGAGTGGGGTCCTGGCGACATGGGCATGTCGATGGGCTATCCCGACCAACACGACGAGCCGTATCCCGCCGAGATGCTGGCCGCTCGCTCGCGCGTCCTGGTCGCCTGCAAGGCCGCCGGGCTGGCCTTCCTGAATCAAGTCACGCCTGAGAACATTGTCGAACGAATCGCCGAAGGTGTGATGATTGGCGCTGGCCGCCAGGCTCGCGAGGCCGCCGAGGTCGGCCGCAAACATACCGGTCGCGCGATGCCCTGGTGAGGGGGATAGCCAGTAGGGGCACGGCATGCCTTGCCCCTACTGGCTGTCCTCCAGGCGGCTCCGGCCGCGCCGCAGCGACAGCTCTGGCAACAGCAGGGAGACGAGCAGGCCGAGGCCGACCACGAGCACTCCGAGCAGGAACACTTCGTGCAGCGACGTCGCCAGGCCCTGGCGCACGGCGTCGAGCAAGACGTCCGCTCCCTGCGCGCTCAGCCCGGCCTGGACCATGTTTTCACGCAGAGCCGTCCCGGCCTGACCGCTGAAGAGCGCCTGCGGATTGTCCAGCCCGGCCAACCGATCGACCGGCAGGCCGGCCGCTATCTCGGGCGGCAGCGCAGCTTGGACCGAGGGGCGAAACCGCGAGACCAGCACACTGCCAAAGACCGCCACCCCAAGCGTCCCGCCGATCGATCGGAAGAACTGGCTGGCCGAGGTTGCCACGCCCAGCATACTGGCTGGTACAGCGTTCTGGGCAGCTACCGACAGGACCGGCATCAGCGTCCCGATGCCCACCCCAACGACAACCATGTTGCGGACCACAACACTGTAGCCGGTCCGCGAATCCATCATCGCTTGAAGCAAGATGCCGAGGAAGATCACCGCCGAGCCACCAATCGCCAGTACGCGGTAGCGACCCGTGCGCGACACCATCTGGCCAGAGACCATGCTGGCGACGATGACCCCAGCCATCAGCGGCACCAGCACCGCCCCGCTTTCAGTCGCTGTCGCGCCGATCACGCCCTGGACGAAGAGCGGGTTGAAGAAGATCACCCCAAACATCCCGGCGTGGGCCAGCATCGCCATGACGATCACAACCAGGACAGTCCGGTTGGCCAGTAGGGCAGGCGGCAGGATCGGCTCCGGCGCGCGCAGCTCGCACGCCGCGAACGCCACCAGGCCGACCACCGCCACGCTGAGCAGCGCCAGCACCTGTGGCGATTCCCAGGCGAACTGAGTGCCGCCCCAGGAAAGCGCAAGCAAGAGTGGGATCACCCACAGCAGCATCGCCGCGCCAGGATAGTCGATGCTCGTTGGGCGCAGCCGGGGGCCGATCGATGGAGCGGTGAAGAACAGCACGGCCAGCGCGACCAGCCCGACCGGCAAGTTGACGTAGAACACCCACCGCCAGGACAGCTGGTCCGTCAGGTAGCCCCCCACGGGAGGGCCGACGACTGAGGCCAGCCCCCAGACGGAGGCGAACAGGCCCTGGATACGGCCACGCCTTATGGGCGGAAAGAGGTCGCCGACGACCGTCATGGCCATCGCCATGCTCACGCCAGCGCCAATCCCCTGCAGGCCGCGGAACAGGATCAACTGGGTCATGTCTCCGCTGGCCCCGCACAGCGCTGAGGCGAGCAGGAATAGGCCGATCCCGCCCAGGAAGAAAGGTCGCCTGCCATACAGGTCAGACAACTTACCGACGATCGGGACAACCGAGGTCGAGGCGACCATGTAGGAGGTCACGACCCAGGCGTAGCGGTCGAAACCATGGAGGTCGGCGATGATCCGCGGCATCGCCGTGCCAACTACCGTCTGATCGAGCGCCGCCAACAGCAGCGCCAGCATCAGACCGCCCATGATCGCTACGAGCCGACCCCGCGGAAGAACGGCCGGCTCCGTTAGCGACTGTCTCTCGCGCGCTTCAAGAGTGCTCGACAAGATTTCGCTCCAAGTGTCGCGGTATCTGCAGCGGCCGCACACGGCCGCCCAGCAATACTTAGAATAGATCGAGGTATACCCAGCGCGGCCCGGTTTACCGCAAACTCGGTTTCATAGTGCGAGTGTGCCGGCTACGGACTTGTGTCGCGTCAGTGCCTGCTTTGTGACGCCGCCAGTGCCTGGCAGCGAGTCGAGCGGAAGTAGAATGCGACATTCCCGGCAACACAAGGACTTGAACGTGAGACGCACCCCGATCTCCGACCGTCCGGATGATGACGATCTCGAGGCCAACCCCTATCAGCCGCCAGCCAGGGTGCGGCGCATCGAGACGGTGCCCGGCGGCGATCAAGCGGTCCCGCGGGGCGATCCCCGGTACGGCCGGGCCAGCCGCTGGCGGCAGCCGCCACCGCGCCGCCGACCACCGCCGCTAGGACCCTGGCTGCTCCGTGGGGCGATCGGGGTTGCCATCTTGGGCGCGATCTGGCTGGTGCTCCAGTTCCTGTTCCCGATCGCCGAGCAACGCTCGTCCACGACCAACCAGCCCGCCGAAACGCCGGTCCCCGCCTTGATCGGCGCGCCCGAACCGCCGCCCGTCACAGCGCTCGTCCCGCCTCCCGCCGCGTTGGTCGCGCAACCCTCCAGCGAGCCGTCCGGAGACCGCTTGCCCGGCCTGTCGACCCCGGCCGCCAAGCCCGCCGCGGAGGCCCCCACGCCCGCTGCTCCCGTCCAGCAGGCAACCGCCCCACCCGCGGGGCCGGGGGTCCCTCTGCCGATCCCGCCGCCAGCCGACGCAACCGTGGTAGGGTCCACCCAGGCGCCGGCCGCGCCCGCGCCGACCTTGCCGCCCCCAGCCCCGGCCGCGCCGCAGCCAAGCACTGGCCCGCTGCTGGTGCAGGCCAGCGTGACGCCAGCCAACCCGATCTCTGAGGACGCCGTGGTGACGGTGAATATCGCCGTGACCTGGAACGGGGCGCCGGCCGGCGGCGCCTTCTGCATGTCGACGGTCTACTTCCGCACCGCCACGGTTCGGCTCCCGACCGGCGGGGTGGCTACTGGCCCACAGGGCATCGCCTGGTTCACGATCGACGCTCACGGCACGACCTATAACCGCTATGTGCCGGTGGACGTGAGCTGCTCCACGCGCGGCACGAGCGTGACCGCGCGGACCGGCTTCACACCGCTCAAACGCAGCTAGCATCGGGCGAAGCTCAACGCCGAGCGCCGCCCCCGTGACCCCTCCCCCAGCCCCTCCCCGACACGGACAGGGGAGCGGCTCCCTCTCTGCGTGTCAGGGAGGGGTCAGGGGGAGGGGTTAGCGCCTCCGCGGTGAAGGTGCGCTAAGGCAGGGGTGGGCGATGCTGGCGCCAGGGCTGGGCCGCCTCGAGGCACGCCGCCGCCCGTAGGACGGTCGCGTCGGCGTGCCATCGGCCGACGATCTGCAGGCCGATCGGCAGCCCCTCAGACGTGAACCCGCACGGCACGCTGGCCGCCGGCTGGCCGGTCAGGTTAAACGGAAACGTGAATGGCAGCCGATCGAACATCGCAGGCGTCGGCCGTCCAGCGATCGTGCGCGGGCCCTCGTTGGGGCCCGGCTCAACCGACCAGGCGCCCAGTGGCATCTGGGGAGTCAACAGCAGGTCACAAGTCTCGAAGAAGCGGCGCGCGTCGTTGTAGAAGACGGTCCGCGCCAGCAGCGCCTTGCCGTACTCGATCCCGGAAACCTGCCTGGCGTTCTCTATCATCTGCATCATCGTCGGCTCGATCCACTCTGGTCGTTCGGCCGCTCGGTCGACCTGTCGCGCGGCGATTGAGACCTCGTAGATGATCTTGTGGAACGCGCCCGGATCTGACCAGCCCGGATTCCGCTCGTCAAGCTCGCATCCAAACTCCGTAAAGCGGCGCGCGGCCGCCTCGGCGGCGGCCCGAACCTCGGGCTCCACGGGCGCATAGCCGAGGTCGGCACTCCAAACGACCCGCAGGCCTTTCAGGTCGCCGTCGCACCTTGAGACGTAGTCCTCTGGCGGGGTGTCGATGCTCAAGGGGTCGCAGGGATCCGGACCCGCCATAACGTTCAGAAGCAGGGCTGCGTCTCGGACGGTCCGTGCGAGCGGTCCGATATGAGAGCGCCCGGCCCAGTAGTCCGTCGACGGGTGGTACGGGACGCGGCCGAACGACGGCTTGAACCCGAATACGCCGGACAGTGCTGCCGGAATCCTGATCGAGCCTGCCCCATCGGAGCCGTGCGCGACGGGACCCAGACCGGCTGCCACAGCCGCGGCGGCTCCGCCCGATGAGGCGCCAGAGGTCCGGTCGAGCCGCCACGGGTTTCGGCACGGCGGCCCGAGGAAATTGTCGCACATGTCCTTGTAGCCAAAGTTGGGCGTGTTGGTCTTGCCCAGCAGCGCTCCGCCCGCCGCCTTGAGCCGCCCAGGGGCCACGCTGTCCTCGGTCGGAACGTTGTTCTCGAACCACTTCGAGCCGAACGTGGTCCGAACCCCGGCCGTAAGCTCGAGGTCCTTGACCGAGTACGGGATACCGTCGAGTGGCCCCAGCAGCTCGCCCCTGAGCGCGCGCGCCTGCGATGCCGTGGCCTGCCGGCGAGCGATCTCAGGCGTGACGGTGAGGAAGGCATTGATGATCGGGTTGACTCGCTCAATGCGATCCAGGATGGCATCCAGCACCTCAACTGGCGAGAGCTCACGGGAGCGGACCAGGCGGCCCAACTCGGTGGCCGGCGTGAAGCACAGTTCGGTCTTGTCCACGTCTCCTCCTAGTCAGATCGAGTGATTCACGACACGCCGAAAGAGTTTAACCAACCGTGCCGGTGCACCGCGGTTGAGTCGCAAAATCTCGCCAGATCAGACTAGACTGTTGCATAGGATCGTCTGAGCTGGTAAGTCGTGGGCAACGCGAGTAGCGGTCTTGGCCAGGTAGACGAGGCGAGCAAGCCGGCCAGCGTGTTGGTCGTCGAAGATGACCCGGCCGTCGCCACCGTCCTACGCGACGTTCTGGCCGAGGATGGCTACGTGGTGCTTGCCGTGGCCAGTGGCGTCCAGGGAGCTCCCGCGCCCTACAGGCGGATGGCTAGCAGAGGGACGAGCATCTCGCGCGGGTCCAGCGCGCCGTGATTGCCGATCAACGGATAGGCCGGCTGGCGATCCGAGAACGGGCACACGAACTGGTGATCGCCGCGCGCCATCAGGATCAGATCCCCGGCTCGGCGGCGGGCAGCCGCCGAGACCGATCCCGGCCCAAACAGCCCGCGCTCGAAGAGGTCGTGGGGGTCGACCAACTCGGCGACACTCGTGAGGTGGGCTTCACAGTGCGCTCGTAGGTCCCCTGCGCCCCCATGGCTGGCGTGCAGAAACGCGAGGCGGCGCTCGCCGGTGGGCGGAGACAGCAGTCGGTCGAGCAGGCCCGGATCGTGGTCCAGGCGAACTACCCGGTTCGGATTGCTCGGCACGTGTCCGTGATCGGCGGTGATCAACACCAATAGGTCGCCCCGTCGGTCGTGGCGATTCAGCCAGCGGCCGAAGGAGAAGTCCAGGCTGGCCACCTCCTCGTCGTGCTCCGCTCCCCAGGGCCCGCGGTGATGGCTGACCGTGTCGAGGCTCGGCCAGTAGACATACAGGTACAGCGGCTCGCCGCCCGGATCGTCGGCAAGCAGTTGCTCCGCGATCGCCAGCGCCCCTGAAGTGGCGTAGTAGCCCGGCAGATCGGCGCCCTGGAAGATCATTCCGCTTAGCCCGGAGCGACGATGCGGGGCAGGGCAGATCGCGATCGAGCGCACGCCTGCCCGTCCAAGCCGCTGGTGGACCGTCTCGAGACCGAAGAATCTGGCCGGGTCGTGCGCCCCCAGCTCAGGGTCCAGATAGCTAAAGTGGCCGGCCGCCGGACCCCAGCGGGCTAACTCGGCCGCCTCGCCAAACTCCTCGAGGTACACCGTCCAGCCCAGCAGCCCATGGGCGGCCGGTGAGAGGCCCGTGTTTAGCGTCCCGAGGGCCGGCATGGTCGATGACGGGAAGACGGATGTGATCGTGCTCAGAGAGACCGTGTCGGAGCCGCCTGCCGCCTGCTCGTAAAGCTGGGCGAACGTCGGCGCGTCTCCAGCGCCGACCGCCGCGTCAAGCTGCCAGCGCCCCAGACCATCGACCACCAGCAGCAGGATCGCGCGGACGCCATCGGCCAGCTCGGGCGCCAGTACCGCCTCATCCAGCGGCGCGGCAAGGCCTGAAGTCGACACGCCGAGGGCCTCGCAGATGGAGGGCGCCAGGTTCAACAAACTCTGGCCGTCGTATCGCGGCAGAATGGTCTCGGCCGACTCCCACGCCGCGCCTCCGCTTCCGTCACCGGCCATCGAGCGGAGAGTCTATCGGCGGGGCGGAGCGTCGTTCAACCGAAGATCCTGGGCGCGCGGGCGCCCTCACCCCCGGCCCCAATCGTGGGCGAGCCCGCCCAAAGCGTTGACGCTCTCCAGGGAGTACTATGGTAACGGCCGACAAGGCGGCCGGCCCCGGAAGGAAGTCAGCGCTGGCAGAAGTCCGCTTCGGCGAGGACGAGGGCCGCCGCGTACTGCTGGTCGACGGCGCTGTGCAATCGGTCGCGGATGCCGCGGCGGGCGGGTACTGGGCGGCGATGGTGCCACTTCACCGGCCGCGTCGGGCACTCCTGCTAGGGCTGGGTGTCGGCACGGTCGCCCGTCTGTTACGCGACAGATTCGGGGCCGTTCCGACGGTCGGCGTAGACGACGATCCAGCCGTGATCGCCCTGGCACGCCGCGAGCTGGCCGACCTCGATCTGCTCCAGGTCGTCGCAGCCAACGCATTCGAATACGTCGCCAGCACGAGCGAGCGGTTTGACCTGGCTTGCGTCGACCTGTACCGAGGCTCGCGACTGCAGGCCGGGGTGGTCAGTCGCCCCTTCTTGCGCAGCCTGAAAGCGATCCTAGCGCCACGCGGTCTTGCGACTTTCAATCTCTACGCCGACCGCCGCGTCGCGACGCGTCTCAGCCGGATCGCCCGTGTCTTTAGATTGCTGCGCAGCGTGCCCATCGGCAAGAACGTGGTGGTCTGGTGCCGGTGCCGGTGACGGTAGTAGGCAGTCGGCAGTCGGCAGTCGGCGGTCGGTCTCCTGGCTCCGGGCTCCTCCCGCTAAACCAGCTCGAAGCTCATCGCCACCGCGCCGCCACCACCGTGGCACAGTCCGGCTATCCCACGCTTCATGCCGCGCTGCTGGAGCGCGTGGAGCAGCGTCACCACCAGCCGCGCGCCCGTCGCTCCAATCGGGTGTCCCAGCGCGATCGCCCCTCCGTTGACGTTGACCTTCTCCCAGTCGCAGCCAAGCACCTTCCCATTCGCCAGGATCTGGGCCGCGAACGCCTCGTTGATCTCGAACAGATCGTAGTCCTCGAGGGTGGTCCCTGTCTTTGCCAGCAAACGCTTGATGGCCCCGACAGGCGCATCGAAGAGCCAGAGCGGCGCAGTCCCCACCGTCGAATAGGCGAGGAGCCTGGCCAGCGGCTTCAGGCTCCTGGACTGGACTGCGCGCTCGCTGGCGACGAGTATGGCAGCCGCGCCGTCGGTGATTCCGGGCGCGTTGCCAGCGGTGACGAGCCCATCCGGCACGAAGGCCGGCCGGAGCTTGGCCAGAGCCTCGATCGACGTGTCCGCGCGGGGGCCCTCGTCGCGCGAGACGACGACGGGCGCGCCGCCGTCCTTGACTTCGACCGGAACGATCTCCGCGTCGAAGCGTCCCTCGTCCATGGCCGAGACGGCCTTCTGATGACTTTGGAGAGAGTACTGGTCCATCTCGTGTCGGCTGATGCCGTACTTCTCGGCGATCGCCTCGGCCGAGTTGCCCATGTGGTGGTCCTCGAACGCGCACCACAATCCGTCGTGGATGACGGAGTCTTTCAGCTCGGCGGTGCCCAGCCGCACGCCCTGGCGAGCTCCGAGGAACAAGTGGGGCGTGGCGCTCATGTTCTCCATTCCGCCGGCCACCACCAGCTCGGCGTCACCCTCGCGAATCGACCGAGCCGCCAGGTTGATCGCCTCCAGCCCAGAGGCGCAGACCTTGTTGACCGTCGTCGCCGAAGACGAATCGCCGATGCCGGCTCCGAGCGCGGCCTGGCGCGCCGGGGCCTGCCCTAGCCCGGCGGACACCACGTTGCCGATCACCACCTCGTCGATGGCATTTGGCTCGACGCCTGCCCGCTCCATCGCGGCGCGCGCCGCCACCGACGCCAGCCCCGGCGCGGGCACTGAGCTCAGCCCGCCCAGGAACTTCCCGATCGGCGTCCGCGCCGCCCCGACGATAAAGACGTCAGTCACGCTCGCCTCCGGATGTAACCATATACGTCCCGACATGGCGGACGAACTCCTCGAGGTCGCGCAGCTCGTGATGTAGGGAATGAAATACCTTGTGGGGGTCGACCTCCGTGTATATGTGGACCAACGTTTCGGAAGCCAGCCATACCCGTCAATTTCTGGGCAAAGTCGCTCGGCAAGATGCCGATCTCGCCCAATTTCGGGGAAGATGTCTCGGTACTCCGTCGGCACCGCGACCGAGAGCTCGGAGAGCAAGATTGCGCCAATGTCCAGCGCCGCCTGAATTGCGAGCTGCAAATCGTGCTCGGTCGACGTGTACAGGGTGTGGTCAGAAACCAGGCCTCATACGACAGGCTCTGCTTCTCCTTTAGAGCGTGCACGGAGTCGACGATAACTTTCAAGCGAGCCGCGATGGCGGTTGTATCCATCGAACAACTCTCCCCTTCGCGCGCGCTCGAATATCGCCCGCTCGTGCCGCTCGATCAACGGGAGAAAGTCGAGGTATTGGCTCACCGTGCGCGCTTTGAACTCAACGAGCGCACGCCGATCTCGGCAATGGAGCAACACACCGTCGCAGAAGATGCGGTAGCGCAGGGCTAGCGGCACTTGGTTCAGGACCGCGACATCAACGTCGTTGACGTGCAGGACATCCATAACGCCGCCGGTGATATCGAGCCGCGCCTCGAAACAGCGATCAACGTCTGGAGTACCTGACAGCAGTACTCCGACATCGACGTCCGACAACGGCCCAGCCCGTCCCCGGGCGTGCGAGCCGAAGAGGTAGGCGGCGATGACGTCGTCTCGCGAGGAGAAATACTCGCCCAGGGCGGCTGTATCGATCGACCGCGTCTCGCTCATCTCCTCACCCGGCGTCCAGCTGCTTGAAGCGTAGGAGAAGCGGGGCCGCCTGCGCCAGAGCTGTAGCTAGGCCACCGACGCGGGGCGCTCGTTCAAGACACGGCGGAGGAACTGGCCGGTAAAGGAGCGCGGGTTCTCGGCCAGTTGCTCGGGCGTGCCCACGCCGATCACCTCGCCCCCTGCGTCGCCGCCCTCCGGTCCGAGGTCGATGATCCAGTCCGCCGTCTTGATCACATCGAGATTGTGTTCGATCACCACCACCGTGTTGCCCGCGTCGGCGAGGCGGGCGAGCACATTCAGCAGTTTGCCAGTGTCGGCGAAGTGCAGGCCCGTGGTGGGTTCATCAAGGATGTAGATGGTCCGCCCGGTCGCTCGACGCGACAGCTCGGCCGAGAGCTTGACGCGCTGGGCCTCACCGCCCGATAGCGTTGTTGCTGGCTGGCCGAGGTGAATGTAACCGAGGCCGACATCGTACAGCGTCTGCAGCTTGGCCTTGACGGGCGGGATGGCCTCGAAGAAGCCGAGCGCCTCCTCGACCGTCATGTCCAGGACCTCGGCGATGTTCCTGCCCTTGTAGCGGACCTCGAGCGTCTCGCGATTGTAGCGCCGCCCCTTGCACACCTCGCATGGCACGTACACATCCGGCAGGAACTGCATCTCGATCTTCAGGATCCCGTCCCCCTCACACGCCTCGCAACGACCTCCCTTGACGTTGAAGGAGAATCGGCCGGGCAGATAGCCTCGAATCCGCGCCTCCGGCACCTGGGCGAATAGCTCGCGGATCGGCGTGAAGAGGCCGGTGTAGGTGGCCGGGTTCGAGCGGGGCGTGCGCCCAATCGGCGACTGATCGATCTCGATTACCTTGTCGAGCAGTTCCAGCCCCTCGATGGAGTCGTACGCCCCGGCCCGGTCGCGGGCCTGATGAAGCGCCTGGGCTAGCGCCCTGTAGAGCACCTGGCTGATCAGCGAGCTCTTGCCTGACCCGGAGACACCCGTCACACACGCGAAAGTGCCCAGCGGGATGCTCACGTCGATCCCTTTGAGGTTGTTCTCGCGCGCGCCTTTGATGCGCAGCGACTTGCCGCTCCCGCGGCGCCGGCTGGGTGGGACAGGTATCGATCGCGCGCCGCTCAAGAACTGGCCGGTCAGCGACTCCGGACAGCTGATCACGTCCTCCAACGTCCCGGCCGCTACCACTCCGCCGCCGTGCTCGCCGGCGCCCGGGCCCATATCCACGATGTGGTCGGCCGAGCGGATCGTCTCCTCGTCATGCTCGACCACGATCAGCGTGTTGCCGATGTCGCGCAGCCGCTTGAGGGTTCGGATCAGCCTGGCGTTGTCGCGTTGATGGAGGCCGATACTCGGCTCGTCCAGGATGTACACCACGCCCATCAGACCTGAGCCGATCTGGGTTGCCAGGCGGATCCGCTGGGCCTCACCCCCAGACAATGTGCCGGCCGTTCGGTCTAGGGTCAAATACTCGAGCCCGACGTCGACCAGGAACCCAAGCCTCGCCCAGATCTCCTTCAGGATCTGCCGCGCGATCGTGAACTCGCGGTCGGTCAGCACCAAACCGCGCTCCTTGGGCCAGCGCGCCCTGGCCGGGCGGGCCAGGCGCGCGTCTTTAAACGGCCGCCGCTCCTCCAGGGCGGTGAACAACTCGAGAGCTGCCGCGATCGACAGGCTGGTCACCTCATTGATCGGGCGGCCCACAACCGTCACGCTCAGCGTCTCAGGCTTCAGGCGGGCGCCCTTGCAGGTCGCAGGGCCGGGTGGCCATGTAGCGCTCGATGTCCGCGCGGATGTATTCCGACTCGGTCTCGCGGTAGCGTCGCTCGAGGTTCGGGATGACGCCCTCGAACTGGACCTTGAACTCGTGAACGCGGCCGCCATGCCGGCTCTCGTGGCGGAACGGGATCCGCTCACCGCCGGTCCCGTACAGGACCAGGTCCAGGTGGCGCTGGGACAGCTCGGAGACAGGAGTCCGCGTCGAGAAGCCGTAGTGGCGCGCCAGCGCCGCGAGGATGGCCCGATACCAGGCGTTGCCGTTCACACCCGCCCGGCCCCATGGCACGATTGCCCCTTCGGCGATCGAGAGCGACCTGTTCATAATGACCAAAGCTGGATCGATCTCCAGGCGATGGCCCAGCCCCGTGCAGTCCGGACAGGCCCCGTGCGGGCTGTTGAACGAGAAGTTGCGGGGCGCGATCTCGCCCAGGCTGATGTCGCAGACGACGCAAGCGAACTGCTCTGAATAGACCCGCTCCTCGCCGTCCGCAACCGTCACGATCATCGTCCCGCTGCCCAGCTTGAGCGCCTGCTCGACCGAGTCGGCTATCCGACCCACGTCAGGACTGAGGTCTGAGGACTGAGGACTGAGATCGTCCTGCTCAGTCCTTAGTCCTCGGTCCTCAGTCCTCGGGACGACCAGTCGATCGACGACCACCTCAATGGTGTGCATCTTGTAGCGATCGAGCTTGATCTCATCGTTGACGTCGTGAACGACTCCGTCGACTCGAACCCGCACGAACCCGGCCCGGCGGATGTCCTCGAAAATCTTGTGATACTCGCCCTTGCGTCCCTTCACGAGCGGGGCCAGCAGCATGATTCGAGTCCCGGGTGGCAGTTCGAGCACCGAGTCGACGATTTGCTCAGCTCTCTGCTGCTGGATAAGCCGACCGCACTTCGGACAGTGCGGCCGCCCCACCCGCGCGTACAGCAGGCGAAGATAGTCGTAGATCTCGGTGACTGTCCCGACCGTCGAGCGCGGGTTGTGGCTTCCCCCCTTCTGGTCGATCGAGATGGCCGGCGACAGCCCGCTGATGTAATCGACGTCGGGCTTGTCCATCTGGCCCAGGAACTGGCGGGCGTACGCCGACAGCGACTCGACGTACCGCCGCTGGCCCTCAGCGTAGATCGTGTCGAACGCCAGCGACGATTTGCCCGACCCTGACAACCCGGTGATGACGACGAATCGGTCGCGCGGGATGGCGACGTCGATGTCTTTGAGGTTGTGCTGGCGCGCGCCCTTTACGAAGATCTCATCCAGAGGCATGTACGAGCCTTCAGCTATCAGCCATCAGCAGTCAGCATAGACGAGCCTTCAGCTATCAGCCATCGGCAGTCAGCTTGTGGAGCAGGGAGGTGAGCATTCGCTTGACCTCGGCCGTGCCCCGTTCGAGCTCCAGGTGGTCCGAATCGCTGAGATAACCGAGGTCTCGAGCAAGCAGCGGATGATATTCGAGTTCACTTGCGGACCCCATCGAGATGTGCAGGAACCGAGTAAGCTCAGCGTTGCCGTTCCTGCCGCAACCCTCGGCGATGTTCGCTGGAATGGAAGAACTCGAGCGTCGAATCTGGCTTCTCAGCCCGTACACCTCGTCACTCGGGAACGTTCTCGTCGCCCGATAGGCAGACAGCGCCAAAACGTGGGCCTTCTCCCACACCTGCAGCTTTCGAAAGTCTCTCAAAGGTTGAGTATCCGTCCTGCTGACAGCTGACTGCTGATAGCTGACAG
This sequence comes from Chloroflexota bacterium, assembly GCA_035637315.1. Lineage (GTDB taxonomy): Bacteria > Chloroflexota > UBA6077 > UBA6077 > JACCZL01 > DASPXK01. The sequence goes on from DASPXK010000097.1 coordinate 16,622, forward strand.
CTGAGAGCTATCGTCGCGCCAACCATTCCCGCGGCACGACCGGGTTCTCGGCCACGAGCAGGCGCTTTAGCTCGACGATCTGGTCGCGCAGTAGGGCGGCCCGCTCGAACTCCAGCTCCTTGGCGGCCTGCTTCATCTGGACCTCGAGGTCCTTGACCAGCCGCGCCATTTCGTCCTTCGGTATCCCGTCGACGCCGGAGGCGTGGTATTCGGCGGCCGTCTCAGCGACCGCCTTGACTCGGTTCGAGATGTCGCGGATCGCCTTTTTGATCCCGACCGGCTCGATGGCATGCCGTTCGTTGTATTCCATCTGAACTCGGCGCCGTCGGTACGTCTCGTCGATCGCCCGCCGCATCGAGCCGGTGATGGTGTCCGCGTACATGATCACATGGCCCTCGACGTGGCGCGCCGCCCGACCCGTCGTCTGGATCAGCGCACTCTCCGAGCGCAAGTACCCCTCCTTGTCGGCGTCGAGGATGGCGATCAGCGATACCTCGGGCAGATCGAGCCCCTCGCGGAGCAAGTTGATGCCCACCACTACGTCATAGACGCCCAGGCGAAGGTCGCGCAGGATGTCGATGCGCTCGAGCGTGTCGATCTCCGAGTGCAGGTAGTGGACCTTGATGCCCATGTCGCGCAGGTAGTCGGCCAGGTCCTCCGCCATTCGCTTGGTCAGCGTCGTCACCAACACTCGCTCGCCGCGCCCTGTTCGTTCCTGGACCTGCTCCATCAGGTCGTCGATCTGGCCCTTCGTCGGCTTCACCTCGATGCTCGGGTCGATCAACCCCGTCGGGCGGATCAACTGCTCGACGACCTGCTCACTGTGCTCCAGCTCGTACGGTCCTGGGGTGGCCGACACATAGACAACCTGGCCAACGTGGCGCTCGAACTCGTGGAACTTGAGCGGCCGGTTGTCGAGCGCCGAGGGCAGTCGGAAGCCGTAGTCGACCAGTACTTCCTTGCGCGCCCGGTCGCCGTTGTACATGCCCCGGACCTGGGGCAGCGTCATGTGCGATTCGTCGATCAGGAGCAAGAAGTCGTCTGGAAAATAGTCCATGAACGTCCAGGGCGTGCTGCCCTCCGCTCGCCTGGCCAGGTGGCGAGAGTAGTTCTCGACACCTGTGCAGAACCCGGTTTCGCGCATCATCTCCAGGTCGTAGCGGGTCCGCTGCTTCAGGCGCGCCGCTTCCAGCACCTTGCCCTGGCTCTCCAGCTGGGCGAGCCGCTCCTCCAGCTCGGCCTCGACGTCGACCAGCGCCGCCTCCAGCTTTTCCCTGGTCGTCACGAAGTATTTGGCCGGGTAGATGTCGACCGCGTTACGCTCGGCCAGCAACTCGCCGGTCAACGGGTCGACCTCGGTGATCCGCTCGACCTCGTCCCCCCAGAACTCGACCCGGATCGCGATCTCCTGCCCCGCCGGGCGGACTTCCAGCGTGTCGCCGCGCACGCGAAACGTCCCGCGCCTGAAGTCGTAGTCGTTGCGCTCGTAATAGATCTCGGTCAGGTGGCGGAGCACTTTGTCGCGCTTGCGGATCTCGCCCCGCCGCAGACTGACCACCGCGCGGCCGTAATCCTCCGGCGCGCCCAACCCGTAGATGCACGAGACGGAGGCGACGACTAGTGTGTCGCGCCGGTTGAGGATCGACTGCATGGACGCGTGGCGAAGGCGGTCGATGTCCTCGTTGAGGAGCGTGTCCTTCTCGATGTAGGTATCGGTCCGCGGGATGTACGCCTCGGGCTGGTAGTAATCGTAGTAGCTGACAAAGTACTCGACCGCGTTCTCAGGAAAGAACTCCTGGAACTCGGCGCACAGCTGGGCCGCCAGGGTCTTGTTGTGGGCGATCACCAGGGTCGGGCGCTGGACCCGCTCGACGATCCAGGCCATCGTCGCGGTCTTGCCGCTGCCGGTCACCCCGAGCAGCGTTTGGTGCTTCAGCCCGCGCCCAACGGCATCTACGAGCTTCTCGATCGCCTGGGGCTGGTCGCCGGTCGGTTGGAAGTCTGAGACGAGCTTGAACGCGGGCATGGCGGCCCCAAATTCTATCAGACCCGTCCCAAGTCCGAAGTCCGAAGTCCGAAGTCCGAAGTCCGGAGTCCGGAGTCCGGGGTCCGACTGAATGGCGGTGTATTGCTCCCCAAGTGAAAAATGACAAAATCTTGGGAGTTCACCTGGGACTTCGGACTCCGGACTTCGGACTTCGGACTTCGGACTTGAGACATTACCTCGAGCTGCAGGACTGGCGACGTCGGGTGGCCGAGCTGTTCGTCGAGCTGCGCCGGCGGCCGCCGGACGCGGAGACGCTGGGCTGGTTTCGGGCCGAGAAAGATCGCTTGTTTCGCGAGCATCCTCAGAGCCCCCTGCCAGAAGACGCGCGGGCTACCTTTCGGGGACTCACGTACTGGGCGTTCGACCCGAGCGCGCGGATCGAGGCTCGATTCAAGCCGGCCGCCGACGCCGAGGCGGGTGTGGAGACGAGCACCGGCGAGCACATGTCGTTCTCCCGGATCGGCCGCCTCGACTTCCATTACGC
>DASPXK010000098.1:0-11432 GCA_035637315.1 Chloroflexota bacterium
GTCGTCCCCTCCCCCACGCTTGGGGGAGGGGTTGGGGTGGGGGCGCTCACCCGGCGTACAGCCGCCGATAGACCCGGTAGTACTCGTAGACCACCTGAACGTAGCGGTTAGTCTCCGGGTACGGGATCCGCTCGGCGAACACGTCGACATCGTCCGCCCCAAACTCGCGCAGCCAGGCGCTGGCCGCCCGGGGGCCGGCGTTGTAAGCGGCCAGGGCCGGAAAGATCAGACCCTGGTACGCCTCGAGCTGGTTAGCCAGGTAGTACATCCCGAACTCGACGCTCACAACGGGCCGCAGCAGGTCCTCGGTCTTGAAGTCAGCGTGGCCCAACTGGCGGGCGATATCCCGCCCAGTCGCCGGGACTACCTGGGCCAGCCCCAGCGCGTTGGCAGACGAGCGGGCCGTTGGGTTGAAGGTGCTCTCCTGGCGCACGAGCGCCGCGAACAACAGCGGGTCCATGCCGCGGCGCTGGGCATGCGACAGGATCAGCTCGGCGTACGGGAGTGGAAAACTGACTCGCTGGAGGAGCCGCGGCTGGGTGTGAAACGGCTCACCCGTAGCCTGGCGCGCCGCGACGGCAAATCGGATCCCGAGCTGCGGCTCGCCGCGATCGGCCGAGAACTGCGCTAACCAGTACAGGCGAGCGGGGTCCTTGCCCACTCGCACGGCTACCTCCTGGAGCTCCCAGCGGCCCTGCTCCCGCAGCCCGAGCCGAAACAGCTCGGCGGCGCGCACGTAGTTCGAATCGGTCATCTGCTCCGCCAGGAGCGCCTGGGCGCTGGCTCCGTGCTGGGCAAGCCAGTCGGCCAGCTCAGCCCGATCCACCTGGGATGGCTGGAGCCTGGCCGGGTCGAACGCACCCGTGGCCGGCACTGCCCGCGGATCGCCGGCCAGAATCGCCGCCGCGCGGATACCTCCAAAGTCATCCTGGTCGAGGTCGGCGGCCTGGCGCCACGCGGCCTCGGCCTGGGCGCTATCGCCCGCTCGCGCGAAGGCCTTGCCGGCCCAGAGCAGCCCCAATCCTTTCCATCTGCCGGCTGCGTCGCTCGCGACCAGCTCGCGGGCGGTCGCCACGCTCTCCGGCAGCGCGTCGCGGAGGAGCAGGCTGAAGACCAGGCGCTGCTGTGCTTCCTGGCCAGCGGCCAAACCCGGATAGCCATCGTAAGCCTGGCGATAGACCTCCTCGGCCTGGGTTAGGCGTCCGCTCGACTCGAGTGCCCGGCCGGCCCGCAGCAGCGCCTGGGGAGCCAGCTCGGGTGGAGTGGAGGCGGCGGCGTTGGGCATCACACGCGCTGCCCGCCGCAGAGACTCAACCCCTTCGTCGACGCGGTCGAGCCGCAGCAGCGACAGCCCCTGGTAGTAGAGCGCGCGGGCGGCGCGCTCATCGCCAAGACCCTGGCTCAAGCCATCCGCAAGCGCGGCGACGGCGTCGGCGTGGCGCCCCCTGAAGTAATAGACCAGGCCCGCCTGGTCAGGTCCGGCCAGGCCGAGCGCGTCGAGCGAGGCCAGCGCCTCCAGCGCGCCGGGCGCGGCGGCGGTCTCCGGGAGCTCGGCGACGACGGTTGCGAAGGCCTGAGCCGCCTCGTCGCGCCGGCCGAGCCTGAGGTCAATGTTTGCGATGCTGGCCAGGGTTCTGGCGCGATACTCGCGCGTCGGCGCGGCGGCCAGCAGCGGCTCCGAAGCCAGTAAGGCCGCTTGATCGTCACCCCGCTTGAGAGCTGCGTCCACCAGGTGCTCCATGGCGTCGACGCGAGCCTGCGAGGCCGTGGCCCCGGCGACCGCTTTAGCCGCTCGATCGGCTTGCCCGGCCCGGTCCTCTAGCCTGGCGTAGCACTCGGCAGCTTGTAGGTCGACGTACGGTCCAACGTCGAGCCCCAGCCGCTGCGCTTCGGAGAAGCTGGCGATGGCAGCGGCGCAGTCGCCAGCCGTTCGCTGGGCACGCCCGAGGACGAACGTCGCCCGCGCCTGCATGGCAGGCTCGGGCTGGCGTCGGAGCAGGTCGCGAGCCGCTTCGGCGCCCTCCGGGCCGCGCCCGTCCTCCACCAGCACGACGCCAAGCTGCAGCAAGGCCTCGTTTGCCATAGCCGCGTCGGCCTGAGCGAGCAGGAGGCGCAGCACGGCCTGAGCACCATCATAATCGCCGTTTCGCCGAGCCTGCTCGGCTTCGTTCAGCGAGGCCGAACGCGGCCATGAAGGGGCAGCGGTGGGAGAGACCGTGGGGAGCGAGGGCGGGTCGCCTACGATGCGCTCAGGAGTCGTGAGCTCGCCGACGGGCTGCACGGTCCCGATCAACCCCGCGAACAGGAGGAGCAGCCCCGCCAGAGAGACCAGGAGGTGTTGCCAGGTCAAGGGAAGCCTACGTTATCGGCGATCCGCGGAGGAACTTGTTCTTCCTCAAATTGAAAACGGATGAGGGACTGGAGGGTTGGTCCGGGTAGCGGACTGACCGCTACATCGGGCGACGGCCCTCGAGCGCTCGGGCCAGGGTGACCTCGTCGGCGTACTCGAGGTCGCCGCCGACGGGCAGGCCACGCGCCAGGCGGCTGACCTGGACGCCGAGCGGCTGGATGAATCTCGCCAGGTACATCGCCGTCGCTTCGCCCTCGACGTTCGGGTTGGTCGCCAGGATGACCTCCTTGACCTCCCCGTTGAGGCGTCCCAGCAGCTCTTTGATCTTGAGATCGTCGGGCCCAACACCCTCAACTGGATTGATGGCGCCATGCAGGACGTGGTAGAGGCCCTTGAACTCGCGGGTCCGCTCCAGGGCCAGCACGTCCAGCGGCTCCTCAACGACGCAGATCTTTGTGCGGTCGCGCGTCTCCGCCCGGCAGATCGCGCACGGGTCTCGATCGGTGATGTTGGCGCAGGTCGAGCAGAAGACAACCGTCTCCTTCATCCGAATGATCGCCTCGGCCAGGTCGCGGGCCGCCTGGTTCGGCAGCCGCACGAGATGGAACGTCAGCCGTTGGGCGGTCTTCGGGCCGATGCCCGGCAGCTTGGCAAACTCCTCGATGAGCCGAGCGACCGGCTCAACAGTCGGCTGCATGCTCGCTAGTCAAGACCTCTGTCCGGGTGGGCTACGTCAGGCCGGGGATCTTGAGGCCACCCGTCAGCGCTCCGAGGCGCTGGGCCGCAAGCTCCTGTGACTTCCTGAGCGCTTCGTTGAAGGCCGCCACCATCAGGTCCTGGAGCGTCTCGACGTCGTCCGGATCCAGCGCCTCAGGATCGATGGTGACCGACTCCACTCGCTGGTGGCCGGTCATGACGACAGTCACGACCCCGCCGCCGACGCTCGCCTCGACCGTCTCGGCGCCGAGCTCTTCCTGGATCTTTGCCAGCCGAGCTTGCATCTGCTGCATCTGCTTGGCGAGCTGGGCCGGGTTGCCTCCCATCATGGCGGCCGTCTCCTTCGCGCGGGTTGATCCCGATTATACGCCCTCACCCCTGACCCCCTCTCTCCAACCTCGGGACAGGGGGTTAGGGGGTAAGGGCTCTAGTCCTCCACGGCCTCGAGCGGCCCGCCGAACAATCGCAGCCCGGCCTGGAGGATCGGGTCATCCATGGGCGGGCGCCTGTTCCCGGCGGGTGGCTCTTCGCCCTCGCCAGCTCGGGGTCCGAGATCGTCGATCCGAATCTTGATCGGACGTCCGAGCGGCTCGCCGAGCGTGCGCTCGATCGCCTCGCCGAGTTTTCGCTCGATGGCCAGCCGGCGGTCGCGTCGGTCGAGGTAGCCGTGCAGGCCGGCCTCGAGCCGCAGCACGACCGTGTCGCCCTGTATGTCGGCCAGGTGGCAGCGGTGAAACCAGGCCTGGTCGGGTCGGTTGTCCACCACCTGGGCCTGGACCTGCAGCCAGCAGTCGCGCACCGCGGCCAGGTCAAGAACCGGTGGCTCGGGACGTTCGTCGACCTCAGCCCTTGGAGGCGAGTCTGCTGGCTCCAGAGCCAGCTTTTCCGTATCGCTTGGAAGCGCAGGCTCGTCGAACGTGCTCGCTGCAGGACTGCCCGGCGCGTCTCGTCGACTTGAGCGACTCGGCGCTGTGCTCGCTACGGCTGCTTCAGGGCTTTCCGGCGGGAGCAGTTCCGTCGCGTCGGCCGACAGCGGAGGGGACGCGGCCAGCTCAGGCGGCTCCGAGCCGGCCACCACGGTCAGCTCTACCTGGACCAGGAGCTGGGCTGGGTCTCGGAAGCGCGCCAGGGCGTCGCCAAACCCGGCCACCAGCTCACGCAGTCGATTCGCCTCCCACTCCGCCACCTGCCCCTCGAGCCACTCGATCTCCTCGACCGGAAACTCGGCTCGAAGGGCGGCGCTGGCGCCGTAGCGCAGCAGCAGCAGCGCCCTCAGGTAGGACAACACGTCCGAGACGTAGACTCGCAGATCGGTCCCGCGCTCGAGAGCCGCGTTGAGCTCCTCGAGCGCGTCGCCGGCCCGGTCCTCCTGCAGCGCCTCCAGGAATGGTCGCACCGTCTCGAGGCCAGCCAGCCCGAGCACCTCGCGGGCGCTCTGCGTGTCGATGCCGTCGCCGGCGAACGCCCGCAGCTGGTCGAGCAGGCTGATCGCATCGCGCAGCCCGCCGCGCGCCGCGCGGGCCAGCCAGGACAGGACCGTTGGCTCGACTTGGAGGTCCTCGCGCTCCGCGATCTCGACCAGGCGGGCCCGGATCTCGGCCGCCGCGATTCGATGGAAGTCGAATCGCTGGCAGCGCGAGAGGACCGTGGCGGGCACTTTGTGGGCCTCGGTGGTGGCCAGCACCAGGATCGCATGCGGCGGGGGCTCTTCGAGCGTTTTCAGGAGGGCGTCCCACGCCGGCTGGGTAAGCTGGTGCGCCTCGTCGAGGATGTACAGACGGTACCGCGCTTCGGCCGGCGTATAGTGGATCTTGTCACGCAGCTCGCGGACGTCGTCGATGCCGCGATTGGAGGCGGCATCCATCTCGATCAGGTCGAGCGCCCGACCCTCGTTGGCCGAGGTACAGATCGCGCAGCGCTCGCAGGACCCGCCGTCTTCGGAGTCGAGGCAGTTGGCCGCCTTGAACAGCAGCCGCGCGATCGACGTCTTGCCGGTCCCGCGCGGGCCGGCAAACAGGTAAGCGTGGCCAAGCGTCCCATTCCTGACCGCGTTGCGCAGCGTCTGCACGATGTGGCGTTGTCCAACGACGTCGTCGAAGGTCCGCGGGCGCCAGGCCAGGTACAGGGCGCGGCCGGCGGTCTCGGGCATGCCCGGATTATAAGGCCCTTTTTGTCATGCTGAGAGCTTGTGAAGAAATCGCAGCTCACGCCCTATTGTCATCCTGAGCGCAGCGAAGGATCTCGGTCCCCGGGCCGAGCTACCGAGATCCTTCGCTTCGCTCAGCAACTGTCTTGGTTGTCAAGGGGTGGTATCAACGTGAGCCTGCCAGTGGGTCTGGTGCCGAACCATCGCGTTCAGGGTCGTGAGGAGCTTGCGCATACAGGCAGTGAGGGCGACTTTCTTGGTCTTGCCGGCCGCCAGCAGGCGGGCATAGAAGGATTTGATCACGGGGTTCCAGCGTGTGGCCGCCACCGTGGCCATGTACAGTGTGGCCCGCACCGCGGCACGCCCACCCCAGATGGCCCGCTTCCCACGCAAGGTGCCGCTGTCGTGGTTCAAGGGCGCCACGCCGATCAGCTTGGCGATCGCCCGGCGGTCGAGATGCCCCAGTTCGGGGACATCCGCCAGCAGGGTGCTCGAGAGGACCGGCCCCACCCCGGGCGCGCTCTGGAGCAGCTCGTCCTGAGCGCGCCAGACCGGGCTCGAGCGGATCGTGTGGTCCAACTCCCGATCCAGCTCCGCCACGGCGCGCTGCAGCCAGTCGATGTGGGCCTGCAGTTGGGCCCGAATCCGCCGCGGAGCGCGCGTTCGGCGGTTCTGCTCGGCGACCAGCATCGTCTGCAGCTGGCGCCGCCGCGTGACCAGGACGCGCAACTCCTGGGTCGCGGCGTCCGGCAGGGGGCGCGGCTGCAGCTGCACGGCCTGGGCGAAGTGGGCCAGAACGGCAGCATCCAGGCGGTCGGTTTTGGCCAGCCGGCCCAACGCTTTAGCAAAGTCGCGCACCTGGCGCGGGTTGACGACCTGGACCGGGATGCCCTCAGCCGCCAGCGCTGCCACGGCCGCTACCTCCAGGCCGCCGGTCGCCTCCAGCACGACCAGCTGCAAGGGTCGCGCGCTGAGCCGTTCGACCAGCTGGCTCAGGCCGACCTCGTCGTTACTGACCTGCCAGCACTCGCCGCCAGGTCGCAGCGCGACGTCCAAGGTCGCTTTAGAGACATCGATTCCCACAAACACGGCCTGCTGCTCCGCCATCATCCCTCCGCTGGTCTCCCACCACGGTCCCGGCCTTGCGGATGCGGGCTCGGTGGCCCCGGCAACTGTTCGGGCTCGGGCGGGGAATAGACGTGACGACCACGCTGAGCGACGGTCTCGACGGAGCCGCGGATGCAACGGTCTGTCACGTCATCACCACGCGCCAGTGCGGCGACTCGCGGTTGGTAGTTTCCCACTGTGGAAAACCCCTCCCCCGAACCCCCTCCCCGGCTACGACGACGACTTATCCACATCCTTGTTCCCGATCACAAAGATACAAGGATGACAATGAAGACTCAGGATGACAAGAGGGTGCAGGCTCGTTCCAAGCTCGTCGAGCTCGACGATTTGCTGGCCGGGCTGGCGGGGCGGCGGGCAGGCGGCGCGCGGGTGGTGTTCACCAACGGCGCCTTCGACCTGCTCCACGTTGGACACCTTCGCTCGCTGGAGCGAGCGCGGGCGGTGGGAGACGTCCTGGTGGTGGGGCTCAACTCAGACGCGTCGGTCCGGAGCGGCAAGCCGCCGGGCCGACCGGTCATCCCCGAGCGCGAACGCGCCGAGCTGATCGCGGCCCTGGCCTGTGTCGACTTCGTCGTGCTCTTCGACGAGCCGACCGCCGAGCGGCTCGTGCGCGCGATTCGACCCGAGATCTACGTCAAGGGAGCCGACTACTCGCTCGACGCGCTACCCGAGGCTCCCATCGTCCAGGCGTACGGCGGCCGAGTCGAGCTGCTCCCGCTCGAGGAGGGCCACTCGACCAGCGGCCTGATCCAGGAGATCGTCGCGCGCTTCGGCCATCGCGCCTCGTAGGGGCGCACCCAGGTGCGCGCCCCGCCTGGGCGGACACGCGGGTCCGCCCCTACGACCCGGCCGACCGGGGCGCGTCGCGACTCCCTGCCCACCGCCCACTGCCCACTGCCCACTGCCTTCAGTGAATCCGCTTCTCGTGGTTCGCCCACTCCTTCTCGCGCAGGACGAACTTCTGGACCTTGCCGGTGCTGGTCTTGGGCAGCTCGCCGAACTCCACGGCCTTGGGGCACTTGAAGTGGGCGATGCGCTCACGGCAGAACTCGATGATCTCCTGCTCGGTTGGATTCGTTCCAGCCTTCGGGACGACAAACGCCTTCGGCACCTCGCCCCATTTCTCGTCCGGTATCGCGATGACGGCTACCTCCAGCAAGTCAGGGTGCTGGTAGATGCAGCGCTCGACCTCGATGGTCGAGATGTTCTCGCCGCCCGAGATGATGATGTCCTTGGCTCGGTCGCGCAGCTCGATATAACCGTCGGGGTGCATGACGGCCAGATCGCCCGAGTGGAACCAGCCGCCGCGGAACACCTCGGCCGTGGCGTCGGGCTGTTCGAAGTAGCCCTTCATCACGTTGTTGCCGCGCATGATCACTTCGCCCATCGTCTCACCGTCGGCCGGGACGTCGTTCATCTGCTCGTCCACCACCCGGACGGGGTCCGCAATGACGTAGCCAACCCCCTGGCGCGCCTTGATCCGCGCCCGCTCGGCCGGCTCCAGTCCAGTCCACTGCGACTGCCACTCGCACACGGTGTGTGGCCCGTACGTCTCAGTCAGCCCATAGACGTGCGTGATCTCGGCGCCCAGCTCCTCCATCTGGGCGATGATCGAGGGCGAAGGCGGCGCGGCGGCGGTGGTGATTCGCAGCGGGCGAGTCAGCTTGGTGGTCTTGGCGCCCGGGTCGTTCACCATCGAGATCAGCACCGTCGGCGCGCCGTTGAGGTGGGTCACGCCCTGCTCACGGATAAGACGCCAGATCTCGGACGCCTCCACCTTACGCAGGCAGAGGTGGGTGGCGCCGGCGGCCGTCACGCCCCAGGTGCAGCACCAACCGTTGCAGTGGAACATCGGCAGCGTCCAGAGGTACACGCTGGTGCTGGTGATGCCGCTCGTCATGCACTCGCCAATCGCGTTGAGATAGGCCCCGCGGTGGTGGTACATGACCCCCTTCGGCCGCCCGGTCGTCCCGGATGTGTAGTTGATGGAGATCGTCTCGTACTCGTCCTCGACGGGGATCGGCAGTGGATCGTCGCTGCCGCTGGCCAGAAACTCGTCGTAGTCTGGGCCGTGGAGGCGCGTCCCATCCGGCACGTCGACCAGGTTGACGAATCGGCCGACCGTCTCGAGCTGTGGGCGGGCCCGCTCGATCAACGGGGCCAGCTCGGTGTCCACCAGCAGGACTTTCGAGCCGGAGTGATTGAGGATGTAGGCGATCTCGTCGCGCGCCAGCCGGGTATTGATAGATACCAGGATCGCGCCAGCCAGCGGCACGCCGAAATGGGCCTCCAGCATCGGCGGGATATTGGGGCACAGAATGGCGACTCGGTCACCCTTGCGGACACCAACGCGCTGGAGCGCGGAGGCCAACCGAACCACCCTCCGCCGCATCTCTGGATAGGTGTACGACTGCTCGCCGTACACGACCGCCGTCTTCTCGCGGAAGACTGCCGCGCTCCGTTCCAGGAATGAGAGCGGAGTCAGCTCGGTGCGAAAGACTTCTTGTGCAGGCATGCTAGCCACCTCGGGGTGATTACCTAACCCCCCAGCCCCCCTTCCCTAAAGGGAAGGGGGAGCCTGTTAAAGACTCCCTCCTTGCCTTTAGGGAAACCTAAGCCCGGCCCCCTCCCCGAAGGCAAGGGGGAGCCTGTTAAGGAGTCCCCGCTTCCCTTTAGGGAAGGGGGCTAGGGGGTTAGGTTGTCAACGGGCCGGGGGCCAGGGGGGTTAGGTAGTCACCCCGACGATTCAGGACCTTCACCAGCTCGGCCACCATCTCATAACGGCCAAACGAGGGCATCAGATAGGTCCCGTCGACGTACGCCTGGGCTTCGGTGAGGAACTCCTGGGCCTGGCGGATGCCCTCCTCCACCCCATGGTCACCGGCCAGGCGCATCCGCTCGCGGAGATGGTCTGGGATCGATACACCCGGCAGCTCGTTGTGGAGGAACTCGGCGTGGCGATGGCTCTGGAGGGGCATCACGCCCAGCAGGAACGGGACCGGGATCTTGCCCACGCGGTCCAGGAAGTTGACGAGCTGTTCCAACTCGTAGAGCGGCTGGGACATCACGTAGTCGGCCCCGGCCTCCAGTTTTCGGTGGAAGCGGTCCAGCTCCAGCTCCAGGTCGTCCGCGACCGGGTTGACAGCGCAGCCGACGTGAAAATGGGCGGTCATCCCGATCGAGTTGCCGGTCCAGTCCTGGCCCTCGTTCATGCGCTTGAGGATCGTGATCAGCCCAATCGCGTCCACGTCCCAGACCGCCTTGGCCTGTGGCAGGTTCCCGATCCGCGGTGGGTCGCCCGTCAGGGCCAGGATATTGCGGATGCCATGCGAATGCGCGCCAAGCAATTCAGACTGGAGCGCCATCAGGTTCCGATCACGGGTGGTGAAGTGAATGATCGTGTCGAGCCCAACCCGTCTTTGGATGTGGAGCGCCAGGCTGATGCAGCCCATGCGGACCCGTGCCATTGGGCTGTCGCCGATGTTGATGCAGTCCACACCCACCTGGGCCAGCATCGCGGCCCCGTTGACGATCTTGGTGGGGTTGAGGCCTTTGGGCGGATCGAGCTCGACGCTGACGATGAACTTGCCCTGCGCCATCAATTTCTGGAGCGGCGTCGGCTCGACGCTGACGGCGGACTCGATGGTGTCGGTGGGCGGGGCGGGCGTCGCGACCGCCTGGATCGTCGGGAGCGCCTCCGCATGCTCGGCCTCGATTGCCTTGCGCATCGCGGCGATGTGCTGGGGCGTGGTGCCGCAGCAGCCGCCGATCAGCCGCACCCCGGCCGACGCGAAGCGGCGGGCGTATTCGGCGAAGTACTCCGGAGTCGAGAAGTAGACGTAGCGCCCCTCGAGTCGACTCGGCGCGCCGGCATTGGGCATGGCCGATAGCCACACGTCCGAAGGCGGCAAGACGGCCATCTGCCGAATGGCGTCGAGGGCGCCCTGAGGACCGACCCCGCAGTTCGCGCCGATCACCCTAACCCCCAGGTCGGCCAGTGCGAACGCGACCTCACTTGGGGTCTCACCACTGAGTGTCCGACCGTCCTCGGCGTAGCTCATCGAAGCGACGATGGGCAGATCGCACGCCTCACGAGCCGCCAAGACCGCTTCCCGCAGCTCGGCCAGATCGCCGAACGTCTCGATAACGATCAGGTCCGCGCCGGCCTCCAGCAATGGGTCGACCTGCTCGCGAAAGGCCGCCCGCGCCTCCCCGAGCGTGATCGTCCCGACAGGCGCCAGCGGCTGGCCGAGCGGACCGATCGACCCCGCCAGGAACACCGGCTCGCCGCACTCTTCACGCGCCTCGCGGGCGATCTTGACGGCCTGGAAGTTAATGCTGCGGACGCGATGCTCCAGGCCGTGCGCCGATAGCTTGTAGCGATTGGCGCCGAACGTATTCGTCTCGATCAGCTCGGCGCCGGCCCGGATGTACTCGCGGTGGACTCGCTGGACGACGCCGGGATCGGTGAGGTTCAGTTCGTCGAAGCAACGCTCGTAGGGGATGCCCCGAGCGTAGATCATGCTACCCATCCCACCGTCGGATAGGACGGGCCCGCGCTCCAGCCGCTGGAGAAACGGATTGATCACGATTGCCGCGGCCTCCGATGGCGGTGCAGGGTTATATCATAGCGAGCTCTCCCCCAGCGCCTCCCCTAAAAGGGACGGTGCGATCCCGGACCATCTCCCCCTTCCCTTGAGGGAAGGGGGTCGGGGGGTTAGGTTTGCCCCTACTCCGGGGCCAGAAACTCGGCTGCGAGCCAGCCGGTCGCGCCGGCCGGCTCGCGCACGTTGCGCCAGGTGCGGCCCTCGGCCTGCTGGTCGCTGCCAATCACTTCCAGGATCGTGCCGTCGGCCAGGGACCTGACGAGCGGCGCGGAAGTGCTCGGCCGCTGACGCAGGTTGGCGCCCTGGCCCTCGGTATTCGCCACCCGCACGCGCCCCAGGCCCGGCGAGGGCGAGGGCTGAATGAGGACGGGCGAGGGCGAGGCGGCGCCAGCCCCCGGGCCGGTGGTGCGGGCCGGGCTGGCGGTGAGCACCGCGCCGCCCTCCGGCTCCGGGCGCCGCGACTCCAGAAACGAAACCCCGAAGC
>DASPXK010000099.1:0-30937 GCA_035637315.1 Chloroflexota bacterium
AGATCGGCGTAAACCCGGTAGCGCAAGGCCGTAATAGTCCCGTCCCGCTTGGCCGCTGCCTCGACGTAGGCGACGTGGTCGCGGCCATGAATCGTGCCCTGCATGCCCTCGCTGCGCTGCTCGACCCAGTTGACCGGGCGCCCCAACTGCATCGCCAGCAGGGCGGCGAGCGCTTCCTCTGCGTAGACGTTCAGCTTGCAGCCGAACCCACCCCCGACGTCAGGCGATATGACGCGCACCCGCTGCTCGGGCAGGTTGAGCATCAGGGCAAGCTGAGTCTTCAGCAGATGCGGGATTTGAGTTGAAGACCAGACGGTTAGCTCGTCCGCGCCGCGCTGGAAGCTGGCGGCTACCGTTCGCGTTTCCATCGGGACCGGCGCCAGCCGTTGATTCACCATGCGCTGGCTGACAGTAACGTCGGCGTCCGCAAACGCCTGCTCGACGTTGCCACCCGCCAGCGACCAGCGGTAAGCGACGTTCGCATCGCCAGTCTCATTCTTCTCGCCGGCGAGCTCTTCGTGGAGGACCGGAGCATCCGCCTGGACCGCCTTCTCGATGTCGATCACGGCTGGAAGCGGTTCGTAATCGACCTCGATCAGGGACAGCGCGTCGCTCGCGGCGTAGCGACTCTCAGCCACCACCGCTGCGACCGGCTCGCCGACGAAGCGGACTTTGTCCACGGCCAGGGCGTAATGCTTTGGGACCTTCATATCCGGAAGCTGAGCGGCCACCGGCACCAGCCCAAGCCGGTCCTTCAGGTCCGAACCGGTCAGGACGGCCAGCACCCCCAGCGCCCGCCTCGCGGCGTCCGTGCGGATATCGCGTATTCGAGCGTGGCCGTGAGGGCTGCGCAGCACCGCCATGTACGCCATGTTGACCAGCTTGACGTCATCGACGTACTGGCCGGTGCCCGTGATCATGCGAGGGTCCTCGCGCCGCTTGACGCTGGCGCCTACCAGGCTAGTGACTGCCACGCTTCACCTCCTACGATAGTAGGCAATGGGCAATAGGCAGTGGGCAGTAGACAGGAGACTCTGCGCCACTGTCTACTGTGAACTGCCTACTGCCTACTCGATCCCGACCCAGCCATCTCGCGGGCTGCGTACTGGATTGCCTTAACGATGTTCTGGTAACCGGTGCAGCGGCACAGGTTGCCCTCGATCCCTTTCCGAATCTCCTCCTCGCTGGGCGACGGATTGTTCTTCAGCAGGTCGTAGCTGGTCATGATCATGCCGGGCGTGCAGAAGCCGCACTGTAGGCCGTGTTCTTCCCAGAAGCCCATCTGGATCGGGTGTAGCTCGCCGTCCTTGGCGAGGCCCTCGATCGTCATGATGTCGGCCCCGTCGGCCTGGACCGCCAGCACGGTGCACGATTTGACCGCCATGCCGTTCATGATGATCGTGCACGCTCCGCACTGGCTTGTGTCGCAGCCAACGTGTGTGCCAGTGAGCTGAAGCACGTCCCGGATGTAATGGACGAGCAATAGGCGCGGCTCGACATCGTGCTCGTAGCTCTTCCCGTTAACCGCCATCGAAACCTTCACCCTCGCCTCCTCTTCCTAGCGCGGGGCTTTTCCCCTGCATCTGGCGGGGGACAAGCCGCCGCGCTACGGACACTGGACTCTCTAGGACGTTGGACGGTCGAAGCAAACCAACAAGGTCATGCTATGGGTGCTCGCGTCGAATGTCAACCGCTCGTGGTGAGGCGGCCACGGGCACGCCCCGCGGCGTTCCGCTACTCGCCTACGTGTCGTTCCCGCTGGACTCTATGTAGGCCGGAAAGCGGAACGCCATTTCGCGGCCGAGCATCCCACCCAGACCGAGGCTGACTAGATCTTCCCTGGTGACCGGCTCGCCGGCGAACAGCCGCGGCAGGATGAGGTCGAGGATCGTCTTGTGGGAGAACATCTCGCATGATGACAAACCAAACAACGGGATCGGACCAACGTAGGCGATCCAGAACAGACTGCCCGGATGGACCGGGACGCCGTGCTTGACGATCTGCGCGCCCAGCTCGGTTAGCGCCCCGAACAGCGGCTCCAGAGGGTCGAGCGAGCTCGCGCCGGCCGCCATGATCAGGTCAGGCCGCTCGGCGAGCACCTCGCGAATCAGATCGGCATTCGGGCCCCCGTCGTTCGACTCGCGCAGGGCCACCAGCTCCGACCCGTACCAGGCCAGCTTGCGCTCCAGCGCGGCCTGGAACCGATCGCGGGCGCGGATGTCCACGCGCTCGAGAACCATTGCGGCCACCCGCTTCCGCTCAAACGGCAGCACGCGCAGCGGCGGACGATCGCGGCAGATCTCCTCGACTCGCTCGATCGTAGCGCGCGGGAGTGCGAGCGGGGTCACTTTGGCGCCGGCTAGCCCCTCGCCGCGCTCGACGGGCTGGTAATCGAAACGCGTCAGAACCGAGATGCCCTCCAGGCTGTTGACCTCGAAGAGCGATTCCCGGTCCACCCGCAGCAAGCCTCGGCGGGCGGCATTCAAGGTGTACTGGGCCTCTGCCGGGCCGCTGATCTCGATCCCGCCCCCGGCTACGGCCCGCGCCAATCGAGCGCCCGCCTCACCCTCGTGCACGTCATCAGGCCCCAGCTCGACGAGGTGCAGCTCGCGACAGCCGAGCGCCCGGACCGCCTCCAGGTGCTCGGCGCCAACTCGATCCCCTTTGCGGAGGACGAACTTGGTGCCCGCCGCGTTGCGGACGTTATGCGCCACAACCAGCCCGACGTGCCGCTGCTCGATGTCTCCGGCCCGGATCCGATGCGTTTTCAACTTCTGGCCGCCTGTCGCTGGCGGAGCGCCATCCAGTCGCCGACGATTCGGTCGTCGTGCCCGAAGGCCATTCGCGGAAGCTGGTCCACCGGGAAGCCGGCTAGCTCGCTCATCTCAGGCCCAGGCGCGGCGACGCCGGCCCGGACCTCGCCGGCGTAGGCGACGAGGATGACCGGATCGCCGGCTGCCGAATAGACTCCGACCAGGCCGCCGATGTCGACCTGCAGCCCGGTCTCCTCCAGGACCTCGCGCTGGGCCGCCTCCTCGAGCACCTCGCCGCGGTCGACGTAGCCCGACGGGAAGCTCCACACCCCCCGCCCCGGGTCGATCGCCCGCCGGCCCAGGAGAACCCCGTCTTGCCAGGGGACCAGCACCGCTACCGCGACCTTCGGGTCGACGTAGAACACGGCTCCACAGACCGTGCAGACCGGCCGAAGCCGGTCCTGGACGCCGCTTGGCTCGAGACGTCCAGCGCAGACCGGACAGAATCGGGGCGCCTGTAATTCGTGGTCGTGGGAAGCGGGAGCTGAGCCGCCGCTCCATGCCTCCACCTCCGCCAACAGTCGCTCATAGTCCTGGCGGGTGTCGACGTCCAGTTGCAGACGTGCATCGGGGATCTCACGCGTGGCCACCTCCGACGCGTGCCGGCGCAGCAGCGCCCGACCCCCCTGGTCCCCTTCCTGGGCCATCAGCTCGTCGAACAGCCGGCGGTCCCACAGGACTGGATTGCCGCGCCGCCCAGCATAACTCGGCCGCACGATCGATCTGCCTGAATGCTCGTACGTCTCGATCAGCGCATCGAGAACGGAGTGATCGACGAGCGGCTGGTCGCCGAGCAAAATTATAGCCGCGTCCGTCTCCGGTCGCAGCGCTTTGAGGCCGGCCCGCAGGGACGTGCTCATGCCCGCCGCGTGCTCGGGATTGTGGACCAGCTTGATTGGCAGCCCCGCCAGTTCGCGCTCGATCTGCGCCCGGTAGGCACCGGTCACTACGACGGTCTGCTTGGCGCGCGACGCCACGGCTTCCTCGACCACCCGTCGCACCAGGCTTTTGCCCCTCAGCGCCAGCAGCAGCTTCGGCTGGCCCATCCGAGTTGACGAGCCCGCCGCGAGAACGACCGCCTCTATCACTTCCAGCCGTTCTTCGCCGCTACAACCTCGGCCATGATCGCCAGCGCGATCTCCTCTGGGTTCTGGGCCTCTATGTCCAGCCCGATCGGGGCGTGGATTCGGCCGATCTGCTCGTCGGTCAGTCCGGCCTCACGCAGTCGCTCGACGCGCTGTGCGTGCGTCCTTCGACTGCCGATCGCGCCGACGTAGCGCGCATCGGTCCGCAGCGCGTGAATGAGGGCCGGGTCGTCCAGCTTCGGATCGTGGGTCAGGACGACGACGTAGGCCGAGGCATCGACTCGGGCCGTCTGGAGGTACTCGTCGGCGTAGGCGAGGACCAGCTCATCGGCGTTCGGAAAGCGCTCGCGGGTAGCGAAGCGACCTCGCGCGTCGATCACTTCAACACGGAACCCGACCAGCTTGGCGAAGTCCACCAGCGGGACCGCGATATGGTTGCCGCCGAAGACCAGCAGGCGGTTCGGAGCCGGGTAGACGTCGACGAACACCAGCGTCTCGGCGCCGGCCCACTCGTACTCGAACGTCTTCGACGGGCCACGCCGCAATTGCTCCAGCGCGTCTGGCACGACTCTGGACTCGAGCTCACCATCCCCCAGCCCACCCTGGGTCGAGCCATCGGGGAGGATCAGCATGCCCGAGCCCACGCCACGTGGCGCCTGGACGATGGTGGCCACCGCCAGGGCCTCTTCGGCCTCGACGCGCCGGCGGATCTCGGCGAACAGATCTGGGCCTGCCATCAAGACGCAATGGCCGGCGCGAGCGGCTCGATGAACACGTCGATCACGCCCCCGCAGGCCAGCCCGACCTCGAACGCCTGCTCGTCGCTGATGCCGTAGTGCACCAGCCTGGGCGAGCCGCTCTCCAGCACCTCCTGGGCGTGTAGGACCACGTCGGCCTCGACGCAGCCGCCGCTCACCGAGCCCGACATCTCCCCGCTGGCCGAGATCGCCATCTTGGCGCCCTCGCGTCGGGGCGCCGAGCCATAGGCCCTCACCACCGTGGCGAGCGCCACCGGCTCGCCTTTGCTTTGCCATCTATCGAGGTCCGGAAGGATCTCACGCATATCACCTCTCCAGTCTCAGCTCGAAACTCAGCACCCGAAGTCTCAAATCTCAAGCCTCACGTCTCGTGTCTCAGGCGCCAGCAGCCTTAGATGCCCTCTCCCTTCTCCCAAGCGTGGGAGAGGGGAGGGGGGTGAGGGCCGACAACAGCTCAACATCCAGACCTGGCTATTCAAATTGTATCGACTTTCGACTCTGGACTTGGGACTTTCGACCTTCGACTTTCGACTTCAGGCACGCTGGCCCCGGCCCCCACGAAGCTGTCCCAGCCACCGCAGTTGTCACCACGATGGACGGGACCGCCACCGGCTGCCCGGCCATCTGGCGGCGGGGAAGGTCACTCTGGACTTTGGACTCGAGATTCGCGACTACGACGAGAGGTGCTTTCCCAGCTCGGCCAGGCTGGCCAGGTTGTGAGCCGGCGCGAAGACATCGACGTGCTCGAGGGCCGTGCTCATGCCTCGTGCGAGCGGACGGTAGTCCTTGCTGCCCAGCAGCGGGTTGAGCCAAATCACCTTGCCGGCTCGTGCGTCCAGTTCCTCCATCGCCGCCCGCAATACCTCGGCGTCGCCGGTATCCAGACCATCACTGAGGATCAGCACGATCGTGTGGCGGTTCAGCAGTTTGCGGGCCCACTTCTCGTTGAAGGTCTGGAGGCTGTGACCGATTCGAGTCCCGCCCGACCAATCGTGCACGTCCCGAGCGATGCGGTCCAGCGCGTCGGTGATCTCTTCGCCTTTGAAGTAGGGCGTTACGCGCGTCAACGTGGTGCTGAAAACAAATGACTCGACCTTACCGATCGTGTTCTGGATGGCGTGGATGAATTGCAGCAAGAAGCGGCTGTAGGTGTCCATCGAGCGGCTGACATCACAGATCAGAACGAGCCGCGGCTTGCGGATCTTGCGACGTTTGCGGGCCAGCTCGACGATCGTCCCGCCGTACTTCATATTGCGGCGCAAGGTGCGGCGCGGATCGATCAGGTGGCTGCGGCTGGCCTGGCGGGTCCGCCGGCTCTCTTTAGTCGACAGCTGCTTGGCGATCACCAGGACCGCCCGGGCGATCTCGGCCATCTCGTCGGCGTGAAAGCGGCCGAAATCCTTGGTCGCCAGGATCTCAACCGGGCTGTACAGGGGCAGCGACTCCTCGTCACCCTGCTCGGCGTCGTCTGGCTGTTCGCCCTCAGGGCTGGTCAGCTTGAGCTGCTCTTCGCTCTCACCGCTCTGCTTGACCTGGCTGTTGTCCTCGAGCTGAGACGGCAGGTCATCTTCTGGGCTCGTCTCGTCTTCGGGTTGAGCGATCCGCCGCCAGAACTGGTTGAAGACCTCGTCGAAGATCGGGATCTCCTCGGGTCGCGACGTAAACACCGACCTGAGGCCAAGGTACACATCGTGGCGGTCTCCGAGGTCGACACTCTCGATGGTCCGCAGGGCGTCGACGATCTCGGATGAGGTGGCCAGCAGCTCGCGGCGTCTGAGCTCGCGACCGAAGCCGATGACGTGCCGCTGGAGGTCGGAGTAGCGGGCCCGACTCCTTAGCGCGTAGCGACCTCTTTTTCGAGTCGCTGCGTCACCGACTGAATCCATTCGCTCAAATCCCCTTCTTCTATACCGTTCATGCTCGAGACCAGGATGTCGATCGGCTTGCCGCTCAGCTTGCCGACGTCATCTCGGTCCTTCACGAACGCACCGAGCGTCTCGCGCACGGCTCCCTGGTCGAGGTGGTCCTGGTGAAGCGCCATCATGCTCATGGCCCAGTCCAGGGTCTCGGCAATGCCCGGCGTCTTGTTCAGCTTCACGTGCCGAATGACTTGCATGAACATGGCGATCTGGCGAGCGAGACGGTCGTTGATGCCCGGCACTTTGGTCGTGATGATGCGCAGCTCCTTCTCGAAGCTGGGGTAGTCGATCCACAGGTAGAGGCAGCGGCGCTTGAGCGCGTCGCTCAGCTCGCGGGTGCGGTTGGAGGTTAGGACGACGTAGGGCCGATGTTTGGCCTGGAGCGTGCCGAGCTCCGGGATGGTGACCTGAAAATCCGAGAGCACCTCCAGCAGGAACGCCTCAAACTCCTCATCCGAACGGTCGACCTCGTCGATCAGCAGGACCGGCGCCTGGGTTTGGGCGCTGATCGCGCGCAGCAGCGGCCGCTTGAGGAGGAACGGGTCGCTGAAGATGAGGCTCTCTTGCTCCTCCGCGTCACGCGAGGAGCCCTCCTCGATCTTGATCCGCAGCATCTGCTTTGGATAGTTCCACTCGTAGAGGGCCGTGTTGACGTCGAGGCCTTCGTAGCATTGCAAGCGGATCAGTTCAGTGTCGAGGGCTGCGGACAGAACTTTGGCGATCTCGGTCTTCCCGACCCCGGCCTGTCCCTCGATGAGGACTGGCTTCTTCAGCTCCATGGCCAGGAACGCCGTGGTAGCGATGGAGCGGTCCGTCACATAGTGCTCCCGCTCCATCATCTCCTGAATACGGCGGATACCCTCGATCACTCGCTCCTCCTCACGCGCGGCCGGCCGCTGGTAGTGGCAGTGCCAGGCAACTTCGAACTCGCAAAGTATAACAACTGGCCGGATCGGGCCGGCTCGCAGTGCGCACTTCAGTGCACGGCAGGCGCTGAAGCGCCGACTACGAGCCGGCTACTCGGGCAGGATCTCGGCGGTCAGCAGCGCCGGCACGCGGCGCCCGGCCGACAGTGGCTCCCCGCCGGCCTCGATCTCGAGCAGAGCGTTGGCGCCGGCCATGGAGAGCAGTCGACTTGAGCCCTGAGCGCCTGTTGTCCGAGCCAGGAGCCTGCCCGAGGCCCAGCGGACCACCGCTCGCTGGTATTCCGGGCGGACCGGGTCGGGCCGCAGCTCGTCCTCCAGCTCAACGTCGACGCGGGGACGGTGGAGGCGCGGCCGCCCCTGCATCTTGAGCAATGCCGGCCTGACGAAAACCTCGAACGTGACGAGCGAGGAGACCGGATAGCCCGGCAGCCCGAACACCAGGCGGTCGCGAACCGTGGCGAACGTCAGCGGCTTGCCGGGCTTGAAGTTGACCCTCCCGAAATGGACCGTCCCAAGCCGTTCGAGCAGCGGCTTGATCAGGTCCCTCGTACCCATCGACACGCCGCCCGAAGTGATCACCACGTCGGCCGGCGCCAGCGCCGCCTCGAAGTGGCGAGCAAGCTCGTCCTCGTCATCGCGGGCCACCCCACTCCACGCAGGATCGCCGCCCGCCTCGCGGACCGCGGCCAGCAACGCGTAGCGATTGCTGTCCCGAATGCAGGCCGGCGGTGGCTCCTCCGCCGGCTCGACCAGCTCGTCGCCCGTCGCCAGGACAGAGACCCGCGGCCGGCGGTACACCTTGACCCGTACCTGCCCAACCGTGGCTAGCAGCCCGATCTCGGCCGCCCCGAGCGTCGTGCCGGCCTCGAGCACGATTTGCCGCTCAGCGATGTCCTGCCCAGTTCGGTGGACGTTGGCACCGGCAGGTACATCGCGGTGCATGACGAGTCGGCCGTCCCGCTCCTCAGTGTCCTCAACCATCACGACCGCGTCGGCTCCAGCCGGCAGTCCACCCCCGGTCATGATCCGCACCGCCTCGCCCAGACCAACCTGGACAGCTTGCTCTCGGCCGGCCGAGATCTCGTGGCGGATGAGCGCTCGCTCGCCGGCATCCGCCGCGCGGACGGCGTAGCCATCCACCGCCGATCGGGCTCCGGCCGGCACGGCCACGGTCGAGCGGCTGGTCTCGGCCAGCGTCCGGCCTTCGGCCGACAACGCGTCGACGACTTCGGACTCCAGGGGCGACGCCAGCGCCAGGATTGCCTCGATGGCATCCTTGACGGGCACCATGTCGTACGGGGAAACGGTGAGCATCGGTCTCACGGGCGAGCCTCTACAGCTGTCTCTTCAAACATTCGAAGAACTGGCCCATCAGCATCTTGGCCACCCCGCCGAGCATCCGTTGCCCGACCCCCGCCACGGTCCCGCCGACCTGGCCATCGCCGTGCACGTTGACCTGCGTTGACTCTCCCCCGTCCACCAGCTCGACGAGCGCTTCGCCACGCACAAAGCCGGGTCCACCGCTGCCCTCGACCAACAGCTTGTACCGACTCAGATCCTCCTTGTCGGTGATCCGCACCTTGCCCTTGTAGGTGCCCCGGATGGCGGCCACGCCGACCTTCATCACCGCCTCGTACTGGTCCTCACCGATCGCGCTCAGACTCTCGCAGCCGGGGATACAGCTCTTGAGCGCCTCGGGGTCCAGCAGGACGGCCCAGACTCGATCGCGCGGGGCACCGAACTCATAACTGCCTTCGACCTTCACGTCGCCTCCGATCGTCGCCCGTCTGGCGACCTGGACTCGATGATACCACTGGAATAACGGCGTATCGCTCGCTCCTCGGCGAGCCGCGGCAAGCGATTGCACGAACGGATATATTGACGGATGAAGGCCGTGCCCCGACAATGGTGCCTGCAGTCTGAGGAGGCTACCGCGCCGTCGGGGCGGAGGGTTCGAGTCTCCATTCGGAGGTCGCCTATGCAGTGAAGGCGCCTGCTCGAGTCAGTCCATGGGCTCGAGAACGCAACGCCCGCTGTCTTTCATCGTGATCATCTATCCGTATTCGTCGTGCACGCCCACCCGCAGACGGGTGAAACCAGACGTCTGCCGCGGAGGCAGACCGTAAGGAGGCGCTCATGGCACTAGGCGAAGCAGCGGCGCCCCGGCCGGAGGGCGTTCGAGTCATCGAAGCGGGATCGCTCCCACCCTGGGAGGTGGCCGAGCTGCCGGCCCCGCCCCCGTACGGCTTCGGCAATGCCCTCCGAGTGACCGGAGCCGGAGCGATCATCCTCGGGATCTCGATCGGCAGCGGCGAATGGTTGATCGGGCCAGCGGTCACGGCCCAGTTCACCGCGGCGCTGTTATGGGTGGCGACGGCTTCGATCCTCCTGCAGTGGGTTTTCAACGAAGAGGCGAGTCGCTACACACTGTATACGGGCGAGCCGATCTTCAGCGGCTTCATGCGCACGAAGCCAGGCAGTGTTTTCTGGGGTTGGGTCTACTCTATCCTCGGCTTCATCCAGCTCGGCTGGCCGGGCTGGGCGGCGGCCGCGGCGACCGCTGTCGTCGCGGCCCAGATAGGCGGGGTGCCAGGGCCCGAGCATGCCGGGACGGTCAAGTTCTGGGGCTACATTACCTTCTTCGCCTCGCTCGGCCTGCTGTTGCTGGGAAGGAAGGTCGAGCAGGCCCTCGAGTACGCGGAATGGTTCATGGTGATCTGGATCGTCGCCGCCCTACTGTTCCTCGGCATCGTGTTTACGAGCCTCGGCACCTGGGTCACCGTGATTGCCGGCTTCCTGGCAGGTGGCCTGTACTTGATCAGGGACCCGAACTCCGGCCAGCTGATGGGCTTGATTCCTCAAGGCGCGGATTGGTTTATCCTGGCCGGTTTCGCAGCCTACGCCGGCGCCGGGGGCCTCGGCAATTGCACGGTTTCGAACTGGGTGCGTGACAAGGGTATGGGCATGGGCGGCCTTGTCGGCTATATCCCGGCCGTCGTGGGTGGACACCGGGTCGAACTAGCCGCGACGGGCAAGGTCTTCGAGCCGACCCCGGAAAACGTCTCGACGTTCCGCCAGTGGTGGCGCTACATCCGCTTTGACCAGGGCTGGGTGTGGACGGTCGGTTGCTTCCTCGGAATGGGGCTGCCCGCCCTGCTGACGGTCCAGTTCATCCCGCCGGGCACTCAGATAGGTGGCATGGCCGTGGCCGTGCGCCAGGCCGAGGGCATCTCCAATGCGTTCGGTGGGCTGGCCAACGTCTCCGGATCGCTCCTCTGGTACTTGACACTCCTCACTGGCTTCTGGATCCTATACAGCACCCAGCTGGGGATCATGGACCTGCTGCCGCGGACGGTCACCGACATCCTCTGGACCAGCAACCCGGGCGTTCGAAGCTGGTCCAACGGCGACGTCCGCAAGGTCTACTATTCTATCCTCGTCGTCTTCGTGGTCTGGGGTTGTATCGCGATCAACCTGGCCCAGCCGTTCATCCTGATCCTGCTCGGCGCCTTCACCGCCGGACTGATGATGAGCATCTACGGCATCCACGTCTCGATCGTGAACCGCAAATTCCTGCCACCGGAAGTCCAGGCGCCGCTCTGGCGGGACCTCACCCTCTGGGTCTTCAGCGGGTTCTTCGGGTTTTTCACGACCGTCACGATCCTCGACCGAGTTTTGGGCATCAAGATCACCGACCCGAGCCTGGGCGCGCTTGTCGGGGCGGTCTTTCTGATCGTGTTCGGCCTCGCCGGGTACGTGACTCGCGGCCCGATGATGCGCTCGGGTGCCGGCGTGCGGTAACCCCGCCCGATCCGGCCACAGTTGGGGGCGACCCGCCTGCGCGGGCCGCCCCTGCTGCGTGACGGGACGTGACGCCGCCAGTCGCGCTCTCGTACGCTTCTGCCGAGATTTGAATCGAAGCCTGGAGCTGGGGTGCGCCGACTCGTCATCGTCCTTGTGGTCGCCGGGTTTCTCTTCGCCACCCACCAGACCTGGCTCACGGCAGCCGGCGACTTCCTGGTCGAACGAGACCAGCTCGTGCCCGCCGACGCGATCGTCGTGCTGGCAGGCAACTCGCCGTACCGCGCGCGTCACGCCGCCACTCTATACCGGCAGGGTCTGGCCAGCCACGTCATCATCTCTAACGAAGCGCTCTCCAGCCACGGCGTGCAGACAACCTGGCTCGAGCTACGAGCGTGAGGCCTGGTCGATCTCGATATCCCGGACGAGGCGGTCGTCCCGATCGAGGCGATCTCGAACAGCACCTACGAGGAAGCGCTCGCCAGCCGCGACCTGATAATCCGGTATGGGTGGCGCTCGGCGATCGTGGTCACGGACCCGTTCCATATGCGGCGGGCGATTCTCACCTTCCGCCAGGTGCTAGAACCGGAGGGCCTGTCTGCAGAGGCCAGCCCGGCCGAGGGCAGCAAGTACGGCGTGCGCAACTGGTGGCAAGACCGCCAGGCGATCAGCCGCGTTGTCCAGGAGTACTTGAAGCTGGGTTACTACGTGGTGCGAGGGCGGGTGTAGGGGCGGTGCTCGCTCCGCCCTTGGGCAGGACAGGGCGCAGCAAGCGGCGCCCCTACCGTGGCTATCTCGGCCAGACGTTCAGCTCCTGGGTCCAGGCGCGGTCAGGCTGGAGTAAGACATAGGCGATCGCCTCGGCGACGTCCCCGGGCTCAAGGAAGCGATCCCCGCTCCGCAGTCGGTCCTCGCGAGTCCTGACTCCGAAATCGGTCAGGATCCCACCGGCGACGATCGTCGTGCACTTGATCTTCTCGTCCGCCAGCTCGGCGGCCAGGGCCTCCATGAATCCATGCAGGCCGGACTTGCTGGCGCAGTAGGCACTCATTTTCGGGTAGCCTCGCTTCGCAGCGCCCGAAGAGATCGAGATCACGTGTCCGCCGCCCCGCCGACGGATCGCGGACAGGGCCGCTTGCGTGGCGATGAACACCCCGCTCAAGTTGGTTTCGATCACGGCCCGCCAGTCCGCGACGGCAAACTCGCCGACCGGACCGTATCGCCCGATCGCCGCGTTGTTGATCAACACGTCGAGCCCGCCAAGCTCGCGCTCGGTACGCTCCACCGCCAGGTGCATCTCCCCCTCGTCACGCACGTCGGCGACCAGCGGGAGCGGCCGCCCTGCGCTCGCCTGGATCTCGCCACAGACCGCGTCGAGGCGCGCCGCCTCGCGAGCGACCAGCGCCAGGGACGCTCCCAGCCCGGCCAGTCGGCGCGCCGTAGCCAGACCCACGCCCCGGCTCCCACCCGTAATCATGGCTATTTTGCCGTCAAGCGGAAGCATCTTCCGTCACTTCCAGCGAGACAACGGACGAACGACAAAGCACGAGGGCGGATTCGGCTGGTCGATCGTCCATGGTCCGTTGTCCACCGTCCGACTCAGGTCTCGAAGTAGGGCCGAAGGCGGCGGTAGGTCTGATCCGGAGTCTCGGGCAGGACCTTCGTGTCGGCGGTGACTGGCATGAAGTTCGCATCGCCGCTCCAGCGCGGCACGACGTGGAGATGTAGGTGGTCAGGTACCCCCGCGCCGGCCGCGCGGCCGAGATTCATGCCGATGTTGTACCCATCCGGGCGGTACTCGGCCGACAAGGCCGCCACGGCCCGCTGGGTCAAGGCCCACAGGTCCGCGCTGACGCTGGCGGGCAGCGCGTCCAGGTCGGCGATGTGAAGCAGCGGCGCCACCATCAGGTGGCCCGAATTGTAGGGGTACAAGTTGAGCAGGATGAACGACTGATCGCTTCTGTGCAGCACGAGGTTCTCCGCATCGCGCGTGTCGCGAGACTTCGCGCAGAACAGGCAGTCAGCCTGCTGGCCGCCGGCCACGAATTGCATCCTCCATGGCGTAAACAGCCGCTCCACGCCAGGCCTCTAAAGGCTACCTTGCGAGCATGCGATCAGAATAGCCGTCCGCGCCACGCCCATGCCCCTCATCCTCAACTGACCGGGTGCTATCCTACCTCCTGGACTGCAGGCGCTCAAGCCTGACGCGGCGATGCCGGATCGAGTGGGTACATTGGCAGTCGAGAACGTGACCGTCGCGCTTGACGGTATGGGCGGTGACCGCGCGCCCGAGGTGGTCGTGGACGGCGCGGCCGCCGCGGCCGCGGAACTCGGCATTCGGGTCCTGCTTGTCGGCCAACCGACGCGCCTGGAGCCTCTCCTCGGCCGCCATCCACCGAGCAGCCTGGTCGACATCGTCGACGCGGCGGAGGTCGTTGAGATGGACGAGCATGCCGCGGCCGCCGTCCGCCAGAAGCGCGACTCCTCCATCGTTGTCGGGGTCGACCTGGTGCGGGACGGTCGCGCTCAGGCGTTCGTGTCGGCCGGCAACACGGGCGCGGTGATGGCAGCCGGGCTGTTCGAGCTCAAGCGTCTGCCCGGCCTCGAGCGGCCGGCCTTGGCGGCTATGCTTCCAAGGCCGTGCGGCAAGACCCTGTTGATCGACGTCGGGGCCAACGCCGACTGTCGCCCGGAGCACCTGGCCCAGTTCGCCTTGATGGGCTCGGTCTACATGGAGCGAGTCTTTGGGGTGCCGGACCCGTCCGTCGCGCTCCTGTCCATCGGCGAAGAGGCGACTAAGGGCAACGCGCTTGTCCAACAGGCACACTCGAAGCTGCGCGAATACCCGATTCACTTCGTCGGCAACGTCGAGGGTAAGGACGTGCTCGGGGAACTGGCCGACGTGGTGGTCTGCGACGGATTTATCGGCAATGTGTTGCTCAAGTTTGCCGAGGGTATGGCGAGCACTTTCACTGGCATCATTCGAGAGGAGATCGAGGCTTCCTGGGTCTCGAAGCTGGCCGCGCTGGGCCTGATGCCCGCCTTTCGGCGCGCTCGACAGCGGATGGACTATGCCGAGTACGGCGGCGCGCCGCTGCTTGGCTTGAACGGGCTGTGCATCGTAGCGCATGGTCGGTCCAACGCGCTGGCGATCAAGAGCGCCGTGCGAGTCGCCGCCCAGGCCGTCCAACAGCAGGTGGTGGAACACATCACGCGCGGGCTGGCCGAAGCCCAGCGTCGAGCCGATAGCTCGCCCGCTGGGGTCACAGCGTCCTGACCTACCCTGGGTAACGATGAGCCGGCAGCGCCTCAGTCGCTCCGGCCGAGCGAGTTTACGCGACTCGGCACGGCGAGTCCTCGACGCGAACCGCCGAACCGGCGTGTCGGCCTGGGAGTCGCGGCGCTACGACTTCGTGTGCCCGTCAGCGTCGCATTACCCGTTCCAGTGGTTCTGGGACTCTTGCTTTCACGCCATCGCCCTCTGCCACCACGATCCCCAGCGGGCCGCCCAGGAGCTGCGCGGCCTCGTCGCGGCGGCACAGCCGAGCGGGTTCATTCCGCACATGGTCCTGTGGGAAAAGGAGCACCATCTGGAGGCGCTGGGGCGCTACAACATCTGGCTGGGCGGCGAGTTCTGGACGGCCACGGTCCAGCCGCCGGTCCTCGCCCAGGCGCTCGAGCGCGTCTATCAAGTGACCGGCGATCGGGCCCTGCTCGACGAGCTCCTGCCGCCAACGCTGCGATTCTACCGCTGGCTGCTCGCGCATCGCGATCCAGACCAGGACGGTTTGCTGGCGATCATTCAACCAGACGAGAGCGGCCTGGACGCCAGCCCGAAGTACGACGAGCTGCTCAAGACGCCATCGCTCGACGAACAGGGCCTCACGACCGCGATGGGGCGCCTGTTCGACAGCTATGCACCCTGGCGCAACGACCCCTCGCGGCTGCCAGAGCTCGACGTGTTCAGCGTCGAGGACGTCCTGTACAACAGCATCTATGCGCAGGGCCTGTCATCGCTGGCGCGCTTCTGTGGGGCGACCGAGGCCGGGCCCGGCGAGGCCGACGAATTAGGCGGCCTGGCGGCGAAAGTCACCGCGGCGCTTGTCGAGAAGTGCTGGGACGCCGAGCGGGCAGCCTTCTGGGACCTCGCCGGGCAGGCCGAGCGGCCGCTGAAAGTATTGACCATAACCAGCCTGCTCCCGCTCATCCTACCCGACCTGCCCGCTCCGATCGCCCAACAGCTCGTCGAGCGTCACCTTTTCAACCCGGCTGAGTTCTGGCTGCCCTATCCTGTCCCGTCGGTGGCCGCGAGCGAGCCAAGCTTCGACCCCTCATACTCGGTCCCGCTCATTTGGCGGGGGCCGACCTGGGTCAACACGAACTGGTTCCTGGTCGGCGGCCTGCGAAGCCATGGCTTCCTGGACGAGGCCGAGCAACTGGCAGAACGGACGCTCTCGATGGTCGCCCGGTCCGGGTTCCGCGAGTTCTACGACCCATTCACGGCCGAGGGTTACGGCGCGGCCAGCTTCGGGTGGACCACACTGGTGCTCGATCTGCTCGACCCGCCGCCGCCCTCCCTGACTCGTGACTCGCGACTCGTGATGCACATACGCACGCCCAATTTGACAAATTTGGGCGATGTGGCTAGCATGGTTGCGAGTAGCGGGCGCGTCAAGCGAGCCACCCATCTGGACCAGGCTGAATCTGTAGGCTCGCGGGAGGTGAGCGTGGCGTACCGCCCGTATCGTGGCCACCGCCGCCGGCGCGGACCTGGCTGGGGCTTCGCGGTAAGTGCCGTCATAGTTGGGCTGCTGGTCGTCGTCGCGGCCTGGTATCTCCACGTCCCCATGCCCACCTGGGTCGGCTACAAGAATGTGGAGGCCCTCCAGGCGCCGATGCAGGTCGCGCCTGAGCCCACACGTGAGAGCGCGTCGCCGCACCTCGCACGGGGCGACGAGGCAATGGCCGCCGGACGGTGGGCCGAAGCGGTCGAGGCGTACGCACGAGCGGTTCAGATCGATCCTATCCTGGCGACGGCGCAGGCCCGTTGGGCTCGGGCCCTGCTTTACCAGAGCCACCTCGACGAGGCGGTGGACCGCGCGCAGCGGGCCGCGGACGTAGACCCGCGCAGCGCCGAAGCTAGGGCGGTCCTTGCTCAAGCGCTGGACTGGAGCGGCCAGGTCGACCGCGCCGTGCAGATCGCTCATCAGGCGGTCGACCTCGACAGCAGCTACGCGCCCGCGCTCAACTCATTGGCCGAAGCGTATACGGACCAATACCGTCTGCGTGAAGCCGACGAGGTTCTCGACCGCGCGCTGGGACTAGCGCCGCAGGACCCGGAAGTCTTTCGGGTCCAGGGTAACTTGCGTGAGACCAGATCCGACTACGCTGGCGCGGTTAGCTCCTATCGGCGCGCGCTCGAGCTGGCGCCGGCCGCCTCGTACCTGTATGTCAGTCTCGGCCACGCATTGCGCGCCCAAAAGCTGTACGACGAAGCTCTCGAGGCGTTCTCGCGGGCCACCGAACTGGCTCCCACAGACGCTCGCGCAGAGGGAGGCCTCGGGATCGTTTACGCGGCCAAGGACGATTCTGATCAGGCCATCGCTCACTTGCGCAGGGCCATCGAAATCGATCCCCGTTACCCGACCGCCTACGCCCAGTTAGCCTGGATTTTCTACTCACGCCGCGACTACGAGCAGGCCAGCCCGCTGTTCGAGAAGGCGATCGACCTGGACCGCGACCCCGGGCGGGTGGCCCAGTATCGACACGCCCTGGGTTGGATCTTCCTGAATGGCAAGCGGATGGCCGAGGCGCGCGAGCAGTTCACTCGCGCGCTCGAGCTGAACCCGGGCCTTCAGGGCGCCAAGGACGGCCTCGCCCTCCTCCAGAATAAGCGCTGACAGAGCCCGGGCCGGTAGGCGCGCGATCTTGTGCGGCCGCTATCGCGTCGGGCCGGCTGGGATGGATTGCGCCCCTACTCGGCGACCAGCTCGCGAAGGCGCTCGGCGAAGGCGGCCGGGCCGGTCGGCGCGACTGCACGCTGTGCCGGGCTCGCGATCTGGGCGTCTCTGACACCGAGAACTCGGATCATGGAGGCCGCCGCGGTCCCAAGCGAAACGCGTTCGCCGTCGCGCTCGACGCTGACCAGACCGGCTGAGGTAGCGACCTCACGCACCTGCAGCCGCGCACCGGGCACGATACCCGACCGCTCGAGGTAGCTCATCAGTTCCGGATCGTCCTCGGCCTCCTCGACGATTCGCTCCACCACCAGCGCCTCGCCCACGCTCGCCTCCGCGAGCGAACGGGCCAGCGGCGAGGGCCGCGCGCCCGTACCTGGGATCGGGTTGCCGTGCGGACAGGTCGTCGGGTGGCCCAAGACCTGCAGCAACCGACTCTCTACCTTCGGTGAAATGACGTGCTCGACCAGGTGGGCCTCCTCATGCGACTCGCTCCAGCCCAGCCCGAGGATGTCGGTCAACAGGCGCTCGGCGAGCATGTGGCGGCGGACGATGCTCTCGGCCATGTCGCGGCCCTCATCGGTGAGGTGGACCACTTTGTGCTCGTCCAGCGTCACCAGCCGATCGCGGACCATCCGCTGCAGCGTCGCGGTCACAGTCGGAGGGGCCACCCCCATGCGCTCGGCCAGCCTGGCACCGATGATCGTCGCCCCGTCGCGCGACATGAAGTGCATGAGCTGAAGATAGTCTTCGATCGTCTTGCTGGGCTTGCGGTCCATTCGTTGCAGCCTCGCCGAGTCAAATCGAAATTGTACGTCTACTCCCAGTACCGAGTCACGAGTCACTCTGTACAATACAAGGAGCAATGCTCGAGGAGCGCCATGAAGATCCCGCTCAAGCTGCGAGTCAATGGCGACGAGCACGAGCTGGTGGCGCCGGTCCAGAAGACGCTGCTAGAGGTGCTGCGCGAGGAGCTCGACCTGACCGGAACCAAGCATGGCTGCGAGCTGGGCGAGTGTGGCGCCTGCGCGGTGCTGGTCGACGGCCAGCCGGTCCTGAGCTGCCTGACGCTGCCCGTCGAGCTGCAGGACAGCGAAATTACCACCGTCGAGGGTTTGCTCGACGGAGCCCGCCCGCACCCGCTGCAGGACGCGTTCGCCGAGCTCGGTGCTGCCCAGTGCGGGTATTGCACGCCCGGTTTTCTCGTGACCGCGAAGGCGCTCTTGGACCAGGACCCCGAGCCGAGCCGGGAGCGGATCGTGGACGCATTGTCCGGCAACATCTGCCGCTGCACCGGGTACGTCAAGATCTTCGAGGCTGTGGAGCTGGCGGCGGCACGCATGCGCGGTGAGG
This sequence comes from Chloroflexota bacterium, assembly GCA_035637315.1. Taxonomy (GTDB): domain Bacteria; phylum Chloroflexota; class UBA6077; order UBA6077; family JACCZL01; genus DASPXK01. Next base: position 18,613 of record DASPXK010000099.1, read on the forward strand.
GCCGCAGGCTCGGGCCGCGAGAGGAGATCCCAGCATGATCGTAGTCGATGCAGCCGGCACAAGCGACTTCTCGATCATCGGCCGCTCTGTCCCGAAGCCAGACGGGTTGCCCAAGACCACCGGCCAGGCACGCTACGCTGACGACTTGAAACTTCCCCGCATGGCTTTCTGTCGTCTGCTTCGAAGCACACGCCCACACGCCCGGATCCGTTCGATCCACACGGCGGACGCAGAGGCCATGCCGGGGGTGCATGCGGTCATCACCGGGCGAGATCTGCCGGTCATCTACGGGGTCCTGCCGGTCGGCCAGGATGAACAAGCGCTCTGCTCGGACAAGGTCCGCTTCGTCGGCGACGCGGTGGCCGCGGTCGCCGCCGTCGACGAGGACACCGCCGAGCGAGCGCTCGACCTGATCCGCGTCGAGTACGAAGATTTGCCCAGCTACATGTCGATCGAGGACAGTCTGTCCAAACCGGGCGAGCCGGTCCACGTGGGCAAGTACGGCAACTCCCACCGGGCCGCGGCGCTCCAGTTCGGCGACGTCGACGCGGCCCTCGAGGCCTCTGACCACGTCTTCGAGGACACGTACTTTTTCCAGGGCAACACGCACCTGCCGCTGGAGCAGCACGCCTGCTTAGCGCAGTGGGATCCCGCCGGCAAGCTCACTCTCTGGACGAGCACCCAGTCACCCCACTACGTGCACAAGGAGCTGGCCAAGGCGCTCGAGCTACGCGAGGACCAGGTCCGTGTGATCGCACCCCCGGTCGGCGGCGGTTTTGGCGGTAAGCTCGAGCTGTTCCAGCACGAGGCGGCGGCAGCCAAGCTGGCGATGATGACCGGGCGTCCAATCAAGGCCGCCCTGACTCGCGAGGAGGTGTTCTATTGCCACCGCGGCCGCCATCCAGTCCTGATGTGGGTCAAGACCGGCTGGTCCAAAGATGGCCGCATTACCGCGATGGACTTCAAATCGTATGTCGACGGCGGGGCCTATATGAGCTACGGGGCCGCCTCGCTGTATTACACCGGCGCCTTGCAGACGGTCTGCGACCGCATCCCCGCTTATCGCTGGCAGGGCGTTCGCGTCCTGACGAACAAGCCGCCCTGCGGCCCGAAGCGTGGCCACGGCACACCCCAGCCGCGCTTCGCCCTGGAGTGCCACTTCGACGCCGTCGCCGAGCGGCTCGGCATCCCCGTCCTCGAGCTCCGGCGTCGCAACTTCGTCAAGCCGTTCAGCAAGACGATCAACCACCTTCGGATCACAAGCTGTGGGCTGGAGGAGTGCGTCGAGATCGTCACCCGCGAAGCGGGGTTCGTGCAGAAGCACGGCAAGCTGCCGTTCGGTAAAGGGATCGGTTTCGCGGTCGGGGCCTACCTGTGCGGGGCTGGCTTGCCGCTGTACTGGAACGACATGCCGCACAGCTCCGTCGACTTGCGGCTCGACCGGAGCGGTCTAGTCAGCGTCTCCTGCGGCCAGATCGACATCGGCCAGGGCTCGGACGCCATGTTGATGTCAGTCGTGGCTGAGGCGCTCGGCGCTCGGCGGGAGCAGGTCCGGCTGATCTCGGCCGACACCGACACTACGCCGATCGATCTCGGCAGCTACTCCAGTCGAGTCACGTTCATGGCCGGCAACGCGGCGATTGAGGCGGCCAGGCGGCTGCGCGAAGTGCTGCTCGTCGCGGCGTCCGAGGAGCTCGACGTGCCGGTCGAGGAGTTCCTGCTCGCCGACGGCAGGCTGCGTCGGCGAGATGGGACTGGCGTCGAGCTCAGCTTCGCCGAGCTGGTCAAGCTGGCTGAGACCCGCAACGGGGCACTGGTCGCGTCCGGGAGCTACAAGCCGCCGAAGCTGGCTGGCCCGTACAAGGGATCGGGCGTTGGACCAAGTCCTGCCTACAGCTTTACCGCCAGTATCGTCGAGGTGGACGTCGATCCCGAGACCGGCTGGGTCACGGTGGAGCGCGTCTGGATCGCCCACGACGTGGGCCGCGCAATCAACCCTGTTTTAGTCGAAGGACAGGTCGAGGGGAGCGTCTATATGGCGCTGGGTGAGGCGCTGATGGAAGAGCAGGTCTTCCGTCGCGGCCTGCACAAGGTGCCGTCGATGCTCGAGTACAAGAGCCCGACGACACTCGAGACTCCGGAGATGCGCACCTTCCTGGTCGAGACGGTCGATCCTGAGGGACCGTTCGGCGCGAAGGAGGTTGGCCAGGGGCCGCTCTTGCCGGTCATTCCGGCCGTCGCGAATGCCGTCTACGACGCGATCGGCGTGCGGATCCACGAGACGCCGATCACGCCCGACAAGGTGTTGAAGGCCCTGGCGGCGCGGGCCGAGGGCAAGCCGGCCCGCTATGGTCCAACGAGCCTGCCGGAGTACACGTTTCCGCGTCTGCTCGTCGTGGAGCAGCCGGCCGAGTGGGCTAGCCAGGAGGCACACGCCTCATGATGCGGCTGCCGCCGTTCACGTACCTCGCCCCGCGCACGCTGACGGAGGCGGCTGAGATGCTGGCAGAGCACGGCGCCGGCGCGATGGTGGTGGCCGGCGGGACCGATCTGTTCCCGAACATGAAGCGGCGCCAGCAGGAGCCGGCCGTAGTGATCGGCTTGCGGGCCCTGCGCGAGCTTCGCCCGATCGGCGAAGCGCCAGACGGCTCCGTCCGCGTGGGTGCCACCGCCACCCTGCAGGAGGCTGCCGCGGACTCGGTCCTGCGCGAGCGGTACCCCGCCCTCGCTACCGCGGCAGGACTGGTCTCCACCCCTCACCTGAGGCACATGGGCACGATCGGCGGCAACATCTGCCTGGATACGCGCTGCAACTACTACGATCAGAACTACCACTGGCGCAAAAGCATCGACTTCTGCATGAAGAAGGACGGCCAGATCTGCTGGGTCGCGCCAGGTAGCCCCCGCTGCTGGGCCGTATCTAGCTCAGACACCGCGCCCGTGACGGTGGCGCTGAAGGCCAGATTCCGCCTGCTCAGCGCCGACGGCGAGCGGATCGTCGACGCGGCCGATTACTTCCGCGATGATGGGATCGAGTACCTGACTCGGCGCCCGAACGAGATCCTCGCAGAGGTGATCCTGCCGGCCGACGGAGTGGCCAACACCTACTGGAAGCTGCGCCGGCGCGGCTCGTTCGACTTCCCGATCCTGGGTGTGGCGGCCGCCCTCCGACGCGAGGACGGCGTCGTGCGCGACGTTCGGATCGCCCTCGGCGCCGTCGGCTCCAGTCCGGTTTTAGCCAGCGACGCAGCAGCCCGGTTGGAAGGCCAGAGGCCGGAGCCGGACCTGATCGACGAAGTGGCCGGGTTGGCCTGGAAGGGGGCGCGTCCGTTAGACAATACGGACTTGAACTACGCGTGGCGCAAGCGGATGGCCCGCGTATTCGTTCGACGCGCCCTGCGCGAGCTGGTCGGCCTGCCGCCAGTCGAGCCGCCCGTTGAGCTACCTATGGCCGACGCCGGCTAGCCGCGCTCCGGGACCGAGTCAGTCCGGCGAGTCCATGGTCCAGACGAGCTTCCTCGACCCAGGGCTAGAGACCGCCTCGCGCGAGCGTCTGCGCGCCCACCAGTTGGCTCGATTTCGGTCCTTGCTGGCCAAGATACTGCCTGGCAACCCTTTCTACAGAGAAAAGCTCGGCGCGGCTGGCTTACGAGGGGCCGGCGATCTCACCAACCTGGAGCAGCTCTCCGCGTTCCCGTTCACGCTCAAGTCCGAACTGGCCAAGGACCAGGCCACCTCGCCGCCATTCGGCACGAACCTGACCTATCCAATCGAGCGTTACGTCAAGATTCACCAGACTTCGGGCACGAGCGGCGGCCGACCCCTGCGAGTGCTCGACACCCAGGAGAGCTGGAGCTGGTGGCTGCGCTGCTGGCGCTTCGTCTACGCCGGAGCCGGCGTCGGTCCAGGCGATCGAGTGTTCGTCGCATTCTCGTTCGGGCCGTTCATCGGCTTCTGGGCCGCCTATGAAGCGATCCCTCCGACCGGCGCGATGGCCCTGCCGGGCGGCGGCCAAGACTCGGTCCAGCGACTGCGCGCCATTCAGGAGATGGGTGCCACGGCCCTGGTGTGCACGCCGACGTACGCTCTCCGGATGGCCGAGGTGGCTCGGGAGCACGACGTCGACACGGCGGCCGGCTCGGTCCGCCTGACGATCCACGCGGGCGAGCCGGGCGCTAGCATCGCCGCGACCTGCCGCCGGATCGAGGAGGCATGGGGCGCCGAGTGCCACGACCACACCGGCGCGTCGGAGGTCGGTGCAACCGGTTTCACCTGTCGGCAGCGCAGCGGGGTCCATTTGATTGAGTCAGAGTTCCTGTTCGAGGTCGTCGATCCTGCCACAGGCCAGCACGTCACACCTGGCCGGCGTGGCGAGCTGGTGATCACCAATCTCGGCCGAGCGGGCATGCCGGTCATCCGATACCGAACCGGCGATCTGGTCGAGCTGGACGAGGGTCGCTGTGGGTGTGGACGGACCTGGGCGCGGCTGGCGGGCGGCATCCTCGGGCGGGCCGACGAGATGGTCGTGGTGCGGGGCGTGAATGTCTTCCCCAGCTCGATCGAGGACATCGTTCGCGAGTACGCGGCCGTGGTCGAGTTCAGGATCGAGCTAATCGAGGAGCGCCAGATGAACGAGCTTCGGCTGGCCATCGAGCCGGCGGTCGGGACATCCGACGACGAATCCCAGCGCCTGGCGCGGACGATAAGCGACGAGATCCACCGCCGCCTGCTCCTCCGCGTCCGCTGCGAGCCGGTCGGACCCGGCACGCTACCGCGCTTCGAGCTGAAAGCCCGGCGTTTTCTCCGCCCCCAGCCCCGTTGATCTCACCGCGGAGGCGCAGAGGGCACCGAGCGAATGGGACGAGGTCTCTGCGTGCTCTGCGTCTCTGCGGCGCATCCATCGCACTCTGGCTGGTTGCATGTCAGGCGAGTGGGGGCCCGAACCCTGGGTCGCGGCCCTGGGCCCGTGGCGAGTCGCCTTCGCCGCCTTCCACCAACCAAGCCGCGCCGCGCCTCGGCGGCATCTTCACCCGAACGTCCGAGCCTGGCTCGGTCGGCCGCGCGCAGTTGGAGGCCGCCACGTTGGCGGTGGAGGCGATAAACGCCGCGGGCGGAGTACGCCGACCGAGCGGCCCCCAGCAGCCGCTCGAGCTGGTGGCCTATGACGACGACGGGAGCGCCGAGCAAGCAACGTTGGCGATGCGCAGCCTGGTGGAGGAGGACAGGGTGGTTGCGATCGTTGGACCGGGCCAGCGCGAGTCCGTGCCCGATGCCGCTCGTCTGGCCGAGCGCGCCGGCGTGCCCCTCGTGACGCTCGCGGCTATCCCGGGCGACCTGACGGCCAGACGGTGGACATTCTCGCTGGGCCCCGACGACGGGGCTGCGTTGGACGCCCTCTTCGCTTACCTGGCCGCCAGCGGAGCCGAGCGTCTGGGCTGGATAGCGCCGCGAACCGCGACTGCGGCGGCGGTTCGCTCGAGGCTCGTGCGCCTCGCCTCGAGCATGGATGTTCGGATCGTCGCGGAGGAAGAGTACAACCTGGCCGAAGAGAGCTTCGGCGATCGCCTGGCCCGACTCTCGACCGCCGGCGCACAGCAGATCGTCGGATGGCCGCGCGAGGCGAGTGACGCCGCGAGCTTGGCCCGCGCGGCCGTCGAGCGAGCGCCGCGCGCTCAGCTCTTCCTGGGGCCAGCGGCGGCCACGACGAGCTTCCTCACGCTGGCCGGCGAGGCTGGCCCGGGGAGCTGGGTCGTGGTCGTTCGGCTTCAAGTTGTGGACCAGCTGTGGGACGAGGACCCGCTGACACCAGTTGTGCGCGACTTCAGGCGCGCCTATCGTCTGCGCTTCGAGCATGACCCGCCGGCCGCGGCCGCGCCGGCATGGGATGCCATCCGCCTGGTCGCCCAGGCGCTCGGGGTATCGGGCCTCGATCGCTCCGGCCTGCGCGACACGATCGAATCGACCCGCGCGTTCGTCGGCGCCGCGGGAGCGATCGCGTTCGAGCCGGGCCGACATACTGGCTTGGACCAGCACGCCTTTCTCGTTGCCCGGGCGGTCCGGGGTGGGTGGAGGATCCCGCCGTAGGGCGGGTCCGAGGTGCAGAAAGGCTTTCCCGCCACTCCCTCACGGTCGCGATACTGAATCGAGGCCTCGTCCGCGGCGGTTAGCAGATCCCGCCCTGAGGTCACGGCGCTCCGAGCCCTTGTGAGATACTCTCTTGGTGGAGCGACTGGGAGAGAGCGATGGCGGTGGCCGAGTGCGCTGATCTGGGCCAGCGGCTGATCGAGCTGCTCGGCGAGGACGCCGTGCTGCACCAGCCGGAGGACGTGATCGTCTACGAGTACGATTACGGCCTCGATCGCGCGGTCCCTCAGGCGGTCGTCTTCCCGCGCTCCGCGGCGGAGGTTGTGGCGGTCGTGAAGCTCGCGCGCGAGCTTGATCTGCCCGTGGTGCCCCGAGGCGCGGGGACGGGAATCAGCGGTGGGGCGATTGCCGTGCAGGGCGGGATCGTCATCGCCCTGGCGCGCATGAAACGCATCCTGGACATCGACCTCGCCAATCGCGCCGCCGTCGTCGAGCCCGGCGTCGTCAACCTGAACATCAGCAAGGCGGTCGAGCCGTACGGCCTGTTCTTCGCTCCTGATCCTTCCAGCCAGAAAGCCTGCACGATCGGGGGTAACGTCGCCAACAACGCCGGTGGCCCGCACTGTCTGGCTCTGGGCACGACCACGAACCACGTCCTCGGCCTCGAGATTGTCACTGCGGAGGGCGAGATCGTCGCGCTCGGCGGCGTTGCGCCCGAGCGTCCCGGCTATGACCTGACTGGCTTCGTCGTCGGATCCGAGGGGACCGTCGGGATCGTGACCAAAGTATTCGTCAAGCTGCTGCCGAAGCCGGCAGCCGTCAAGACCTTGTTGGCCATCTTCGACAGCGTCGACCAGGCGTCGGCGTCCGTCTCTGGCATCATCGGGCGAGGCATTATCCCTTCGGCCCTCGAGCTCATGGACCAGTTGGCGCTGCGAGCCGTCGAGGCCGCGTTCCACGCCGGCTACCCCCCAGATGCGGGCGCTGTCCTCCTGGTGGAGGTCGACGGACTGGCCGAGAGTGTCGCCGAACAGAGCGCGGCGGTCGAGCACGTCTGCCGCGACAATGGCGCTCGCGACGTGCGCCTGGCGAAGACCGACGAGGCAAGGGCCAGGCTGTGGGCGGCGCGAAAGGGCGCGGCGAGCGCCATGGGCCGAATCGCCCCAAACTACTACCTGCACGACACGGTCATCGCGCGAACTCGACTACCTGAGGTGCTCGCGCGGGTGGTGGAGATCGGTGAGCGACACCGGCTGCCGATCGCAAACCTCTTCCACGCGGGCGATGGGAACCTGCACCCGATGATCCTGTTCGACATCCGCGAGCAGGGCATCCTGGAGCGGGTTATGGAGGCCGGCCGCGAGATCCTGCAAACCTCGGTCGAGGCGGGCGGGACGATCAGCGGCGAACATGGGATCGGCGTCGAGAAGAACCGCTTCATGCCCTGGATCTTCTCGCAGGCTGACCTGGACGTCATGGCGCGGGCGCGCGACGCCTTCGACCCCAGCCGGCGGTGCAACCCTGGCAAGGTCTTCCCCATTCCCTCCGCTTGCCACGACACGTCGAGCCGGCCCCGCGCCCGCCTCGGACGGGTCGCCGCCAGCCATCCGGACCTGTGGGTGTAGCGGTCGACCTGGCCACCCTGGCTCACTCACCGGACGTCCCGGCCGCCGAGGACCTGGCCAGGTGCGTCCACTGCGGGCTGTGCCTGGAGAACTGCCCAACTTATCTGGCGACCGGCCAGGAGACAGAGTCGCCGCGAGGCCGGATCCACCTGATCCAGGCGCTCCAGGAGGGCCGCATAAGCGCCACCCAAAACTACGCCCTCCACATCGATCGCTGCCTCGTGTGCCGGGCGTGCGAGGCGGTCTGCCCATCCGGCGTGCCATTCGGGCGGATCATGGAAGCGGCGCGGGCCGATCTGAGCGTTCGTCGCGAGCTGACGCCAGCCAGCCGCCTGGCTGGCTGGCTAGTCTTCAAGAAATTGTTGCCCAACCGCCGCCGCCTCCGCGCGCTTGCCACCGCGCTGCGCTGGTACCAGCGCGCTGGTCTGCAGGCTCTCGTTCGTGCCTCTGGCCTCGTGGACGCACTGCCACCGACGATTCGGCAGATGGAGCGGAGCATGCCACGCCTGCCCAACCGTTTCTTCGAGCCGGCGGGACAATTCCTGCCGGCCACTTGCGACAGGCGTTATCGAATCGGCTTCTTCGCGGGCTGCGTTATGCCGTACGCGTACGGTCCGGTCCACGATGCGACTATCCGGGTCCTGCGGCGGCTCGGGTGTGACGTGATCGTCCCACGCGCGCAGGCCTGCTGCGGGGCGCTCAACGTGCATGGCGGCGAGCGCACCATGTCGCGGCAGCTGGCCCGTAGAAACGTGCGCGCGTTCTTGGATCTGGATGTTGACTGCGTGATCGTCAACTCCGCCGGCTGTGGGTCCACGCTCAAGGAGTACGCCGAGCTGTTGGCTGCCGACGAGCTATGGCGACAGCGGGCTCAACGGTTCGGCTCGATCGTCCGCGACGTCAACGAATTCGTGGCCGCCCAGCCGTTCCAGCCTGGGCTCGGCCCCGTCCGCCGGAGGGCAACGTTCCAGGAGTCGTGTCACCTGGCTCACGCCCAGCGCATCAATGCTCAGCCACGCGCTATCCTGGAAGCGATCCCCGGCCTCGAGCTGGTCGACATGGCCCACCCGGACAACTGCTGCGGAAGCGCCGGGATCTACAGCTTCACTCAGCCCGAGCTCTCGAATGCGCTGCTCGAAACGAAGATGAACGAGATTCGAGCCACCTCCGCCGATCTGATCATCACGGCCAATCCGGGCTGCATGCTCCAACTGGCGGCCGGCCTGTCCAAGAGCGGGATGCACGGCGAGGTGCGCCACTTGATCGAGGTACTCGACTGGTCCTATCAAGCAGGTGGTTCAGTACCGCGAGCGTAAGAGAGTGGATCCGCGGCCCAGCGGCCGCTCCCTGACGGTCGCGGTACTGAGGTGCTCAGATGACGTGTAGGGGGTTGCGATGCGGGGGTTGATGATGGACTACCAGCTCACGGTGCGCCACATTCTCGAGCGCGCCAACAGCCTCTTCCCTCGCAAGGAGGTCGTCTCACGGGTTGGGGACGGGGTAACTCGAGCCACCTATGGCGAGGTGTATCGACGGGTCCATCGGCTCGCGGGCGCCTTGCGAGAGCTGGGGGTCGGCCCGGGCGACCGAGTCGCCTCGTTCGCCTGGAATCACCAGCGCCATTTAGAGCTGTACCTCGCCGCGCCGTGCATGGGGGCTGTTCTGCACACTCTCAACTTCAGGTTGTTCCCTGACCAGATCGCCTACATCGTCAACCACGCAGGTGACCAGGTGATCCTGGTCGATCCCTTGGTGATCTCGCTGCTCGAGCCGCTCGCCGATAAGCTCGGGCAGGTCCAGCACATCGTCGTCATGGGCGACGAGCCGAGCGGCCTGGACCGGGTCGCGGGCCGACCAGCCCATGACTACGAAGCGCTTCTGGCCGCCGCGCCGCCCGAGTACCCGTTTCCCGATCTCGACGAAGAGACCGCCGCCGCGATGTGTTACACGTCCGGGACGACCGGTAACCCGAAGGGCGTCCTGTACAGCCACCGCGCGATTGTCCTGCACTCGATGGGCGAAGCGTTGGCCGACGTGATGGCGTTGAGCGAACGTGACGTGGTGCTGCCGGTCGTACCGATGTTCCACGCCAACGCTTGGGGCATCCCGTTTACGGCGACGATGGTTGGGGCAACCCAGGTGCTGCCGGGCCCAGCGCCGATGCCCGCTGATATCGTGCGGCTGATCGAAACGGAGCGCGTGACGATGGCCGCGGGCGTACCCACGATCTGGGTGGGGGTGCTCTCGGTCCTCGAGCAGGGCAGCCACGACCTGAGCAGCTTGAAGCGGATCACCTCCGGCGGCTCGGCGGTACCCCGCTCGCTGCTCGAAGCGTATGAACAGCGCTACGGCGTCCAAATCTGGCACGCCTGGGGCATGACCGAGATGACGCCGCTGGGCAGCGTGTCGCGTTTGAAGAGCACGCTCGAGAGGCTGCCCGAGGCGGAGCGCCTGCGATATCGCGCGATGCAGGGGCTGCCGTCGCCGCTAGTGGATATCAAGGCGATCGACGAGGAGGGCCACGACGTCCCATGGGACGGGAAGTCCCTGGGCGAGCTGGCCGTGCGTGGCCCGTGGGTCGCGGCCAGCTACTACCAGGACCCAGATTCGAGTGAGCGCTTCACTGAGGACGGCTGGTTCAGAACGGGCGACGTTGTGACCATCGATCCCGAGGGCTATGTCCAGATCGCTGATCGGACCAAGGACCTCGTCAAGAGCGGCGGCGAATGGATCTCGAGCGTCGATCTGGAAAACGCGCTGATGGCGCACCCCAGGGTCATCGAGGCTGCCGTCATCGCTATCCCGCACCCGAAATGGGACGAGCGCCCATTGGCCTGTGTGGTCCTGCGCCAGGACGCCAGCGAGGTCTCCAGGGAGGAGCTGATCGAGTTCCTGAGGCCGAGCTTCGCGAAATGGTGGCTGCCCGACGACGTCGTCTTCATGCCCGAGATCCCCAAGACAAGTGTCGGGAAATTCGACAAGAAGGCGCTCCGCGACCGCTACCGCGACCACGTGGTGTAGGGCACGGCATTCCGTGCCCCTACCGTCCGGGGATCTGCACCGGGGCTCGGCCGGGAGCCGGCTGGCGTGGGGTGGGCGCGCTGACCGGGCCCGATAGGGGCGTCACGTTCGGCTGAGGGGTTCGCAGCGGACTGGAGTCGTTTCGGGCTGGCTCCTGGATCGAGACCGGCTCGTTCAGCCTGGTGTAGGCGATGGTGAGGTCGATCGTCGCAGATGCCTCGTCGCCATCTGGCTCGAGTGGCGGCAGCATCAAGCTCATGATGATCCGCTCCTGGCGGATCATACGGTCCTGAGTGCCCACCCAGACGTCCGTGGAGCCCTGCAGCGTCTCCAGCGCCCGCCTGGCAGTCGGATCGGTGACCGTGCCGAGGAGCGGCTCGACCACCGCCTTGAAGTCGATACTCGCGCTGTAGTGGTCCGCCATCACACCGCCGACCGGCTCGCTGCCGACCAGTTGGACGTCGCGCTGTTGTCGCGTCGTCTCGGCCGAGCTGAACGGACCGACCACGACCGACTGAGGCGTAAATTGCCGCGACCACCGGCGGTCGAATCGTGTTCGCGTGTAGACGGCGTCGCCGATGACTATCACCTCCGCAGTCAACGGTCCGAACTTGAAGGCCGACCGCTGCCGATCGGGCGGCGCGATGTCACCCTCCCCGAGCACGTCGATGGTAACGCCGTCGAGCTTTACCGCCCCGGCGAGGCCGAAATGGGCAGATTTGAAGGGTTGGATGTCGGGCGCCTGCGGCTCTGGCCCGCCCACAGCCGGCTCGCTGGCCAGGGCCGGTAACACCGACTCGATCAACACGCACCAGGCCAGCAGGGCCGCCAACGTCGCTCGCATGCGCGCTCCCGTCGCCGTTCCAGCCGGCGGGAGCGCCTCCGCGCCCGGCCACCCGGCGTTCGGCCAGTATAGCGCACGTCCAGTCTCTGCTACGCTTGCGGCGATGGCGACGCGCAAGCAGAGCAAGCTAGGCCGAGACATGGGGCTGTCCCCAGCTCTGGCCGAGCGGGCATATGCGCTGTTGCTCCGGAGCGGCGGAGGCGCCTCGACGGCAAAGCTGACGAGGCGTGTTCTCGGCTCCGCGCGGAGCGCGCCCTGGCGGCCCATCTTCGACGCACTTCTCGACGCCGATCCGCGCTTCGAGCGGACCGGGAGTGGCTGGCGGCTGGCTACACCGCCACGCTCTGGCCATCGCCCGCCTCAAGAGCTCGTTGCGCTGGCACTGGCGACGACCGGCTCGGTTCCCGAGCGGCATCGCGTGGTTCGCCTGTCCGCGGTGCGGCTGTCTGGTGATCAGATCGCCGCGCGTTTCGACGTGGTCGTCAACTCACGCCGCCGGCTCGCCCGACATTTGCTCGAATCCGCCGGCCTGGGTGAGGAAGCGGCCGAAGAGACCCCCTCGTTCGCCGAGATCGCCGAGCCGCTGCGCGAGTTCCTGGGCGACGCCCCCATCATCGGCTTCGGGATCGCGGCGGCGCTCGAGTTCCTGACAGTCGAGCTGTCGCGAGCCGGGAAGCCGGGCCTGGCGAACCGCCAGGTCGAGCTCGACATGCTCGCGCGGCTTCTCCTGACCGAGCGGCGAAAGCCCAGC
>DASPXK010000100.1:0-4577 GCA_035637315.1 Chloroflexota bacterium
GTGATACTCATCAAGGCTCTCGGCCTGGGAACGGCGATCGCCGTGCTTCTGGACGCGACGGTCGTTCGGGCCTTGCTCGTCCCGGCTAGCATGCAGCTGCTGGGCGATTGGAATTGGTGGGCTCCTCGGGCAGTTCGTCGCGCGCTGCCGGTACAATCGGGCGGCGCGCCGTGAGAACCGCGTGTATTAGAGCGGGGATAACGGCCGGCAACAGCAGGCGTAGGGGCGGGGTTTGCCCGCCCCGCGAAGCGCACTTGTTCTGGGCGCGGAGACCGCGCCCCTACCTGATGTGCGTGACGCTCGCTCTCATTCTCGTGCTCGTCGCGTGTGGCCGCCCGGACGTGCCGGGCTTGCCGCCTGGCCCGCCGCCGACGCCGGCCAGTTACCCACCGATCACGTTCCCAAAGGACGAAGCTCCGCATGCCGATCTGAGCGAGTGGTGGTACTACACCGGGCACCTCGGCGCCGCGGACGGCCGCGAGTGGGGCTTCGAGCTGGTCGTCTTCCAGGCGCTTCGGGGCCCGATGCCGCCCGTTTACGTCGCCCACTTCGCCGTCACGGATCGCCAGCGACGCGTCTTCCGCTACGAAGAGCGCGACTCCCGCGAAGCTCAGCCTCAGCCAGCCGAAGGGTTCGCGCTGGACGTCCGCGACCAGAGAATGCAGGGCCGCCTGGGCCACGACCACCTCAGCGCGGCGATGGCCGAGTACGCGATCGAACTGGACCTGAGCACCGATCGTCCACCGGTCTTGCATGACGGCGGGCTGGTGAGCTTTGGGCCGGCCGGCGACTCCTACTATTACTCGAGGACCCGCATGGACGTGAATGGCATGCTCGACGACCACGGCGAGCAGGTCGCGGTGCGGGGACTGGCCTGGTCTGACCGCCAGTGGGGCAACTTCCTGGTGCTCGGTGGCGGCTGGGACTGGTTCAGCCTCCAGCTAGATGACGGGAGCGACCTGATGCTCAACCTGATCCGAGATGCTCAGGGCGTGACTCGATTGGCGTACGGGACCTACGTCGAGCCGAGCGGCGCCTACCGACACCTCGGCGCAGACCGGTTCGAGGTCGCCTCTACCGGCCGCTGGACCAGCCCGAGAAATGGAGCCACGTACCCGATGGGCTGGCGAGCCCGGCTTCTGGACCCGCCCCTGGACGTAGTGCTCGAGCCGGTCCTCGAGGACCAGGAGCTGGATACGACCCGGACCACCAACACGATCTACTGGGAGGGCGCCAGCGACGTATTCGGCACCCGCGACGGCCTTCCCATCCGCGGCCAGGCGTACGTCGAGATGACGGGCTACGCCCGGTAGGGGGTCAGGGATCAGGGCTCGGAGCGCGCGTAGGGGCGCACCCGCGTGTGCGCCCACGCCCCGGTGCGTTGGGGGGCGGACACGGGGGTCCGCCCCTACGTGAGGGCTGCGCTCAGCCGCTCGTCGATGCCGAGTTTCTTGATGCGCTCCGGGTCGCGGCTCTTCAAGGCGCCCATCTCATCGGGCGCGATCTCGTAGCCGGCGATCGCGGCGTTCGGGTTCTGGTCGAACGCCGTACGCAGGGCCGGGTTGGCCGCCACGTCCTGGAGGAATCGCTGCAGCTCCCCTTTCGACATCGATTCTCCTCAGTCCTAATTGAACCGTCCGGTCAGGGTTACGTACCCAAGCTTCTCAAGCTCGCGCAAGGTTATGGCGCGGGTATCTTCACGTTGCCACCACGATGTCTTGCGCCAGTCTCCGTCCGGCGCCGAACGGCCGATCAGTCGAATGCCCGTCCCGCTGTAGACTGCCTCGAACGTGAGAGCGGCACGGTGGAGGTGGTAGGGCGAAGTCACCAGGATGGCGCTCCGGAGCCCATGCGCGAGCATCAGGGCACGGGTCTCCAGGGCGTTGCCGTACGTGTCTTCGCCAACCTCGTCGACGAGGATCGAGGTGGGCGGAACGCCATCGGCGATGGCCATCGAGCGCATAGCTTCGGCGTTTGAGCGATCGCCGCTGCGGGCGGCGCCCGAGAAGATGATCGTGGGAGCCCAGCCGTCACGGTACAGGCGCACACCCTCACGCAGGCGCGCCTGGGCCTCATCCCCACTGATCACGACAATTGCATCGCTCGGCTGCAGCGCCGACTGCGGTCCCTCGAGCAGAAAGCCGGCGGCGACAAGAATGGCCGTACCGACCAGGCCGCCAATCGTCAGCACGCCGAGCCACCGCAGCACGGGCGCTCTCTCCGAGGCATGCGCTACCCGATCCCGAGGAACTTCTGAGCGTTGCCGCCCAGGATCATCTGTTTTTCCTCCTCCGGGATCTGCATGCGCTTGATGTCTTGCACGCACTCGGCGATGTCGCCGATGACGTGCGGGTAGTCTGTCCCCAACATCATCTTATCTGGACCGACGGTCTGATAGGTACACATGAGGGCCGGCACATGGAAGCCGACGGTGTCGAAATACAGGCTTCTCACGTATTCGCTCGGGGGCTTCGGGATGTTGTCCTGACAATCCCTGTAGGCCTTGAAGCCGATGTCGAGGCGGCGACCTCCGTCTCGTCCATCACGCCGATGCGCGTGTCGATGTTGGACATCGGCCCGGTGATACCGGGGAATCGGGACCCTGTCTCCTTGAAGATCTTGAGCCCCGTTCGGTCCCGATCGACCTGATAGCGCCCGGAGGCCTCGAGCGCGGCGATGTACTCGTCCGGATGGGCATGGCAGTGGACGTCGATACGCATCAGGGAGGGCTCCAGCAGACCGCCGTACGCATCTTGTCTCACCACAGGGGAAGTGTGCGCGCCAGTATAGCCACCAGGGAGCGCGGGCGTCTCGCCCGCCCTACCTGGCTGGCGGGACGCCCGCGCCGCCAGATTCAGCCGGCCGTTAGAATCGAAGTGGACATGGAGAATCAGTGCCCAGGTTGAGGGCGGCGAGCGCGAGGCCGACGTTCGGAGCTCTGGCGGTCGCGCTCGCACTCGCGAGCACGTTCGGCGTAGTTGGATCCGGGTCGGTTGTCCACGACCAAGCCGACCAGCCGCTGGCACGAGGCATGGAGCTCGTCGGCCGCAGCGATCTTGGCGGGCGTGGGCTGAACGCGGCCGTCTGGAGCTATCGCAACTTCGCGTACGTCGGTACCACCAGCCAGCGGCCCGGCGCGAATGCGTCAGCCTGCCCGGGCTGGGGGGTTACGATCGTCGACATCGCCAACCCGAGCCGCCCAAGCGTTGTCGGCTCGATCGCTCAGCGCGCCGGGACCTCGGCCGAGGACGTCCAGGTCCTCGCCGTCGACTCATCGGCCTTTCGGGGAGACCTGATGGCGGCCGGCCTGCAGCGTTGCGGTGCCGATGGCAGCGCGGGACTGAGCCTCTGGGACGTGACTGACCCCAGACAGCCGTCCGAGCTCGGGTTCTTCGACCTGGGCCGGGGTCCGGTCGGAGTGCACGAGTTCTGGCTCTTCCGCCGCCAGAGCCAGACCATCGCGCTGCTGGCCGTCCCTTTCTCCGAGACGCTCGACCCGGAGAATCAGGGCGACGTGCGCATCGTGGACCTCTCCAACCCGCGCGCGCCCGTCCAGCTCGGACACTGGGGCGCCGTCCGCGCGCTCGGACTCAATCAACGGGGCGGCCAGGGTCGCAACCGGCAGACGTATGCCCACAGTGTCCGAGCTAGCCCCGACGGTCGGTTCGCCTACGTTGCCTACTGGGACGGGGGCGTGATCATCCTGGACATCTCCGACCTGGCAAACCCGCGCTACGCGGGCCGGACGGGTTACGGTCCGGATGAAGAGGGCAATGCCCATTCCACCGCGCTCGCAAAGGGCGGCCGCGTGCTGATCGAAGCCGACGAGGATCTGGACGTGCGCTCGGACGCGCTGGCCTTCGAGGGCGAGGGCAACCTCGGGACCGTGGAGGCAGCGTATGGCGCCTTCAAGGCGGCGCTGCCCGCCTCGGAGGCGATTGTGGGCGAGGTCAGCTACGTCGGCCGGGGCTGCCCGGCGTCCGGGCAGGGCGAGGCCGACGATCCTTATCTCGCCGATCCGCTCGGGAGAGTGGCGCTCGTCGACCGCGGCGACTGTACGTCTGTCGACAAAGTGGTCCGCGCCCAACGGCTCGGGGCGATCGGCGTGCTGATCGCGAACGGGGAGCCCGGCTTGCCGAATCCTGACGGCGACACACGTGACGTCGGCATCCCGGCCGCCATGATCCGTCGCGAGAGCGCCGAGGCGCTCAAGGACGCGCTGGCGCGTGGGGGGGTCGTGACAGTCCGCTTCAGCGCGGAACAGGTCCGGTACGACGACTGGGGCTATCTGCGATTCTGGGACATCGCGGACCCGGCCAATCCAGTCCAGATGGCGACGTTCGCCACGGAGCACGCCCGCACGGACAAAGCGAAAGGTCCACCCGACGAAGGTTGGTACAGCGCGCACCAGGTCGTGGTACTGGGAGAGCGGCTGTATGCCTCGTGGTACGCGGACGGCATCCGCGTCGTCGACATCGCGGATCCGACCCAGCCACGCGAAGTCGGCTTCTTCGTCCCGCCGCGTTCGGAATCCGGAGCCGGGCCTGGCGCGCCTCCACCCTTCGTGTGGGGTGTGT
>DASPXK010000101.1:0-1771 GCA_035637315.1 Chloroflexota bacterium
TCAGAAAAAGTGGGATGGCAACCCCACAAACAGCCCGCTCCGGGCTTGCTTCCGCGCGACGAGGCGGCAGAAATGACCCCGAAGTGGAATGGCTGTCCTGTCGAATGCGCGTGTTTGGCATTAGTCCGACAGGCTCCTAGTGCCGGGCCAACTCACTTGGCCAGATCAACTCAGTCATCGCCTCGCGGCGCGGCCGCTCAGCTCGAAGAGCCACGTTCTCGGTCGGCAGCAGCCCTCAACGTGCGATCCATTGAGCCCTCGCCTCGTGGCTATGCCTCTCGGCTCGAACGACCACGTACGCCTCGGGCCGCTGCCTCCCTCGGGCCTCGTCGGGCTCGTCATGTGGCCCGGCACTCTGCGGGAACGCGCAAGGTGTCGGGAATACTCGTTGGAGTCGCGCTAGGAGCCTGTCGGAGAAATGCTTCGACGTCGGTTTCGGGGGGTACGAAACGTATTGGTCGGATCGAGATCGTTGATCCTGAGCCAAATGTGCGATCGCATTCTTCGTCGCAGTGTTGTCAAACCCATTACTCCGACAGGCTCCTAGGTCAACTTTTCCCGCGACTTCATCTCAGACGCGCCGCCGGCGCGCGCGGCCTCCGTCAGACTCATGTGCTCCACAACCAGGAGCAGGAGGCCCCAGAGCGTGACCGGCACGAACTGCGAGGCGTGCAGGAGCAGCGAGAAGCCGAGGGCGTCCGCTTTTCCTATGCCGAAGAAGGACAGCGCGAGCACGGTCGCCGCCTGGATCACGCCGATGAAGCCAGGGCTCGAGGGCAGGCTCACGCCGAGGCCGATGAAGGCAATCACGCAGAGGGCGGCAGTCACGGGCAGATCGAGACGTGCCGCCTGGAAGCAGGTCCACACCGACCCCACGATGACCGCCCAGATGGCGATCGACCAGATGGCCGTCGGCAGCAGCTGACTCGGCCGCCGCATGCCCTGCAGTCCGTCGCTCATGGTGTCGAAGATCACCAGCATGCGGCGTTCGATGTTCGGCCAGCGGTAGGCGAGGGAGTGGATCAGGATGCGGCAGGGCAGGGGCGCCGCCGTGATCGCCATCAGGACCACGAGCATGGTCAGAACGAGGGCGACGAAGATCTCCGCCGCCCAGGCGACCTCGCGGGGCGTCGGGATCAGGAGGAAGACAAACGCCAACACGATCCCGACCGCCAGCCCATCGAGGGCGCGCTCGACCACGAGGGTCGTCACCGTCGTCCAGAATTGCTGGCCCCGCCGCGCCACCACGTAGACGCGCAGCACCTCGCCGGCCCGGAGCGGCAGCAGGTTGTTGCCCATGTAGCCGATCACCACGGCGTTGAGGAGGTGGGTAGGATGCGCCCCCTGCGGAAAGAGGTGATGCCAGCGCACGGCGCGTGCCCAGAGCGAGCTGAGATTGAGGGCGATGCTGACCGCGAGCCATCCCCACTGCGTGTCGCCGAGGCGCGCGGCGACGGCGCGGAGGTCCACGTTCCAGAAGAGCCAGACCAGGAGGGCTGCGCTGATCGCGATCCCCAGGAGGATGTTGACCAGCCGCCCGGCGGAGGGCACTCGGCTAGCAGGCCGTCGATAAGGGCCCACCTGCGCCATTTATCTAAAAGAGTTTGGGGCGAGCTTGCGGCACCCCTCGACGTACAGAGAGTACGCCTCGGGGTGCCGCGGCGCTCGCCGCCTCGCATCTGGACCCTTCTCGACGGCCTGCGTTGTCTTGCACCTGCACTTCCCCAGCAGCCTGCAAGTACCTCAGTACTCGTCGTTCAGCGGAACATGA
>DASPXK010000102.1:0-3409 GCA_035637315.1 Chloroflexota bacterium
TAGCCACCGAGGTGCCCGCCGTGCGGTGGTACAGGACTCCCAGCGACCGCCGGCCCCCGACGGCAGGTCGCAGGAACCGGGTCCGCCACAGGCGGGCCCGGTTTCGCTCCCTCGGCGAGGATTCATCCTGTCAAGCCCCGGCGCCGTCCCTGAGCGAGGGCCCGCGGTTGGCCCTTCCGCGACGGCGATCTCCCCAGCTCCGCCGCGCTCGACTTCTGCCCTGGAGCTGACTGCCAGGCTTGGTGGCGATGGCTTGCTGGTGGCCACCGCGCTCGTCTCGCTGGTCTTCAGCGTCGTCCAGTGGGCCACGCCGAACGTGATCGGTATCGACGGCTACTACCACATCAGGCTGGCGGCCATCCTTCGCGACCAGGGATGGCGGATGGTTTTGCCGCTGGACTTCCCCTGGCTGCCCACCACCATCCTCAATCCGGCCGAGTTCACCGACGCCCATCTGCTCTACCACCTGCTGCTCGTACCGTTCTCGCTCCTGGACCTACGTCTTGGCGCCAAGCTGGCGGCAGTCATCTTCGCCTCGCTCGCACTGCTCGCGGCGTATCAGCTCATGGCCCGACACGGCGTCCGGTACTCCTTGATCTGGCTAATGGTCCTGCTCGCCTCGGCCTGGCCGTCGCTGTTCCGCCTCAGCATGACCCGTCGCCAGTCGCTGACGCTGCTCCTGTTGCTGCTGGCGCTGTACCTGGCGTTCACGCAGCGGCGACGCTGGCTGGTCCCGCTCGGCTTTGCCTTCATCTGGTTGTTCGATGGCTTCCCGCTCCTGCTCGGGGTGTGTGGCGCGGCGTTGATCGGCAACTGGTGGGAGCGCCGTCGTCCGGATTGGGGCCTTGTGCTCTACCCGGCCCTGGGCATCGCGCTGGGCACCGTGATTCACCCCTACTTTCCGAAGAACGTGATCTTCTCGTATCTGCACGTGCTGCCGAAGATCCTCCAGCTGCTGGGGCTCGGAACGGGTGACGTAGTCATCCAGGTGGGCATCGAGTGGTACCCCTACAGCAGGGACTTCCTCTGGGAGGCCAACTGGCTGGCACTAGTCCTCGTCCCAGTTGGGTTCGTTCCAATCGTCCTGGACCCGCGGCCCAGCCGGCTGCGGGCGCTCGACGGCAAGGTGGTCACCCTGGCGATCCTAGCAGTCGTCTTTCTGGTCATGTTCTTGCGGGCGCGCCGTTGGGTCGAGGCCGAGCCGACCTTCGCGACACTGTTCTGTGCCTTCGCCTGGAACCGCGCCCAGCCGGATCGGCTCGCCGGCCGGCTCGCCCAGCTGATTCCGGCCGGCGCCCAGCCGCTGGCAGGCCTGGCGGCGGCGGCCGTTGTGGCTCCGCTCCTCTACCTTTCGGTCTCGGCGACGATGTCCGACGTTCGCAGCGAGAACAACTATGTTGAGTATCGGGATGCCAGCCTCTGGCTCGCTCGCAACACGCCGCCCGGCGCCCGAGTTTTCCCGACCGATTGGGATGACTTTCCCGAGCTTTTCTTCTGGAACACTCACAACGTCTATCTGGTCGGCCTCGACCCAACCTACATGTACCTGCACGACGGGCCGGCCTACCTGCGGTGGCGATCTATCACGCGCGGGCAAGTCGAGCGACCCTCCGCCGCTATCCGCGATGAGTTCGACTGCGGCTGGGTTTTTACGGACCGCGAGCATCGAGCCTTCCTTCGCCAGGCCGCGGCCGATCCCGACCTGGTCGAGATGTTTCGAGACGGCGACACCGTCGTCTATGCCGTCAAGGGCTGGCAGCCTCGGCAGTCGCGAGCAGCGCCCGCTAACACGACGTTGAACGTTTAGCTTCCAGCGCCGTACACTCAGGCTTCTTGTTGCGCCCGATTCGACTGGAGGAACTGGCATGAAGCTGTGGAAACGCCCGCGAGCGCTGGCCGCGGCCCGCTTGGTTGTAGTCGCCGCGACCGTCGGTTACACGCTCGCCGGCATCGCGACCGGCTATGCGGACCAGGACGACGACCGCAAGAAGAACGAGCGCAAGAGCAGTGAGGAGATCGAGCTCGAGCGCTCGCAAAAAGAGGACCACGAAATGGCCGGCCAGGTCCTCGAGATCAATACCCTTCGAAACCCGCCTGAGCTCGAGATGGCGAACACCGACGGACGGGTGCTCGTGCGGGTCCTCAAGACCGACGAGATCGCCAGAAACGCCGTTCGCCTAGGCGATCACATCTCGGTAATCGGCGAAAAGATCAATGAGCAGCTCTGGGAAGCACAGCAGCTGCACGTTGACTCGCATCTCGGGCCACCTGAGAACAAGTAGGGGGCACGCCGACCGGGCGCTGCGGCGTGAGCCGATAGACTCGCGCGTACTCGATGCCATTCATCTGAACGGTCAGCTCGGGCGCCAGCCCGGCCACCTCGGCCGGGGTGTGGCGACGCTGGCTTGCATTGACGTAGTCCACGACGTAGTCGGCTGGGTGCGAGCTGCCATAGGGCTGGACCGTGTCCAGCACCATCGCTTGTAGACTTTGCGTGAGTGGGTAATAGATGGCCACCCGCGCGCTGGCTGCCCCGGGCTGGGCGTTGAGATAGGCCGCGACCTGGTCCAGACCTTCGCCCCAGCCAACCAGCAGCACTCGTTGGGCTGCCGGGCCGCCGCCCACGAGCGGGTTGTAGTAGGCCAGTGAGTATGGCCGCACGCCGAACAGTCCAATTGCCTCGGCGAGCACAGCCAGCGCCAGCACGACTCCTAGCAGACGCCAGGCGGTCTTTGGCCGAGCGCGCACGCAGAGTGCCCACAGGCCCAGTCCCGCCAGGATGGCCAGGACCGGGAAGAGAGGCAGCGCGTAGCGGTCCAGCTTCTTGGTGGCCAGGGTGAGGAAGACCAGAAAGCCGAGCGCATAATCCATCAGCAGCGCGCTCTGCCAGCGCAGGCTGGGTGGGGGCAGCAGGATCGCCAGGGCCGCCAACCCACCAACCACCACTGGCGTCAGCCGGAAGACCGTCGCGACTGGATAGAAAGGCAGTCCCGGGTCGGCAACCGGCCGCCCCAGGAAGAAGTTACCGGGCTCGTGCGGCTGGCCGGCCGTCTCGAGCGTGAACTGGATGGCGCGGCGCACCGTCTCCAGCGGGGCGACCCAGAGGGCTGGCCAGAGCAGCACGACGGTTACCAGCGCGCCGATGCCGCCAGCGATGAGGGCCAGTACGAGGCGGCTCCAGGAGAGATCGCGGCCGCCTGCCAGCCGGGCGCTCAGGGCGACGAGCGGAACGAACGCCACCAGGAACAGCGACGGCGCCTTGGAGAGCACGGCCAGCCCGCTCGCCACAGCGCACAGGGCAAGGTAGCCGTGGCCGCGCTCGCCCCACCAGTAGATCGCGGCCGCCAGCATCGCGACGACGATGAAGCCGGCGCTGAGCCCGTCGAGGTGCACCACCTGACCGTGGGCT
>DASPXK010000103.1:0-8359 GCA_035637315.1 Chloroflexota bacterium
ATCGAGCGGGCTACCTGGCTCCTGTGGGCCGCCCACAACCTGGAGCGCATCGCCGACCGCGTGACCAACATCTGCGAGCGAGTCGTGTTTCTCGTGACCGGTCAGATGGAGGAGATGAACGTCTCGACCTACTGACCATTCTGCTCGCGGTCTTTGACGCTCGCCCAGGCGTAGGCTACAATATTGACCTGAGAAGTCAACAATTGGGTTGGGTGGGCGTTGAAGCTCTCGTTGCGCAGCGATTACGGGGCGCGGGCGGTCATGGACCTTGCCCGTCGCTATGGCGAAGGGCCGGTCCAGAGCGCCGAGATCGCCGCGCGTGAATCGATTCCAGAGGCGTATCTCGAGCAGCTTCTGACTTCGCTGCGTAAGGCCGGCCTGGTGCGCAGCAGTCGCGGCCCACGTGGTGGGCACGAGCTAGCTCGACCGCCCTCCGCGATCACCTTCGGCGAAGTCGTTGCCGCGCTAGAGGGGCCCTTCCTGTCCCTCGACGGGCTTGGGGTCGGCGATGGCGACCCGTGCTCGACGCCTTCGGTCACCCGTGAGATCTGGCAGGAGGTCGCCGACTCGGTGAGTCGGATCCTGAACGGGATCACCGTCGAAGCCATGCTCGAACGACAACGCGCGCGCGAGCAGCGGGCCATGTATTACATCTAGCTATCAGCTGTCAGCTATCAGCTGTCAGCTATCAGCTATCAGCTGTCAGCTATCAGCTATCAGCTGTCAGGTATCACGAGACGCGATCACGGCGATGAAGGGAGGCTTCAAGGCTCCCCTCTCCGCGTCGGGGAGGGGTCGGGGGAGGGGTCTGGTGGTAATGCTGAATGCTTCGTCGCTGAAAGCTTCGTGCTCGGTCCTGGACCTGGTCGGCAACACGCCGCTCGTGCGGCTGAATCGGGTCGTGGAGCCGCGCTCCGCCCAGGTGATGGCCAAGATGGAGTCGCTCAACCCGGGCGGCAGCGTGAAGGACCGCATCGCCGTCGCCATGGTCGAGCGGGCCGAGCGGGAGGGTCGGTTGCGGCCCGGCGCCACGATCGTCGAGCCCACCAGTGGCAACACCGGCATCGGGCTGGCGATGGTCGCGGCGGCCCGCGGCTACAGGCTGATCCTGACCATGCCAGATGACATGAGCCTCGAGCGGCGCCAGCTTCTGGCGCGCTTCGGGGCCGAGCTGATGCTGACGCCTGCGCTGGAGGGGATGACCGGCGCGGTCTTCGCCGCAGAGGAGCTGCTCCGCGACCATCCGGACTTCTTTATGCCGCAGCAGTTCGAGAACCCGGCCAATCCTGACGTGCACCGGCGGACCACCGCCCGCGAGATCCTCGAGCAGACAGGCGGGCGGGTCGACGCATTCGTCGCCGGCGTGGGGACGGGCGGCACCATTACCGGCGTCGGCGGCGTGCTCAAGGAGGAGCTTGGCGACGTCCTGGTCGTGGCCGTCGAGCCGGCTCGCTCCCCGGTCCTCCAGGGCGGGCGGCCACGGCCACACGCCATTCAGGGCATCGGCGCTAGCTTCGTGCCCGGCGTCCTGGACCTGTCGGTGGTCGACCGGATCGTCACCGTGGAGGACCACGAGGCCGGTGAGATGACCCTCCGGCTGACGCGCGAGGAGGGCTTGCTGGTCGGCATCTCGTCCGGCGCCAATGTCCTCGCCGCGGCGCGCGTCGGCGCCGAGCTGGGACCCGACAAGACGGTCGTGACCGTCCTGCCTGATACCGGCGAGCGATACCTGAGTGTAGAGATGTGAATCTTGTCATTCTGAGCGCAGCGAAGAAACGGAGCCCGGACAGCGGATCCTTCGCTTCGCTCAGGATGACAATAAGGAGACCACAGACTAGAGACCACAGACTAGAGACCAGGGACTAGAGACCAGGGACTAGAGACCAGACCAGGGATTAAGAGAATTGGCACGACTCTACATACCGACGACGTTGAGGAGCTTAACCGGCGGTACCGCCCGCCTACAGAGCGAGGCTCCGGATGTGCGATCGCTGCTCGGCTGGCTCGAGGACCACTACCCTGGCATGCGCGCCGAGTTGTTCGACGCCGACGGGAATTTGCATCGGTTTGTCAACGTTTACGTGAACGATGAGGAGATCGAAGACCTCCAGGGACTGGAGACGACCCTGGGCTGGGAGGACGAAGTGGCAGTGATTCCAGCGATGGCGGGTGGGGCGACCACCGCGCCTAATGCGCCCGCGACGCGCTTCAGCCCCGAGCAAGCCGTGCGCTATAGCCGACACATCATCCTGCCCGAGATCGGCGGCGTCGGGCAGCGCAAGCTGCTCAACGCGAAGGTGTTGCTGATCGGCGCGGGCGGGCTCGGATCGCCAGCGGCGCTGTATCTGGCTGCGGCCGGCGTTGGCACGCTCGGCGTGGTCGACTTCGACGCCGTCGATCTGTCCAACCTCCATCGCCAGATCCTCCACGGCCACGCCAATATCGGCCGCCCGAAGGTCGATTCGGCCCGCGATCGGCTCGCAGACGTCAACCCGGACTCCAGGGTGGTCGGTCACCCGGAGGCCCTGACCTCCGAGAACGCAATGGAGATCCTCGGCCAGTACGACATCATCGTCAACGGATCGGACAACTTCGCCACCCGCTACCTGGTCAACGACGCCGCTTACCTGCTCAAGAAGCCGCTGGTGGATGGCAGCATCTTTCGCTTCGAGGGGCAGGCCACGGTGTTCATGCCCGGCCAGGGCTGCTACCGCTGCCTCTTCCCGGCTCCGCCACCGCCGGGCGCGGTCCCGAGCTGCGCGGAGGCCGGCGTTCTGGGCGCGCTGCCGGGCATCGTGGGAGTCATCCAGGCGACCGAGACTATCAAGTTGATCCTGGGCCTCGGCGAGCCGCTGGTGAACCGCCTCCTACTGTACGATGCCCTCTCGATGGAGTTCCGCGAAGTCAAGCTCCGCCGCGATCCCGAGTGTCCTCTCTGCGGCGACAATCCCACCATTAGCGAGCTGGTTGACTACGAGGCGCTGTGCGGTGCCCCAATGGCCGCGACCGGAGGATAACGGGACCCGGGCCGGGCCTGGAGAAGTAAGCATGGTAGAGATCCGCGTCGCCGCGCCGCTGCGAGCCCATACCCAGGGCTCGAAGGTCGTCTACGGCGAGGGGACCAACGTTCGCGAGGTGCTGGACGACATTGGACGGCGCTTCCCCGGCTTTCGAAGCGGATTGTTCGACTCGGATGGGGCCCTTCGCCAGTTCGTCAACATCTATGTGAACGACGAAGACATTCGCTACCTCGGCAACCTGTCCACGCCGGTCAGCGGCGCCGACGTCGTCTCGATCCTGCCCGCCGTTGCCGGCGGCGCCTCGTAGGGGCGCCGCTTGCTGCGCCCCATGGGCAGGGCAAGCCCTGCCCCTACAGCTACAGCGACTCATGCTGTTCGCTAGCCTGGTCGACGCGATCGGCCACACCCCGCTCGTCGAGCTAAAGGGCTTCAGGCCGCGCGCGGGCGTTCGCCTCTTCGCCAAGCTCGAGGGCCACAACCCGACCGGCAGCGTCAAAGACCGCATCGCGCGGACCATGATCGAGGACGCCGAGCAATGCGGAAAGCTCACGCCCGACAAGGTCCTGCTAGAGCCCACCAGCGGTAACACTGGCATCAGTCTGGCCATGATCGCCCAGCTCAAGGGCTATCGCTTGAAGGCCGTCATGCCCGAGAGTGTCAGCCTGGAGCGTCGACAATTGCTGGAGTTGTTCGGCGCCGAGATCGAGCTGACGGCCGGCGCGAAGGGCAGCAACGGCGCCATCGAACGCGCTCAGGAGCTGGCCGCGGACTCGCGCTATTTCATGCCGTACCAGTATGGAAACGCGGCCAATCCGCGAGCCCACTATGAAACGACCGGGCCTGAGATCGTCGAGGACCTGCCGGAAGTCGACGCGTTCGTGGCCGGGCTGGGGACCGGCGGCACGCTCATGGGTACGGGCAAGCGGCTGAAGGAGCACAACCCGGACGTCCAGATCGTGGCTGCCGAGCCCCACCCGGGCGACCTGGTTCAGGGCCTGCGCAGCCTGGACGAGGGCTTCGTGCCGCCGATCCTGGATCTCGCCATGCTCGATCGTAAGCTGGTCGTCTCGAGCGACGACGCGCTCAGGATGACCCGCGAGCTGACTCGCGTCGAGGGCATCTTCGCCGGCTTCTCGTCCGGCGCCGTGCTCCACGTCGGGCTGCGGGTGGCAGGCCGGATGGAGCGTGGTAACATCGTCCTGCTGCTGGCCGATGGAGGCTGGAAATACCTCTCGACCCAGCTCTGGACGGGGCCTTTTGAGCGAGTTGCCGACGAGGTGCGCGGCAAGGTGATGTGGTGAGGTTCGAGACCCGGGTGATCCACGCGGGCCAGGAGCCCGACGAGACAACCGGGGCGCTCGTGCCGCCTATCCATCCGGCCGCGGCGTTCGTGCGCGAGTCGGTCGACCAGCCTCGCGAGTTCCGCTATGCGCGCTCCGGAAGCCCGACTCGCGCGGCGCTGGAGAGCGCCCTTGCGTGCCTCGAGAACGGGACCCACGCCTACGCCTTCGGCAGCGGCATGGCCGCCGTCACCGCCGCCGCCCAGCTCCTGCGGGCCGGCGACCACTGTTTGATCTCCGACGACGTCTACGGCAACACCTACCGCTTGTTCACCGAGATCCTGCCCGCGTACCAGGTGAGCTGCGGCTTCGCCGATTTCACCGACCTCGACCGCACGCGGGCAGCCATCCGGCCCGACACGCGCATGATCTGGATCGAGAGCCCAACCAACCCGCACATGAAGGTCGTCGATCTGGCCGCTCTGGCGGAGATCGGGCGGGCCCACGAGGCGCTGACCGTGGTCGACAACAGCTTCTGCTCGCCCTTCTTCCAGTGCCCGCTCGATTTCGGGGTCGATGTCGTCGTCGAGAGCACGACCAAGTACCTGAACGGCCATGACGACCTGATGGGTGGGGCCGCGATCACTCGCGATGGCTCGCTCGCCGAGCGGCTGGCCGCGATCCAGTACGTGATGGGCGCCATCCCTAGCGCGTTCG
The DNA here is from genome assembly GCA_035637315.1 of Chloroflexota bacterium. Taxonomy (GTDB): domain Bacteria; phylum Chloroflexota; class UBA6077; order UBA6077; family JACCZL01; genus DASPXK01. The sequence goes on from DASPXK010000103.1 coordinate 5,018, forward strand.
ACTGCTGGCTTCTCTTGCGCGGCCTGCGCACCCTCCACGTTCGGATGGAGCGGCACCACGACAACGGGTTGGCGATCGCCGGCTGGCTGGAGGCGCATCCCAAGGTCGTCGGCGTGCATCATCCGGGCCTGGCCAGCCATCCCCAGCATGCCCTCGCAGAGCGGCAGCAGGGCGGCTACAGCGGCATGCTCGCTTTCGACGTCCGCGGCGGCCGCCAAGCGGCCAAGGCGGTCGCCGAAGGCACCCACCTGTTCGCGCTGGCCGCTGGACTCGGCGGCGTCGAGTCGCTCATTGCTTATCCCTACGCCATGAGCCACGCCAGCCAGGTTGGCTCCACGCTGAGCCCCGGCGAAGGGCTCCTCCGCCTGTCAGTCGGCATCGAGCACATCGACGACCTGATCGCCGACCTCGACCAGGCCCTGGCAAGAGCGTGACGGCCACCACAGAGCGCGCGGAGGACACAGAGACTTGAGAGTAAGGGTTCTCTGTGTGCTCTGTGCTCTCGGTGGTTAGGGTAGCCGGCCGGTGGTTCGCGTCGCTCGGGCGGTCCACGACGAGATGGTCGCCCACGCCCTGGAGGAACGTCCTTACGAGGCGTGTGGTCTACTCGCCGGGCAAGGCGACGAGGTGAGCACGCTCTTTCGGGCCCGAAACAAAGAACGGAGCGCCGTCCGCTACGAGGTCGAGCCGGCCGACTTGCTGCGGATCTTTCGCGAGATCGACGATGCCGACCTCGAGCACGTCGGTATCTACCACTCACACACCCACACCAAGGCCTACCCGTCGGCGACCGACATCCGCCTCGCCTACTACCCCGACGCCGTCTACTTCATCGTCACCGTCATGGACGAGCGTGACCCCCAGGTCCGCGCCTTCGGCATCCGCAACGGCCGGGTCTCCGAGGAGCCAATCGAGGTCGAGTAGAGAGTGCGGTAGTGCGGTAGTGGGGTAGTGCGATTGTGGGGAGAGGGGGCCGGGGGTGATGGCGCGAGATTGCGGTAGCGGGCGGAGACTCGCGCCCTAACCTGTGATCGCGCCGATCGAGGCCGACGAGACCAGCTTGGCGTACTTGGCCAACGTGCCGGTCGTGTAGTGGGGCGGCGGTGGAGCCCACGCCTGGCGGCGGGCCGCCAGTTCTTCGTCCGAGAGGGCCGCGGATAGCTGGCGATTGGGCACGTCGATCGTCACCCGGTCCCCGTCCCCTAGCAGCGCGAGCGGCCCACCGACCATCGCCTCGGGCGCGATATGGCCCACGCAGTAGCCGTGGCTGGCGCCGCTGAAGCGTCCGTCGGTGATCAGCGCCACGTCGTCGCCGTGGCCTTGGCCGACGATCGCGCTGGTCACAGCCAGCATCTCGCGCATGCCCGGCCCGCCCTTCGGCCCCTCGTAGCGGATGACGAGCACGTCGCCCGACTTGATCTCGCCGCGTATGATTGCCTGGAACGCCGCCTCTTCCTGGTCGAAGACACGCGCCGGGCCGCTGAACTCCGTTCCGTGCAGACCCGCTACCTTGACCACCGCCCCTTCCGGCGCCAGGTTTCCGCGCAGGATCGCCAGCCCGCCGTCCTTGTAACGGGGGTTGGACAGGTCGCGGATGACGTCCTGGCCGGGCGTCTCCTTGAACCTGCCCACGTGGTCGGCAAACGTCCCGCCGGCCACGTTGAGCGCGCTCGCGTCGAACAGCCCGGCCTCCGCCAGCCTCCGAATGACAATGGGCACACCACCCGCCTCGTCCAGGTCGGGCATCGAGTATCGACCGCCCGGCAGCATGTCGCCGATCACCGCGGTGCGGCGGCTGATGCGGTCGAAATCGTCGATCTCCAGGTCTACGCTGGCGTCGTGGGCCATCGCCAGCAGGTGCAGGACGGCGTTCGTCGAGCCGCCCATGGCGACCACGACCGCGATCGCGTTCTCGAACGCTTGGCGGGTCAGGATCTGGCGCGGCCGGAGGTCCTCGCGCAGCAGCTCCACGACTCGCTCGCCCGCCCGGTACGCCTCCTGGTACTTGCGCCCGTCGACGGCCGGCAGTGAGGCGCCGCCCGGCAGCATCATGCCCAGCGCCTCGACTGCCGAGGACATGGTGTTGGCCGTGAACAGCCCGCCGCAGGCCCCGGCGCCCGGGCAAGCCCGATTCTCCAGCTCGCGGACCTCCTCGAAGCTCATCGCCCCCTTGGAGTGCGCTCCGACCGCCTCGAAGACGGCCTGGACCGTCACCTTCTTTCCGCGGTAGGTGCCCGGCAGGATGCTGCCGCCGTACAGGAAGACGGCGGGCAGGTTCAGGCGCGCAATCGCCATCAGCGTGCCGGGCAGCGTCTTGTCGCAGCCCGCCAGCGTCACCAGCGCGTCCAGGCGGTGGCCGAAGACGACCAGCTCGATCGAGTCGGCGATCACCTCGCGGCTGACCAGCGAGGCCTTCATCCCCACGGTCCCCATCGCGATCCCGTCGGTGACGGAGATCGTGTTGAACTCGAATGGGATGCCGCCCCCGGCCCGAATGCCCTGCTTGACCTGCTCGGCCAAGGCTGCCAGATTGGCCTGGCACGGCGTAAGCTCGTTCCAGGTGCTGGCGACCCCGATCAGCGGTTTCGTGTCGAGGTCAGCGTCGGACAGGCCGACGGCGTGCAGGTACGAGCGGGCCGGCGCGCGCTCGACGCCCTCGGTGATGTCGCGGCTCTGGCGCTTCAGGCCGCCGTTCCGTGACTGCTCCACTGTGCGCCCCCTTATGTCCCATACTAACATGAGGAAAGAACTCGCCCATCGCCTCCCGTCCGGCCCGCCTCAGGCCGCTCGCGCAGAAATGCCATGCAAGTAGGCGAGACCCTGCTGGTTGAGACCCGCCAAGCCTGGCGCGCCTGGCTGGCCGAGCACCATCACACCAAGGCGGAGATCTGGCTTATCAACTACAAAAAGAGCTCCGTCAAGCGCTCCCTCGACTACGACTCGGCTCTCGACGAAGCGCTCTGTTTCGGCTGGATCGACGGCCAGATCAAGGGCGTCAACGCGGAGTATTTCGTCGCCCGCTGGAGCCGACGCCGCTCGGGCAGCAACTGGTCCGCGTCCAATCGAGCCCGAGCACGCAGGCTGATTGATGTTGGCCTGATGACACAAGCCGGCATCGCGGCCTTTCCGCCAGACCTGCGAGCCGAGCTTGGCCTCGAGCCTGGAAAGCGCTGAGCTGACGCCCAGCAGGGTGAGCAGTCGCCCATCGAGGGGGAGGGGTTGACGCTCCCCTCTCCCCTTGTGGGCCTTGTGGGAGAGGGGCTGGGGCGAGGGGGCCAAAGCCTTGACAAAGAAAGACGTATCGAACATGCTGGATGTGAGTCAAGTGCGTAGAAGCCCAGC
>DASPXK010000104.1:0-6410 GCA_035637315.1 Chloroflexota bacterium
GGACGCGCCGATGCCCGAGCTGAAGCTGGCGCCGCTCCTCGAGGCGACTCACCCGAGTCGGATCCAGGGCTGGCTGCAGCCGTTCGTCGAGTCGGCCGACGCACGCCCGGTCGTGGCGTCCACCCGCCTCCAGCCGCCGACTTGCTACTGGGCCGTGTACCGGTCTGGCGACCGCTGGGTGACGCTGAAGAGCTTCTCGGCCGACCAGTATGCCCAGTACTGGCGCCAGATTGGCCGAGCTGTACCTCGACCGGCTCGGGCATCCCTGTCATCCGCTCGGTGGACTGCTTCTCGCCCCCGAGCTGAACGCGGTTCTGTGGGCGTTCCCATTCGATCCGGCCATGCCGAGCCTAGATCGCTGTCTGGACGGCGAATGGATCGCCGCCGTCCTTCGACGGCGCTCCCCGGGCCCGCTCCGCAGCGAGCTGGTGAGCTATGACCCCGAGGTGGGTGCCGTATTCGCCTATCGCGAGCCTGCACATAGGCGCGTTCTGGCCTACGGCAAGTGTGCGCCCCAGGAAACCTGCGGACTCGTCTACGTCGTGATGGACCGCCTGTGGCGTTCGGCCGCTCGGCGGAGCGGCCAGCTCCACCTCGCCCGGCCGCTGGCCTTCCGGCCCCAGGTCGGACTGCTGCTCCAGACGCCGGTCGGCGGCCGTCCAGTGAGCGGCGAGCGAAATCGCACGGTCTTCCTCAGGCTCGCCGAGCACGCGGCCCACGCGCTCGCCGCTATCCAGCGTACAGATATCCCCTTCGGCCCGCAGCGTTCGCTGGTCTCGCTGATTGCGCGGCTGGAGGCTGGCCTGGCGACTTGCTCCTCACCGCGCCCGGCCTCCACCAGGCCCTGCGCCGCCAGCTCGGCCAGATCGAGGCCCGGGCCGCGCGGGGCCATGTCACGCCATGGGTGCCCAGCCACGGCGACTTCAGGTGGGACCAGTTCCTGGAGTGGAGAGGCCGATTCTCGATCATCGACTTCGAACTGTTCTGCCAGGCCGAGCCGAGCTTCGACCTGGGCTACTTCTGTGCCTACCTGCCGCCCTCCAGCCCGACCGACTGGCGAGATGGCGCCGCCGCCGAGATGCTCCGAAGCGCCTTTCTGCGCACGTACGCCGAAGCCAGCGGCGCGGAGCTCGACCTCGAGCGGATCGGGGTGTGTGAGTCGATCACGCTTGCCACGCGCGCCCTCGCCTACACGTGGCAGCACCAGCCTGGCTGGCAGCTCCGCGCCTCCCAGATGCTGGACCTGGCACTCGAGCGACTCGTCAGCCCCGAGCTTGCCCTGGCCTGATCCGCGAGTGGCCCCGACGTCCGCCCGGCCTTGAACAAAGTTGCGCCGAAGTTGGCACGCTTTGTGCGGCGACGCACGGGTTTAGGGGCCATCTGTGGAGGTCCAGCACCTCCCTGCGGTGAGACATCACGATCGCAGGAGAAACGAAGATGAAGACGAAGCCCGACGTGCTGATTCCCGATGAGGTGCTCGAGCAGGGGAGCGACTTCAGCCCGTCCATTCCCGGCTGGGCCCGTCTCGGCTTGATCGCCGGCGGCGCCGTCCTGGCGCTGGGGCGCCTGGACGGCTTTGCCCTGGCGGCCGGGCATGATGCGAGCGCCGTCGACCAGATCGGGCTCGACCACGGAGGCGGCCAGGACGCCGCGTTGTTCGCGCTGGCCGCGCCCGAGTCTGGGACCTCTGTCTATGATCGGGGCGGGAATCCACGTACACCGAAGGGTCCGAAGACTCCTAAGGGGCCCAAGACTCCGAAGGCAGCTGGACCCAAGACAGCCAAGCCGGCCCACACCACAGCGGTGAAGACGCCGAAGCCGGCCGTCGTCACGACTGTCGCCACCCCCAAAACCCCACCTTCTGTTCAGATCACCGCGCCAACACCTAATCCACCTACCCCGGCCGTAGCCACCCCGCCGACCCTGAAGAACAACGGCCTGCATTTGGGTACTTTCTCCAACGGGCGGCTGACTGACGCCCAGGCCGATAGTGTGGCGGCGGCGCTTGGCGGGGGGCTCACCGGCGACGACATCCGGACCATGACGCTCGGCGAGGTCCTGCGAGCATGGCACCTCGCGGGCAAGACCACCAAGGAACTGGGCTGTATATTCAACCCCGACAGGTCAGGCTGCCCGTAGCAGCGCTTCCTCCCAAATCGTTGCGCTCGTGGCGGGGGTCGATGCCATCCACCCCCGCTTCTTGATATCCGGGCCGCCCCACTGTGCTATCCTGAAGCTGTCGGCGCCACCGGGTGCCGACAGGGAGGTGGAGCGCCATGCCTAGTCGGACAACGACCGTGAATGGCGCCGCGGCGCCGGACCCGGCGACGAGTGGCTTGGAAGGGATCGTCGTCGCCCGAACCGAGCTCAGCGACGTCGACGGCCTGAAGGGGAAGCTGACCGTTCGCGGCTATGACGTCGAAGAGTTGGCCGGCCACGCCTCGCTCGAGGAGGTCGCCCATCTGCTCTGGTACGGCGCGCTGCCATCTCGAGATCAGGTCGACGAGCTCCGCTGCCGGCTGGCCTCCTACCGTCAGCTTCCCAACGAGACGGGGATTGCCCTCCAGGCTGCGGCCAAACGGATGGAGCCGATGGACGCGCTGCGCTTCGCGGCCGCGTCTTTGACCGCCGACGATCGTGACCCGGACGACGAGTCGCCCGAGGCCAACCTCGAGCGGGCCGAGCGCTTGCTGGCACGCATCCCGGTCATAGTGGCCGACTACCAGCGGCTGCGGACGGGTCAGCGGGCGGTCGAGCCGCGCGGTGACCTGGGGATCGCCGCGAATTACCTCTACCAGATCGCCGCCGCGGAGCCCAGTCCGGCCAAGGTGAAGGGCCTGGATACCTATCTCGCGACGGTCGCCGACCATGGCATGAATGCCTCGACCTTCACGAGCCGCGTGATCGCCTCAACAGCCTCCGATATGGTTTCGGCCATCACCGGCGCGATCGGGGCCTTGAAGGGTCCCCTGCACGGCGGCGCGCCAGGCCCAGCCCTGCATATGATCGAGGAGATCGGCTCAGCCGACCGCGCCGAAGCCTGGATGAAAGACGCTGTCGCCAAGGGCAAGCGTCTGATGGGCTTCGGCCATCGCGTCTACAAAGTTCGCGATCCCCGTGCCGAGGTTCTCTACCTGGCCGCCGAGGCGCTCGCCGACGAGACCGGCGAGCGCGAGTCGCTGGCGTTGGCACGGGAAGTGGAGCGCGTCGGAGTGAAGGTCCTGGAAGAGACGAAACCGGGCCGCAACCTCAACACGAACGTCGAGTTCTACACGGCGCTGCTGCTGCGCGAGCTTGGCCTGCCTAACGACTTGTTCAGCCCGACCTTCGCCATCGGCCGGACCGCCGGCTGGACGGCGCACTTCATGGAGCAACAGGCTGGTGGGCGCCTGATCCGGCCGCAGTCGGTGTACGTGGGGCCAGAAGGCCTGCGCTACTCGCCCATGCCCGAGCGCTAACTGAGTTTCACCACCAAGACACCAGATTTCACCAGTAAGGCACCAAGGACGTTCAAGATCTGACGTTCCTGGTGTCTTTGTGTCTTGGTGGTAAATGCACTCGGCGCTCGGGGGTTGTCACAGCTTCAGCTCCCAGGTCTCGCTGATCAGATCGTGGCCGAAGCTGTGGTGCGGCTCCTCGCGGACCAGGCGGAAGCCGGCTTGTTCGTAGATGTGCCGGGCGGCATGCAGCACGCTGTTGGTCCACAGCGTGATCTTCCGGTAGCCCACTTGTCGAGCGAAGCGCACGCACTCGCCGACCAGGCGCGTGCCGATTCCCATCCCGCGCGCCTTCGGCTCGACCAGCAGCAAGCGCAGCTTGGCCACCGTCTTCGACTGCTTGACGAGGAACACGGAGCCGAGGATCTCGCCTTCCCGCTCCGCTATCCAGCAGCGCTCCCGCTTCGGGTCATAGTGCTGAACGAACTTCGCCACGATGCTCGCCACCAGTGCCTCGAAGTGCTCGTCCCAGCCGTATTCCCGGGCGTACAGCACGCCGTGGCGGTGGACGACCCAGCCCATGTCGCCGGGCCGCAGGTTGTGACGGATCGCTGCGTGCCGGTTGTCCTCTGAAGCCACCGTACCGTCTCCTTCAGGCAGCCCACGCGCTCGCCTCAGGGGAGGCGCAGGAGCCAGTAGACCGCCATTCCAACCAGGATGCAGACCCAGGCCCGGCCGGTCCGCCACGCGGCGAGCCCGGCGCCGGTGGCCGCGACCACCCGGGCGGGCGCCTCATCCGGCCGGCCGGCGAGGCTCGAGACGACCAGGGCGGTCAGCGTGGCCACGGGGACGAACCCCAGCGCCCGCTCCCAGGCCGGCGGCACCGCGGCGCTCGCCAGTAGCAGGCCGGCCAGGCGCAAAGCGTAGACGGCGGCGGCCATGCCCAGGATCGGCGTCAGCTCGCTCATCGCGCGCCCCCGTCTGAAGCCGGCGTGGGGCTGACGTGGGATTCGCGGTCGCGGCCCGCCCACCACGCGGCGGCGGTGCTCCCTACGAGGCCAGCGCCCAGCACCGCGACGCCGCCGGGCGCGAGCCACGCCAGCAGCAGCGTTGCCACGCCCGCGACCAGCGCGGCCAGCGCCGCGGCCCGCGTCCGCACAAGTGGCACGAGCACGGCCAGGAAGGTCAGCGGCGCCACGAAATCGACGCCGAGCCGGCGGAGCTCCGGCAGGGCCTGGCCGGCCGCCGCCCCGATTCCAGTCCCCACGTTCCAGGCCACGAACATGCTGACCCCGGTGCCCAGGAGGACTGGCAGGCGCAGCCGCCCGAGCGCCAGGGCGACGCCATACGCGCCGTCGGTCAGGAAATACGCCGCCACCGGACGCGCGGCCCACGACGGGCGCAGCTCTCGCCCGACCGCCAGGCCGATGAGGAGGAGCTGGGCGTTGAGCGCCAGCGCGGCCCCCACCAGCACGAGGCCTGGCGCCCCCGCGTCGAGCAGAGACAGGGCGCTCAGCTGCGCAGCTGCGGAGAAGACCACCAGGCTCATCAACTGCGTCGCGCTGAGGTCGAGGCCCGCTCCGCGGGCCGCCAGGCCATAGGCGATGCCGACGGGGATGGCGCCCGCCCACAGCGGCAGCATGGCAACGAAGCCCCGCGCGAAGAGCGCCAGCGATCCGGTGCAACGAAAGCCTGGCACATTGCCCTCTCCGCTATCCTATCGGCCACGGGAGGCGATGTCATCGTGATCGGAGTCGAAATCGTGCGGCGGGCGGCGAGGACGCCGGGCGGCGCGCGACTACGGGCGCTGCGCGAGGGCGCAGGCAGGACGCAGCTGTGGGTCGAAGCCGAGGCTGAGCTAGGAACCGGCTACCTACAGCGGGTCGAGTCGGGCAAGGTCGCGCAGCCCGAGCGGCCGACGCTGGAGCGTATCCTGAACGCCCTCGAGGCGCGGTACAGCGAGCGGCGCGAGGTGCTGGAGCTGTTCGGGTACACCGTCGTCATCCCGCCACCCACGGAGGACGACATCGCCTGGGCCCGTGAGGTATGCCGCCGCGAGCTGCACGAGGCCGTTTTCCCGGCCTACGTGTTGGACTGCACCCACCGACTCATCGCCTGGAACCGCCACGTCCCGCAGCTGTTCGGGATCGCGTCGAACGACCCAGCCCTCGGTGGGCTTGCGGGCCGCTCGCTGCTCGCGGCCTGGTTCGATCAGTCCTCTCCGCTCGCGCCCCTCGTGGTCGAGCCTGATATCTTCCTGCCGGCCCTGATCCGCGCCCTCCGCTACGAGCTGCAGCAGGTTCGCGCGGAGGCATGGTCCGCGGCGCTGCTGGCGGGGCTCGTGAACGACCTGCCGCGCTTTCGGCACTACTGGACTCTGCTGGACCAGGAGCCGGCGCCGGCCACCGCGACGCGGGCGCTGGCGCCCGTACGGCTGGCCGTGCCCGGCGTAGGGGTCGTCCAGTTCCGGCTCTCGTCCGAGCCCTTCGTGCGCGATGCGCGCTTTCGCGTCGTGAACTACTTGCCGGCCGACCCGGCCACGATCCGACAGTGTGCGAAGTGGGCCGCCGGCCCCGATACGAAGTAGATCGCCTTACCGCGGCACGTTTGTCCACCACGAACCGCCCGCCCTGGACGACGGCCAGGATGCCGCCGTCGGCCAGGATCGTGGCAACGTTCGCCAGCAGATCGCCCCGAACCAGCAGCAGGTCGGCCTGCTTGCCCACCTCGATCGTCCCTACCTCATCCAGCACGCCGAGCAGCTCCGCGCCGTCGCGCGTGGCGGCGATCAGGGCCTCCATGGGCGAGATGCCGGCCTGGACCATCAGCTCGAGCTCTCGCGCGTTCTGGCCGTGATAGTTGAAGGGCGTGCCGGCGTCGGTCCCGAGAACGAGCTTCACGCCTGCAGCATGGGCGAGCTGGAAGCTGTCGACATTCGACAACTTCACGGCCCGCGCCTTCGCCTGGGCCCAG
>DASPXK010000105.1:0-39927 GCA_035637315.1 Chloroflexota bacterium
GGCCTGGGCTTTCTGTTTGCGACCGGCGCGCTCGGCCGAAAGCTGGAGAACGTCCAGATCCGGATCGGCGCGCCGCGTGAGATCTCGGCCAGGACGTTCTTCCCGAACGGTCCCCGCTCCGCTGGCGACGCCGTCACGTACAAGCGTGACCTCGGCGCTTACATCAGCCAGCGCGACCTGCAGCAGCTCTTCGTCAAGTCACTCGAGACGCCCAATATCGAGGATGAGCACGGCATCCCGTTCCAGATCTTCTACGGCATCTCTGGTAACGCGCGCGCCTTCTGGAGCATCGTCAACGCGCACAGGGTCATCGGCTACGCGCCGGAGGACGACGCCGAGATCAGGTTCGCCGACGAGATCGGCCAGTACCTAGTCGAACCAGGCGGCGGGCGGTAGTCGATGTCACCACCAGGACACCAAGAGCTCTTCGGTTCGTGGCTCGGTTCAACCCGTCTCATGTCAGCATCGACTGCGAGAGGAAGAGCGGCACGAGGCCGACGACCGAGCCGAGCGCAGACCAGGCGGCCTGGCGAATCCAGCGCGGAGCGTCGTTCGGCAGCTCGTCTACCCGCGGCTGGGTCAGCAGGAAGCCGACCGACGCAAGGACCACAACGACCGAAGCCACGATGACGAGGGGCAGCGCGGCAAAAACCCGCTCCCATGCGGCCGACAGCGGGCCTGAGAACGCTTCGATGAGCAGGAAGGGGATGAACAGCATCAGCCAGCTTGTGACGCCGCACAGGACTCCGACCAGCGCCGCTGGCTGGGTGAGCGGGTGTTTGAGGCGGGCGATCTCGAAAGCGGCCAGGTGGACCGCGAACGTCAGCGCAAACGGATAGAACAAGTCCGCGCGCTGAAGCGTCTTGGCCAGGAACAGCCAGGCGAGGCCGGGGCCAGCCACGCTCAGCACCGCCGAGACATGGTGAAAGTGTTGCGCGCCGCCCTCCCCGACGGGCGGGAGCGGCCTGCCGCGCAGAAATAGGATCAGCGGGATCACGATCCACTGCCAACCGCCGAGCACCCAGATGACGTAGCCGCCCAGGACAGCGCTCAACAAGGCGCTGTCGTCCAGGGTGGTCTGCGGACGCCTGACCGAGGCGATCAGCGCGACCACCGCCAGGATGCCCAGATGGAGCGCCAGGTCAGGCACACTCATGCCCAGTAGGTCCTTCAACAGCACGAAGCCGCCCAACGGGATAAACAGGTTGTCCAGCCCGCGCCAGGCGATCGCCTCGAACAAGGTCACCATCAGGCCGAGGATCACTCCGATCAGCAGCGTCTCGGCTCGGCCCGCCTGCCCTGACAGGAGCAGTGGCACGTGGACGCTGAAGAAGGCGACCGTGAAGAAGGCGACTGACCCCTCGGCGCTCTTGCGGCTGCCCTCGACAGTCGTGTACCGCCAGTGGCCGTATTGCGATCCGACTAGCGCCGCGGCCGTGTCAGCCAGGGCCAGGATGACGATCGGGACGCAATACAGAAGCGGGTCTCGGCCCGAGAGCACGAACAGGATGGCCACGCTGAGCGGAAAATAGATCTCGCCCAGCGACTGCCGCGCGACCGAGTCGACAACCCCGCCGTAGTGGTCCTTTAGGCGCGGCACGAAGCGCAGGCCGATTAGGAAGCTGACGACCACCGCCGACCAGACGATTACCGGCCACACCGCGTCGAATAGCCAGGGGAACGATAGGGTGATCAGCCCGACGCCGATGTGGATCAGCTTTCGGGTCAGTTCGTGATGCTCGGAGCGGGCGCGGTAGACGTGGAGCGCCCTGATCAGGCCGAGCAGCGCGCCCAGCGACAGCGCTAGCCCGAGCCAGGGGTTCATCATCACGCCAGGTTCCTACCCCGGGCCGCTACCGGTTGTGCAGGATCATCTTCATCCCGTATCTGGGGCGAAGGGTCAGCGACGGCTTGGGACGGGCCGAGTGCCCTGGAGACAGTTCGAGCCTGAATTTCTGGGCGAGTGTCGCCACTACCAAAGCGGCCTCCATCATGGCGAATGAGTTGCCCAGACACAGCCGCTGGCCGCCACCGAACGGGAAGTAGGCAAACCTGTGTATCCGCTTGGCCAGGCCATCAGCCCAGCGGTCGGGGTTGTAGACGAGCGGGCCATCATAGAATCGGGGATCACGATGGATCACCCACTGGCTCATGAGGATGTTCGTGCCGGCCGGGACCAAATATCCGCCGATCTCGCAATTGTTGATCGTCTCGCGACCCAGGACCCAGAAAGGCGGATAGAGCCGCATCGACTCTGTAACCAGCATCTCAGTGTATTGAAGCTGTGGCAGATCCGCTACGGTGGGTGGCCGGCCCTTCAGCACGGTCTCGAGCTCGGCCCAGAGTTTGGCCTCCACTTCAGGGTGCTGCGACAGCAAATACCAGGTCCAGGAGAGCGCGACGGCAGTGGTCTCGTGGCCAGCTACGACCAGGGTCACCATCTCGTCTCGCAGCTGCTGGTCCGTCATGCGGCTTCCGTCCTCGTCCTGCAGATGCAGGAAGGTCGAGAGGAGATCGCCACGGTCCTCGCCGCTAGCTCGCCGCTGGCCGATGATCTCGTAGACGATCTTGTCCAGCCTCTGCACCGCTCTGCGAAGGCGCAGGTTGGCAGGAGTCGGGATGCTGTCGGGGATGATGTTCATGCTCTCCGTACGCGTCCTGAAGTCGTCCATAACGACCGCGAGAGCCTCGCCGACATCGGGGGCATCCCTGGCGACGTCGGCATCAAAGAGCGCCTTGGCCACGATCTCGAGCGTAAGCCGCATCATGTCGGCGTGGAGGTCGCGCGTTTCACCGTCCTTCCAGCCGGCGGCCATTCGCTCGGTATAGGCGGCCATGACGTTGCCGTAGCTCGCGATGCGCTCCCTGTGGAAGGCTGGCTGAGCCATCCGACGCTGTCGCAGCCAGAAATCGCCCTCGCTCGTGAACAGGCCGTTACCCGCCAACTGCTTATTGAGGTCGAAGGCGAAGAAGTGCTTGAGGAAGTTATGGTGGTGGGTGACCAGGACGTCCTCGACATACTCCGGGCTGGTCAGCAACACGACTTTCGTGCGCCCAAAACGCAGCGAAGTTATGTCGCCGTACTCCCTGGAACACTGGGTGAAAAAGTCGAGCACACCACGCTTGACCTCCGGCAAATGGCCGCTAAGGAAGTGGCCTTTTGGGCCGGGGGGGAGGACTGCAGTGGCCACGGCAACCGCTCCTTTTACAGTGCCCGTCTGCGCCTGAGCTGACGGTAGCCTTCGTCGTCCATGCACGCCGCGGATGAGTGTCCGCGCGGCCGATGTTGTATCACCTGCTGGCGGCCGTCCCCAACATCTGCGCTCACGCGTCCGACCATCTCAATGGACTGACGACGTCTGGCGCTCACTTGTTCCGGCCCTGTCTGTCCCTGAGCTCCCCATCCGGCGAGGCACATGCGCGAGGTCGAGCGTGTCCGCATCGCTGCCCCGGCCCCCCGTTACGGCACGACCTGCCTTTCTTCATACTGGGCCAGACGCTCGTCGAGCTGGCGAACGCGGCGGCTGAGAACCCCGAGAAGCGTGATCGCCACGTCGGGTGCCCGATGTAGCTCTTGCTGGAACTCCCACCGCGAAAGGAGGGCACATGTCGTCGGCTGTCGGGCGGTGACTGAACTGGAGCGGGCCTCGTCGTCGAGCAACGCCATTTCTCCGAACACGTCGCCTGGGCCGAGCGTCGCCAAGACAGCGGTTCCGCCTGCGCCTGCCTCCGGCGCGCGGCGCACCTCCACCTGGCCATCAAGGATCAGATAGAGTGTCACCGCGGACGAGCCCTGGCGGAGGATGGTAGTGTCCGCCTCGAACGTCCGCGTCGTCATCGCACGCGCGAGCCGCTCGCGATGGCGACGGTCGAGCGAGGCGAAGAGCGGCGCATCGGCCAGCGCCTCCTCGAGCGTCACCTCGCCCCCTCATGGCCGCTTCGCGCTGCCGGCTCCGGGTCCCAGGTTTGCGCCCAGCCGAGGCCGGCACCCCGACTCCCGGAGCCGTTCACCCGACTTCCTCCAACACTTTGAAGTCGCGGCCGAAATCCTGGTCCGGCGTCAGATGAGGGACCTTGAATTGAGCCTCCGGCGTGCCAGCGGTCACGCGCGTCTGGCGATAGGCCTCGTACGTACCCGGCGCGACCAAGCGAAGGATCGGGGACCCAAGCCGCTGAGACTCGCGCTTCGTCTCGTACTCGACGTTCTGGTCCGATAGCTGGCGGTCCAGGGCCGCCACAAGGGCCTCGGCCTGCTCAGGGGCCAGCGAGTCACTGGTCTCCAGCAGGACGGCGTAGCGCGGCGGCGACCCGAACTGGGGAACGGCCGTGAAGTGGCGGACAATCTGCCCGAGTCCCAGCGACTCAACCGCGCCCATCATCGCAGCTGTGACTTGTTGCTCGGCCAGCTTCTCGCCCGTCAGCGACGTGATCCCCCTCCCCTTGCGCACGAACTCGATAACCGGGGCGTCGTGGTAGTAGTCCACTACCCGTATGACGTCGTTGATGTCATACCGATACAGACCCGCCGAGGTCGTGAGCAGGATGTAGTAGTCCCGATTCGGCTGAAGCTGCTCGCAGGTGACGACCGGTGGGTCCGGACGCTCACGCTCGTCCACCGGCACGAACTCATAGAAGTGCGTCGTAATGGCCAGCGCGCCCGCCGCGCCGGCATTCGCCAAGGGGATCGAGCCGAACCCCTCGCTAGCCATGTATCCACGATCGCGCGTCCGCAGGTCGCCGAACCAGTGGCCCAGCTGCCGGAAATAGAGCGGCATCGTGCCGCCCTTCCAACAGGCCAATCCGGCCAGCTTGGGCCAGATTTGCCGAGGCGACAGCTCGCCGGCCTCACGAAACAGCGCGGCCAGCTCGTCGGCGCGGCGCGGGTTGGGCGCCAGCTTCGGGCGCAGAGCCTTGGCCAGCCAGGGCTCCAGCTCGCCGAGCGCACTGGCGGTGCCGCCCCGAACCTCGGCGATCAGTCGCTCGGCGTGGGTCTGAAGCTTTTCACAGAGCAACAGGATCGAGCTGGGGTTCAGGGTGGAGATCAGCGTGACCGGCGCCTCCACCGCCAGGCGGAGGGTCAGATAGTACTTGAGCTCGACGTCCTTGATTAGCGCGATCTCGTATGGCAGCACGAAGTGGCTGCGCACCAGGGCAGGTTGACGTTTGACGATGAAGCCGGACAACGCTCCGTACGGAATACCGGCCGCCGTATAGCCCTCCACGTCGCAGCTGGAGGTGACCAGGAACTGGCCGGAGCTGCCCTCCGTAAAGTCCTGGACAACGCGCCACATGAAGATCTGGACGGCGTGGTTGTACTCCGACAGGTACGAAGGTGTGACCGGGATCAGTTTCGCCTTGCCGGTCGTCCCGCTGGTGACGGCGAACATCAGCGGATCGTCGGCGGTCAGCAGCCCGTGTTCACCCTTCGCCATGCGGTCGATGTAGGGGGCCAGCGACTCGTACGTGGTGATCGGCGCGTTGCGCTGGAAGTCGGCCACGCTGCGGACCGAGCCGAAGCCGTGTGCACGCCCGTACTCGGTGTCCTTGTTGCGCCTGAGAATCGCCAGGACCTTCGCGGACTGGGCACCCTCCGGGTCGCGGCTGGCCGCCTCGAACCGCCGGGCGTCCTTGAACCAGCGCCAGAGCTGGCCGGCCGCCACCGCCGCGCTTGCCACCGTATTCATGCTCGCGTGTCCGCCACTGCCTCCGCTGTCGCCTGCTGTACTCCCGACGCGTCGAGCGCGGCGTGGCCCTGGGCCATTTCGGCGACGCGGGACCCGAGCACATGCACGCCAAGCCCCGGACCCGCCAGCGCCGGTGCTCGACCGCGGTGACCGATTTTGACGTTCTCGCGGGTCAGGTCACGCCGCAGCAAGATTCGATAGCCAGACCCTTCCAGATAGCGGAACGGGGTTGGAGCGACGGTAGCCACAAGGCGCCCGGTCGCGGTGAGAATGCCGCTCTCGCCAACCTGAGTGCCGAGCTGGCATTCGACGCCGGCCTGCTGCGCCAACCCCGAGATCGCCAGCGCGGTCAACGGCCCGCCGCACTTGGATACCCGCACGTTGAACAGATTACAGGCCCGCTCGGCAAGCAGTCGCTCGGCGTCGGCCAACGAGCAAAGTGACTCGTCGACGATTACGTCCTCCGGCAGCTCGGCGGTCAGCCGCCGGAGTCCAGCCACGTCGTCGGCTGGGACGGGCTGCTCGTAAGCGCGGATGCCGAAAGGCCGCAGCCTTTCCGCCATCCGCAGCGTCTCGTCGGCCGTCCAGGCGCAGTTGACGTCGACTCTGAGCTCCACGCCCGGGCCCAGGATCCGCCGCGCGGTCTTCACGGTCCGCAGGTCGGCATCCGGGTCCTGGCCGACCTTCAACTTGACCGTCTCGAGGCCATACAGCCGACACAGCAACAGGAGCGCGAGCAGCCCGGCGCCGTGCCCAAACGGGATCACGCCACTGTAGGCGACGATGGGGCGAGCCACTCCACCAAGGAAGTCGGAGGCTGGACGCCCCAGCGCCTGGCCGAGCGCATCCAGCAGCGCCGTCTCCACGGCGCACCATGCGGCGCCGGCAGGCGCTCGACCACGATGCAGCTGGGCCCCAAGCGCTCCGAGGCTTGCCCTCACGTCGGCGGTGTCGAGCTCCCGTCCGATCAGCGCCGGGCCGTATTCGTCGCGCACCCGGGCTAGCGCCGACTCGGGCGTCTCACCGGTCACGTAGTCGCGCGGCACCCCCTCACCGTAACCGACCGCACCGCCCGCCAGACGCGCCGCGACCACCAGGTTCTGAGAGCTGGCTCGGGTGGCCAGGGCATGCCCAAAACTGAAGCGGAATGGCAGCTCAACCTCCCAGGCTTCCAGGCGCTCAAGACGCATTCTGGCCTCCAGAGCTAGCCGAGCCCGCGGCCCGTGACAGCACCCACTCGGTCAGGTCGGCCCGGTACTGCGTGGCGTCGGCGTCGAAGTCCAGCAGATGTCCGCCGCCTGGGTACACGACGATCGTCTTATCCTGCCCGGGCACCTTGGCGAACCAGCGCCGGGTGACCTCGACATCGGCGATTGGGTCAAGCTCACCCTGCAGCACCAGCAACGGCAGTCGGATTCGAGGCGTCACTCGATCGCGCTGGCGGTCCATTCGGACGGTCTCCCAGAGGAAGCGGAGGGTGAACCTGCGGAGCTGAAGACTGTCGGCTCGTACAAAGGCCTGCCGGGCAGGATTGGGCGTGGCCATCTCGGGCCGCAGGGGTGAGCTCAGCGACCACCGCGGCACGAGTCGTGCCCCGGCGACCACGGCCAGGCGAGCCGGCAATGGCGGATTGGCACGCGATGCGAACACGGGTCCCAGCAGAACTAGCCCTGCCGCGGCCACAGACGGCTGAGCGGCGTAGATCACCGCGAGCTTGGCTGCCCAGCTCGAGGCCGCCACGAACAGCGGCGCGTCCGGCCGTTCGTCGCTCGCGAGGGCAGCGAAGGCTCGGAGGTCGGCGAGCGCGTCTTCATAGCGGGCCAGATGCCCACGCGGACCCTCGCTGCGCCCCGATCCGCGTCGGTCGGGCGCGTAGACCGCAACGCCGGCCGCGGCCAGGTGCTGGGCTGTGTCGCCGAACCAGACGGCGTGCCCAGCAATGCCGTGAACGAGAAGGAGCACGGCACGGGCCGGTTGGGCGGCGCTCGTCCAGCTCAGGTAGTGCAGCCGGATACCGTCGTGCGCGACCGCCCAGCGGCTCTCCGCGATCGCGGGACCGTCCGAGCGCCTGCCAGCGACTGTGCCTGCCTGCCCCTCGATGGCTGCCATCCACCCCGAACTCTGCCGCCCCACAGCCTCCGCACAAGGCGCACCCTCGGCCCGGCGGTCTGGACGCAGGGCGGACCCAAAAGCGCGGGTGAGGCGAGTATAGCAGGGGACGGTGCCCTACGTCGCCGGGCCTGGCGTGGCGGGGGTTGGCAGGAACGGCTTGATCGGGGTAGGACGGTCATAAATCCCGGCTCGCTCCGCAGCCGTTTCGCGAAGCTCCGCGGCCGCGGGAAGGCGGCCGAGTAGGTCATGGAAATCGGCGGCACTCAAGGTATAGGTCTCGACCGCCGTCAACGCGCGGATCGTCGCAGAGCGAGGTGCGTCGTGGAGCAGCGCCATCTCGCCGAAGTACTCACCCACGCTCAGCTCGGCCAGACGCCGTGGCCCGTCCGGCTCCTCACGGATGACCTCCACGCGGCCGTCGACGATCAGGAAGAATCGATCTCCAGGCTCGCCCTGCCGTACGATTACGTCGCCCGCCGAGTAGCGAGTGATCAAGAAGCGGGCCGCTAGCCGGTCCAGCTCGGCCGGGCCGGTCCCGCGGAAGAGGGGCAGCTCAGCCAGGCGTCGGCGGTCCGCCAGGCTCTTGCGGACCTCGCTCGCCAGGGCGTCCCGTTGGCCAATCCAGCGCCGGAAATGGCCAGCGTCCAGCGCCAGCAGACGGACGTTGGACTCGGCGATGACGCTGGCGGTCCGCGCCACCCGGACCACCAACGCGGTCTCGCCGAAGTAGTCGCCGGGCCCGAGCGTGGCCAGTTGAATGGCTCGCCCTTCCGACGTGAGCTTGCCGACCCGGACACTTCCCGCCCGGATCAGATAGAACCGATCGCCAGGCGCACCCTGGCGGACGAGGATCGTACCGGCCGCCTCCTCGCGCAGCTCCAGATGCAGCGCGATGCGGAGCAGCTCTGGACGCGACGCCTCGCGCAGGAAGGGCAACGTCGCCAGCGCCTCCAGGTACTCGCTCGGCACCTCGCCCCGACGCCGGCGCCAACGGCGTACGAGCAGCCGGGCCACAGCCGCCAGGCTCTTGGCGATTCGCCCGACTATGGTGAACGCCGCCGGACCGAGGAAGACCAGCCCGATCCCAATCGCCATCGCGCGCGACTGGAGCGCGGGCTGGTTCCAGAGGTCCATCAGCGTGTCGGCGTAGCGCAGGTCGCGGGCCTGGAGGATGACGAGGGGGATCAGGATTACCAGCAGCACCGACAGCAGCCCGAATCCGGCCAGGACCCGCTCCTCGCGGGTTAGTGGCTGGCGGGCGCGGAGCTTCGACCACAGCGCGTGCCGAATGAAGGCCATCGAATTGGTCCGCAGGGCCGGCATCTCGAGCCAATCCACCAGGATGAAGTAACCGTCCAGGTCGAGGATCGGCAGCAGGTTGAAGAAGGCGTTGGCAAACCAGATGGTGGCGCCCTTGAACATCAGCGAGCCGGCCTCGGTCCCGTCCAGACGCAGCGCCAAGATGGCCAGCAAGGAGGCGCTGATCAGCATGGCGCACGGCCCGGACCAGGAGACGGCGATTCGCTGGCGACGCTGGGCCATCCAGACGTCCGACGTCTCGAAGTAGACCACGGGCAACAGGTAGTAGAGCAGCAGGCCTGCCCCGTTGATCCGGCGCCCATGGCGTTTGACTGTTACTGCCTGCGCGAGGGCGTGGATGTTGATGCCGATCAGGTCCAGGGCGCACAGCGTAAGAAAGCCCAGCGTGTACGAGCCGCGGGTCTGAAAGAGGGGATGCCCGGCCAGCAGGAACTGATACCACCAGACGGCGAGGCCACCGACGATCATAAGGGCCCAGAGCGCCAGGGCCGGCCTGGTGTAGAGCAGCCAGCCACCGTAGCGGTAGATCGCGCTCACGATCTGGTCGGCGCCGCCGATCCGGAACAACTCGAGGACGATGACCTTGCTCAGGCGGCGTTTCCGAGTGGCCAGGAACTTGGCCGCCTTCACGCGCCGGTCGATGGAATCGAAGCAGTCCGGCGGGGTTGGCCCAAGGAACCCGCCTGCCCGCAGCTCACGTACCAGGCGGGCGAGTCGGTCGGCGCCGAAATCGCCGTGCTCCAGGAAATGCGCTAGCGCGATCTCGCGGATGCTCTGCCGGCCGTCCATCCGCCACCACAAAGCGAAGTCTTCCTCTTGCAGGCGGATGTAACGCGCCGTTCGGCTTCTCAGTACGTAGTAGGTCTCTCCACTGGCCGTAGACTGGACGCTCGTTTCAACGTCTGGCGAGGGAGTTGGCACGTAGCGGGCGAAGTCGAGGCGCTCCGCCAGCGGCCGCCAGATGTCTCCGGGGGTGGTGACAGTTGACCGCTGCTTGACGGCCGCCCACAGCCGGTCGTGACCGGGCGGCGAGCTCCCGGCGCGCGTCGTCGCGGACCTGGCCCCCTCCATCGACATCGACGCGAAGTCTACACCGTGACGTCCTACGCCTCTGACTCGACCGGGTACTCCTCCTCGTGCAGGATCTCCTTTATCCGATTCAGGTCCACGGTCGCCTCGTCGTACTCCACTCGGACTTGCTTGGACGGGATATCCACCTGCACGCTGCGCACCCCGTCGACCGGACTGAGAGCAGTGGTGATGGTCCGCTCGCAGTGCTCGCATGAGATATCGGGGACCGTGAGGACGGTCTGTGCCATGGTCTGCCTCCTTTCAGGATGCGGATCACGACCGCGAGTAGATCAGTGCGGCGATGCCCACGACCAGGGCGACCAGGGCGATGCCGAGCACATAATTAGGGCCCCTGGGATGCGCGATCAACGGTATTCTGCATGCCGTGTTCGCCTGACCTGCCCAGCACGGTTGAGCGCCGCGCGCGGGTTGATCCGTCGCCGAGCCTATTGTATGTTGTATGCAATTCGGCTTGTAGGCAATTCAGCGCCACGAAGGGTCACGGTGATATCCGACAACCGCCATCAAGTGATCGACGCGGACGGGCACGTTATAGAGCGGGACCAGGAACTCTTCGAGTTCCTGCCGCCACCTTTCCGTGGCTACGGTCGAGTCCTTGCGTATCCGTTCTTTCCCACGCTCGACGGCTTCCACCGCGCTGCGAGGAAGGCGGCCGATGGCACCCGCGTCACGTCCCTCGAGATCCCGACGGCCGAGCACTGGCTGAGTTTCCTGGACGAAGCCAATCTCGCCGCCACGGTGCTCTTCCCCACCGCTGGGCTCGCGTTCGGGCTCGTCGCGGACCCGGATTGGGCCGCCGGCTTGGCGCGCGCCTACAACGATTGGCTCCACGACCGTTTCCTGAAGCACAACCGAGTCAGGCTCAAGGGCGTTGCACTCATCCCGCTCCAAGACCCCTCGCGGGCGGTGGGCGAACTAGAGCATGCCATCGGCGACCTGGGAATGGTGGGCGCCGTCCTTCCGGCGGCCGGACTGCGCGAGGCGTTTGGGCATCGCTCTTTCTGGCCAGTGTACGAGGCCGCCCAGGAGCTGGACTGCCTGCTGGCGGTTCACGGCGCACCGGCCTATGGGTTGGGGCTTGAGCGGCTGCACAAGATGATCGAGGTGCGGACGCTCACTCATCCGTTCAGCCAGTTTCTGCAAATGACGAGCATGATGTTCGGGGGAGTCTTCGATGCCTTCCCGCGCCTCAAGGTAGCTTTTTGCGAGGCCGGCAGTGGCTGGGCGCCCTACCTTTTGGAGCGCCTCGACATGGAATACTGGAACCGCCGCCCGCAAGTCCCGGAAGTAAAGGCTCCACCGAGCGAGCACCTCAGGAGTGGGCGCATCTTCATCCACACTGAGCTAGGCGAAGCTGGTCTGGCGAACGCGATTCGGGTACTTGGAGAGGAACCCTTCTTCTGCGCTTCGGATTATCCCCACGAGCCAAAAGATGAGTTCCCGGAGGCGCTCGAGGAGTTCGCGGAGCGCGAAGACATTCCTGAGTCCGCCAAACGTAAGATCCGGTGGGACAATCCCATCCGGATGTATGGGCTGGACGAGGCGACGCTGACCGCGTCCGCCCGGAGCTCCCAGGCGGTCGGCTAACTCGACGGGGCCGGCGTCGTCCTCCGACGCACGCGTGGCATGCTGTGGGAAGGATCGGCGTGACGGTCTCCTCAGGCGAGCTAGCCTGGTACACTAGCCGCCAGAGATGAGCCTCCAAGTCAACGGCACGGTCCTCACCGATTCCGGGCGCCGACGATCCGAGAACGAGGACTGGTGCGGGTGTGTCACTGCGGCCGAGGGGGACGACCCGACCCATACCCCTTCCGCCTGGGTGGTGGCGGACGGAGTCAGCGGATACAACGGCCGCGAGGCTTCGCGGCTCGCCGTCGAGAGCGTCCTGAGTGCACGCCGGAATGGCGCTCCAGAGCGCATCGAAGCGACCCTCCTCGGCGCGATCGAGCGGGCGAACCAAGCGCTGTACGAGCGGGCCGGAGAAGGAAGCACCGGCGCGACCGGACGGCTCGCCAGCACGCTGCTGGTGGCGGTTGTCCTGGGCAAGGACGCCTGGCTGGCCAACGTCGGCGATTGTCGAGGCTATCTGATCCGAGCCGGGCAGATCCGCCAGCTTACCCGAGACCACACCTGGGTTGCCGAGCAGGTCGCAATGGGGCGGCTGCGTCCCGAGGAGGCGGCCAGCCATCCCAAGAGTAACGTCCTGACCAGGTGCCTTGGCCATCGTCCCACGGTCCAGGCCGATGTGTTTCACGAGACTCTCGAGCCCGACGACCGGCTGGTGCTTTGCTCGGATGGGTTGACGCGGCACGTGTCTGGGCCCGAGCTTATCCAGATCGGCACCCGTGGCGAGCCGCAAGACGCCGCCCGGGCCCTGATCGACCTGGCCAACCGCCGGGGTGGGACCGACAACATCACCGTGGCCGTTTTAGAGTTGACCCTGCCGACCGAACCTCCGCAGCGGGTCGCGGACCGGTCTCCTCACACGAGGCTGGCCGCCGATCGAGTATCGGCGCTGCAGTCGATCAGCCAACGCATCAACGCCAGCCTGGACCTTCGAGAGACGCTGCGTTCGGTGATGGACAGCCTGGTTGAGATCACCGGCGCCGAGCGTGGCTTTGTGATGCTGCTGGACGAGGCCAGCGGGCGGCTCGCGTTCCAGATCGGACGCAACCTGGACGCCAGAAGCGTCGCGCGTGACCCAGAGATCAGTCGCAACATCGTCCAAAAGGTTTTCAAGGATTGCCAGCCGCTGTTGATCGGCGATGCGATGGCTGACCCCGAGTTTCAAGCTTTCCAAAGTGTCGTCCTGCACTCACTGCGCTCGGTCATCTGCGCGCCGCTGGCGGTGAAGGGCAAGCCGATCGGGGTGGTCTACGTTGACAGCAGTCTGCAGGCCGGACTGTTCAACCAGTCTGACCTCGACCTGCTGATGGCCTTCGCCAACATGGCCGCCTCGGCCATCGAGAACGCCCGTCTCCACGAGCGGGTAGCGGGCCACGCTCGCCAGATCGAGGCGATGAAGACCTCTCAGGACCGAATCCTCCGCAGCGTCAGCAACGGGATCCTGTCGGTCGATCGTGAGGGCAAGGTCATCAGCTTCAACCGAGCGGCGGCGGACATGCTGGCCGTGCCGATCGAGGAGGCTCTCGATAAGCCGCTCAGCGTGATCTTGCCGCCACGCTTTATGCTGGCGCTCGGACTGCCACTGGGCGGTGAGGGCGTCGAGCCCGGGGCGACGATCCAGGGTTTCGAGATGGAGGGCGAGCTGCGGGGCCGAGGATACGTCCACCTCGGACATCGCCTATCGCCCCTGCGCGACGAAGACGGCAAGACGATCGGCTACGTCATCGTCCTGGACGATATGACAGAGCGAGAACGACTCGAGCGCGAGCGAAGCCAGGCGGCCGCCGAGCGCGAGAAAATCAAGTCGGTCTTTGAGCATTACATGGCCCCGGCCGTGTTTCAGGAGTTGATGCGCCAGGGGCCAGATCGATCCGGAATTGGCGGCGACTCACGCGATCTGACCCTCCTGTTCGCGGATATTCGCGGCTTCACGAGCTTTTCCGAGGAGCATCGCCCCGAGCAAGTCGTCGAGATGCTGAACGCGTTCTTGAGCGCCGCGACCAAAGTCATCTTCGACCACGATGGCACGATCGACAAATTCATCGGCGACGAGATCATGGCCCTGTTCGGCGCGCCGCTCGAGATCGCGGACCATCCGCTGCAGGCGATCAAAGCCGCGCTCGCGATGCAACAGCGCTTTGCCGAGACGCCCCAGCCGGACGGGTCGCGAGTGAGCTGGGGCATCGGCATCAACAGTGGCTCGGGGATCGTCGGCACGATTGGCGCGCCTGAGCTGATGAGCTACACGGCGATCGGCGACGTGGTCAACGTGGCAGCCCGCCTTCAGGCTGAGGCCCGCGAGGGCGAGGTTTTGATCACCGCCGACACGTACGCCCGGGTTCGCGACAACGTGTTGGTGGAAGATCTTGGCCGGATGGACCTCAAGGGCAAGCGCGGCCGCGTGAATGTGTATAAAGTGACGGGCTTGCGCGGTTCATAGCGGCATCGCTGGGGATACTTTGATCGGCTGGCCAGGCGCGGGAGACGAGATGCCTCATCCCGAGGGAGACGACCAACCGTGAGCGGATTCTTTCCTGCGCTCGGCGACGCGGTCGCGCGCTTCCGCTGGCTCGTCGTGGCGTTCTGGATCGTGTTCGTCGGCGTCTGCTCAGTCGGCGCGAGGCGGGTCGACAACGAGCTGGTCAGCGGTAACATCAACGTACGCGGCAGTGAGTCCGAGCGCGGCAACGAAGTCCTCGACGTCGAGTTCGACCGCCGCCCAACGCGGGCGGCGATCGCCGTTTTCACCAGTAGCAAGCTGGTGACCGCTGATCAAGCGTACCGCGATTCGGTGAGCCGCGCGCTGGATGAGATCAAGGCCGTCGAGGGCGTCGATCGGATCCTTTCCTACCTGAACGGCGCCGACCGCTTCGTGAGTCCAGACAAGCACACCACCTACGCGGTGATCAACCTCGCTGGGACCGAGGAGGAGGCCAAAAAGCTCGTGCCGCAGGTTCGGGAGGCACTGGATCGGGCTCCATCCGAACTGGACGCGAGTTATCTGACCGGCTATCCGGCCAGCTCGTACGACCTGGCGGAGGGCAGCCACCAGGACCTCAAGAAGGTCGAGCTGTACACCGTCATGCTCACCGTCCCAGTGCTGCTGTTCGTCTTTGGCACGATCGTGGCGGCGGGGCTGCCGGTCATCCTGGCCGCGGCAGCGGTGGTCGCCGCGGAGGCTGGCATTTTCCTGGTCGCGCAGCGGATGGAGACGTCCATCTTTGCCAAGCAGACCGCTTCGATGATCGGCCTCGGGCTGGGCATCGACTTCTCGCTATTGATGGTTAGTCGCTACCGCGAGGAGCTGGCGCGCGGGATCACGCCTCATCTCGCCACTGTCCGGACCGTGGCCACGGCGGGCAAGTCGATCGTTTTCTCGGGCCTGACCGTGATGTTGGGCTTGTCGGTCATGCTGCTGTACGACCTGACCTTGATTCGCTCAATCGCGCTGGGAATGCTCCTGGTAGCCGGCCTGGCAGTGCTCGGGGCCGTGACGCTGCTGCCGGCGATTCTCTGCCTGTTCGGGCGGCGGGTGAACGCGCTCAGCGTGATTCCAGGGCGCAAGGTCCAGCTGCAGCAGGCCTCGAGACCCGGGCGCTGGCACACCTGGAGCCTGACCGTAATGCGCTATCCGTGGCTCTTCCTGCTGCTGAGCGTGGGGTTCCTGGTGGGCCTGGCGATCCCGTTCAAGCAATTCAACAGCATCGGCACCGGCGGCGCACACGGCGTCGGGCCAGACGCCGAGTCGCGCCAGGGCTTCGAAGTCCTTAACGAGTCCTTTCCCGTGGGCGAGATCGCCCCGATCTCGGTTGTCATCAGGACCAATCGGCCAGGCGGCGCGTTCGAGCCGAGCATCCAGGACGGAATCTGGAACCTGACCAAAGCGCTCGAGACCGACAGCCGAGTCGCGCGGGTCGATTCACTCGCCAACCTCGATCCGAGCTGGACGCTCGAGCAGTTCAAGGCCGTGACACCGGACCGGCTCGCCGCCGACCCCCGGCAGAGAGCGTTTGCCTCGCAGTACGTGAACCTGGACCGCACGCGCGACACCCTGCTCGTCTCGGTCGTTCCCAAGTACGAGGACTCCAACGACAACACTACCGAGCTGCTGCGCGATCTGCGCGGCACATTCGTGCCCACAATCCGCGAGCTGCGCGGGACGGACGACCTGGTGACCGGCAGCGGCGCGCTCACGCTGGACTTTCGCGACAACCTCTATGGCCAGTTCCCGTCTCGAGTTGGCCTGGTTCTGGCCATCACGTACGTCGTCCTGCTGCTCTTCTTCCACTCGCTGCTGCTGCCACTCAAGGCGATCCTGATGAACCTGCTCTCGATCGTCGCTAGCTATGGTGTGATGGTGATGGTGTTCCAGTGGGGCATCCTGGATAAGCCACTCAATTTTGAGCACATCGGCCACCTGACCATGTTTTCGCCGCCAATCCTGTTCTCGGTGCTCTTTGGTCTGTCTACCGACTACGAGGTCTTCCTGCTGAGCCGAGTCAAGGAGCTATACCGCAAGAGCAGAAACAACGAGCAGAGTGTGGCCGAGGGGCTCGAACGGACGGCCGGCATCATCACGGCCGCTGGGCTGATCATGGTGGTCGTCTTCGGCTCGTTCGCTCTCGGAAACGTGCTGGTCGTGAAAGAGCTGGGGGTTGGACAGGCGGTAGCAGTCCTCCTTGACGCGACGATCGTCCGGATCGTGCTGGTGCCGGCTTCGATGCGCTTGATGGGCAACCTCAACTGGTGGATGCCGAGATGGCTGAACTGGATACCGGAGATCTCCGAAGGCGCCGAGCCAGAGGAGCAGGCGCGTCCGGGCTACCCCGCTGGCCTGGTCTCCTGCCCGAGCTGCGGGGCTCGTCTACCGGTGCGAGCTCGATTCTGTGGAAACTGTGGGCGGCTGCTGCAGCCGCCCGGCGCGGCGGCGACAGGCCGGCCGGTAGTCACGCCGCGGCCGGCGAGTCGACCGGTCCAGATCGCGGCCGGCGCTGGCGAGACACTGGTGACAAGGGGGTTCGCCGTCGAACGCGGGGCTGGGGTTGCCCCTCAGGCCAATCTGGGGGGACAGATGCCCGCCAGTGGGAGTGGGCTGAGGCGTGTGCCGATCATGCTTCGGGTCGGCAACGTTGAGCTGCGGGCCTGGCTGAGCTTGCGCGACTGTCACGTCGAGAAGGACCCTTCGACTCCGGATGTCCCGGTCGTCAACATCGAGGGCGTCGACGTTCGTCCGCTGCCGGGCCAGGACCCGCCGGAGATCCAGGTGCGCAACGCGCGAATACGCTTGTAGGGGGAAGGCGAAGGTGGAGCAGCAGCCACCGCCACAGGCGCAGGCAGTTGAGCAAGCCGAGGGGAGGGCAGTGATTGCCTGTCCGGCCTGCGGCGAGGACGTCGCCCGGGATGCGCGTTTCTGCGACGTGTGCGGGTTCGAGCTCGAGTCCGCGCCGGCCGGCACCGCTGAAGCGGAGGCGGACGGGCGAGCGTGGGCCGTGGTCTGGCCACTGGTCGTCCTGGCCTGGATGATCCTGGCGGTGCTCGCGCTGGTCTGGCTCTACGAGAGCGCCCGCTCGGTCGGCTAGCTGGGCGGGCGAGCTTGGCGATGCAGCTTATCGTCCTGGATGGCAGCGCCTCCCAGCCGAAGTACGACATTGACGCGCTGTCGATCGTGATCGGGCGCGCCCCCGACTGCGACGTGGTCTTGAACGACCATGAATGCTCACGGCACCACGCTCGAATCTCACAGGTCCAGGGGCAGTGGGTCATCGAGGACGTTCAGGCGGTCAACCCGACCGTCTTGAACGACCGGCTGCTGAGTCGGGCCAGGCCGCTGCACCACGGCGATCTCATCGTTATCGGCGCGGTGCTTCTCCAGGTGGCGATCGCGGAGTCCCCAGCCAGCGGAGGCGACTTGGCGGAACGAACCGCTCCGCCAGACGCCGGCGTGCGCGAGCGGCCGGCCGCGCCCGAGGAAACCCCAGCCACCCGAGCGATAGCCGAGCTCGAGCCGGACTCAGAGCCTGAGCGCCTCGGGGCCCCGGAGTCACCGCCAGCGCCGGCCGCGGCGACAGTGCGGGAGCTGGCGGTGCGCCTTTCATCGGCGAGCGCTCTGCTTGAAGAGGCGACAGACCGGCTCGACGCGGAGGCCTCGGCCGCCGCCCTTCGACGGGCTCGAGTCGCGAAAGCCAGCGCTGAGCTCGAGGGCGTGCTAACCGCGCACGCGAATCTTGGCGGCGAGGCTGAGTTGGGACGCCTCAGTCGCTTGCTGGGGATGCCCCAGGCCAATCAGACCGACCTGGCTGTCCTGCATGCGCTCGGCCGCGAGGCCGGCCCGCTTTCCCGCGCGGCGCGCCTGGTCCAGCGTTCACTGGGTCTTGGCCGCCAGCTGAGCCAGGCACTCGAGGGCGGTCAACCGCGCAGCACCCGTATCGAGGAGTAGCGCGGATGGCCGCGGATGGCCGAGCGGCGTTCATCGTCTAGGGCCTATCCTTCGGGTGGGCGGCCGATCACCAGGCAGGCGTTCTGGCCGCCAAATCCGAAGCTGTTCGAAAGCACGAATCCGACCGACTGCTGGCGCGCCTTGTTCGGAACGTAGTCCAGGTCGCATTCTGGATCGGGGTGCTCGTAGTTGATCGTTGGCGGGATGAGGCCCTGGTCTATGGTGAGCACTGAAGCCAGCGCCTCGAGGGCTCCACTCGCCGCGAACATATGCCCGGTCATCGACTTGTTCGCGCTGATCGGGATCCGGTAGGCGTGCTTGCCAAGCGTGCGCTTGATCGCCACGGTCTCAAGCTTGTCGCCGAGCAGAGTTGAGGTCGCGTGAGCGTTGACGTGGTCAATAGCCTCGGGCGGCAAGCCGGCGTCATCTAAAGCCAGGCGCATGGCGCGCGCCGAGGCTTCACCCGATGGATCGGGACCGGTCACGTGATAGGCGTCGCACGTGGCGCCATAACCCAGCACCTCGGCGATAGCCCGAGCCCCGCGGCCGCGGGCATGCTCGAGCTCCTCCAGGACCAGGACAACCCCGCCTTCAGCAGCCACGAAGCCGTCTCGCTCGGCGTCGAACGGTCGGCTCGCCAGCTCTGGCTGGTCGTTGCGGGTCGAAAGAGCGCCTATCAGGCTCATCCCTGCCAGCGTCATCTCGCAGATTGGGGCATCAGCGCCGCCCGCCAGGATGACGTCCGCCGCGCCGCGTCGAATGGCCTCCGTCGCCTCGCCGATCGCGGTTGTACCGCCCGCGCAGGCGGTGACCACGGTTGTGTTGTAGCCGGTGGCCCCCAGGACGATGCTGACATTCGCGCTTACCATGTTGGGAAGGACCATCGCCATGAACAGGGGGTGCATCCGCTGCCAGCCACGCTCGACCAGGCTTCTGTAATTGCGCTCGGCCACCGCCACGGAGCCGATGCTGTTCGACAGGACCACGCCGATCCGCTCCGAGTTCTCGCGATCGATGGTGAGATCCGCGTCCTTGACCGCCATCGTCGCCGCCGCGACAGCTAACTGGCTAAAACGCGCCATCCGGCGAGCCGGCTTCGGATCCATGTAGCGCGTGGGCTCGAAGCCCTTGACTGGCGCGGCGATGTGAGTGGGGTAGGGCGTACTGTCGAACCGATAATCGCTAAAGTCGGTCGAGTAGCTGAAGGCCTGGGCGCCTGAAACCCCGGCGACCAGGTTATGCCAGGTCTCTTCGGCTGTCCCCCCGACTGGTGAAAGGGCACCGAAGCCCGTTACTACCACCCGCCGTCGTGCCATGCCCCCCTCCGAGACGAGTCTTGAATGCTAGACCTTAAGAGAAGCCTTGAGCCCCACCCTAGGAGAAGGCACTCGATCTACTCGCCGAGCCAGGGGAGGAGCCTGCGAAGGGCGGGCAAAGCGTCGGATGCTGCCTCGTAGCCGGCGTCCGCGTACGAGCTGGCCCTGTCGAACTTGTCCCAGCTGATCGTCTCGAAGCGAGGCCGGATCACGACATCGGCCAGCAAACAATCGCGCAGCGCGCGGTCCGCCATCATTATATCAAGGCAGCGGTGCAGGTTCTGAAAGATGTTCGGCTGCTTGCTCAGCCGCGGACGGGTGGGGGATTCGTCGTCGGTCACGCGCCCGGAGATGTCCACGGCGATAACGATGTCGGCGCCGAGATCACGTACCGCCTGAGTGGGGACCGGATTCAGCACGCTGCCGTCCACGAGACGATGGTTTCCAATCACCTTCGGGGGCCAAAAGCCGGGGATCGCGCTGCTCGCCCGGATGGCATCGGCCAGCGACCCTTCCTTGAACACGACCGGGCGGGCAGTTTCGAGATCGGCGGCGACGGCGGCAAAGGGGACGGGTAGCTCCTCGAATGTCGCGTCCCCGACGAGCTCGCGGAAGGTCTCTTCGACTCCCTTGGGCGAGAGGAGCGAGGTCATCAGCGCCAGTGTTGGGCGCATCAGACTGGTGAATTTCTTGTGTAGGCGCAGCATGACCTCCTCGCCCTGCGCCATGCTCATACCCAGCGCGGCCGGCGCGCCGATAACGGCGCCCATACTTGTTCCCGCGATGTAGTCCAGCGGTATTTCCCGCTCCTGCATGACCCGAAACACACCGACGTGAGCGAAGCCTCGAGCACCCCCAGCGCCAAGCGCCACGCCTACTTTGAGATGAGCCACATCGCGGGCTAACCATCGCATCGACCGGCTGAATGCGAGGAGAGGCGCCCGAATAGCCAGTGGCCCTGAATCGCGAGCCGCGTCGCGTAGAAGCTGAACCTGGCCGGGCAGGATCGCTCGGGCCGGTATCCCTAGCTGAGACACGGTTTGTTGGCGAATCTCGGCCAGTGACGAGCCTTCGCCGGACATGATCACAGGGTAGACACGGCCGCGCAGGAACTCCGGCGCGTCGCGTGTCATGCCGAGCACTTCGTCGCCTTGTAGAGACGAAAGCTGTGGCGTGGTCGCGATTAGGTAGGCTCGGTCAACCTGAGAGAGCGCGATCTTTAGCTCACTCGGGCGCTCGGCCGTGAGATTGAGCACAACGAAGTCGGCGCTCTTCCGCATCCAGGAGACTGCTTCTTCCAGCGTGAGCGGGCGAACCGCGTCCAGCAAACCGCCCGCCTCTGGCAACGATACGGCTTTGAAGCGCGCAGCCCCGAACCTCAAGGACGGTACTCTGAGCTCGCCAGCGGACTTTGTCCAGACCCCGGCCAGTTCAGGAATCTGGTCACGGCCTGGCAAGTTCGACGCATGGTCAGCATCTACGTCGACGAGCAGCACCCGGCGTCGGGTCACCGCTGACAGGGCAGCGGTCAGGTTCGTGGCAATCAGGCTGCCAACAATCGGCGGGACTCGGCCGGCAATGCCTACGACCTGCGCGCCCTGGGCCTGAGTGGTCGTCCTGCCCGCCCTCAACAGCCGGCCGGCGAGAACTCTGCTCAGGTTGAAGAGCAGGACTGGCTGCCGTCCAGCGAGAGCCAGAAAGTCATCCCGCGGAATCGACCTAACGGTTGTTGGAACGATGGCCCGCACCGCTGCTGAGCGTGGCTGCCCGGTCAGGACGGCCATCTCGCCAAACGCCTCGCCAGGACCCAGCTGCAAGAGCACCGAGTCTGGACCACGCCCGGAGCTCACGCAGACCTCGACCATGCCCGTCTCGATCACGAACAGCGAGTCGCCTCGGTCGCCCTCTCGGACTATGAGCTCTGATGCCTCGAATCGAGCGCAGCCGAAACTGGCCGCGACAGAGGCCAGGTCGGCCCTGGGAATCCCACGGAATAGCGGGCTGTGTAGAAGCGGTGCCTCCGATGTCGCTTCACTCATCTCGCGCCCGGGCAGATCCAAAATGCTCAACCGACGATCCGAGCTAGCGCCTCGCGGATCTCCGGGACAGCTGCCACGAGGCGCAAGTGGAGGCGTAGCAGCGTGTTCAGCGTCCCAGCCCCCTGAGAGAGCTTCAGGAGAAGCTCGATATCGCGAGGCTGAGCGGCCAGTTGGTCGAGCAGGTCGACGATTGGCTGCAAGCGTTCTGGCCCCCCGGCGGCCTCCAGCTCCGAGGCAAAGCCCTGCAAGTCTCTGAGCGGTTGGGCCTGGGCGCCGCGAGCAGCCTCAGCCAGCCCAGCGAGACCGGACGTCGCTTCGAGCAGCGACCGCTCCAGGCCCTCGACACGTTCAGCCAGGTCACCAAGATTCGATGCGAACGCGGCTAGATCGCGGTTGAGATCGGCAAACTCCCGTCGGATTGCCTCCAGCGCCTCGGTGGCGGAGCTCGGCAGGGGAGGCCCTGGCTCGGGCGACGGTCGGCCTGCGGCTGGCGGGGACTCTGCCGGCGGCTGTGCGGCGGCCCGAAACGCCGCCGCCTCTTCATCTTCAAAGACACTCTCGCCGACAGTCGTATGCCCCGAGTCCATGATCGGTGGTGGTGGCGTGAGCGGTGTGCTGGCGGCGACCGGCGGGGGTGCCAGCTCGGCCGGCGACTCCAGCGACAGCGGCGGCCCGAGGCTCGTCATCGAAGACTCGGACCCCACTGCCAGCGTCATCCCCTCCGCCATGCTCGCCAGCTCGCTCATCTCGAACACGAATACCGCGTCGCCGATCCGGATGACGTCCCCGTTCCGAAGCGGCCGGACACCCACGACGCGCTCGTCGTTGACTACGGTACCGTTGGCGCTCTTCATATCCTCAATTGAAAATCCGTCATCTTGGCGCACAAGGCGAGCGTGCTGGCGGGAGACATTCGTGTCGTGGATGACGATATCGTTCCCCAAGCGCCGCCCGATAACGAGGACTTGCTTATCCAGGTCGAATTCCCGTTGGTCAACTGAGCCCTGTTCAACCCGCAGGCGCGCGGACGTCGGCCCGCCGCCGCCAAAGGCAGCCGCCGAACCGACGGCCGGGCCTGCGGAGGGGTCCGCTGGCGTCAGCTCGGGGCCCGGGCCTCCGGCGGCGCTTAGCGGGCCGCCACACTGCAGGCAGAACGCGAAATCCGCCGGGTTGTTCGTCCCACACTGGGGACAGTTCATCGCCCACCGCCTCCAGCAAATGTCTTCCACGGCTCCGCGCTGCGCCGCCGGCGTCATTGTACCCTAGCTCTCACAGGTGACGACTCGGATGCGCATGTTAGACTCTGAGACGCCATGATCGGCCGCGGCTCGATGGTCTTTGGCGCCGTTCGCCAGCTCTGGGAGGGGATCCGCGAGGTCAATCCAGACGAGGTGCGCGGAGCCCTGGAGCGCCCCTTTCTGATCGGGCTGTTTGGGCGCCTGGGCAGCGGCCGAGCTACGCTGGCGCGCGCCCTGTTCGGAGAGGATCCGAGCAGAGGCTTGGCCCCTGAGCTCAAAGTCGCCGGCCTCGAGACCGGTGTCGTCCAGCGTGTCGGGCGGCCGGATCTGGCCCTTCTCCTCGTCGACGCCAGCCAGCCCGATTGGTCCAACGAGCGTCGGACGGCCCGCGAGATCGGCGCCCTTGGCGTACCAATGTTGCTGATCCTGACGCACGCCGATCTGCTGCCGCAAGCCGACCAGGCGAGCCGAGCCGCGGCAACCCAGTTCCCAGACCAGCCACCCGAGCTGACCGTGGTCGTCGACCCTCGAGATTGTCTGGCCGTCAGGCTGTGTCTGGTCGGCCTCATCTTGCAAACCGTGCACCAGCTGCGGCTGGCGCTGGCGCACCGCTTTCCCTGCTTGAGGCGCGCCGTGGCCGAGGACCTGGTCCGCGAGACGAGCCGAGTCAACGCCCAGTTTGCCCTCGTCTCAAACCTGCCGGCCCTGGTCCCGGTCGTGGGTGCAGTGGTCGGCGGCATGGCCGACGCGCTGATCCTGACGAAGAACCAGGCCGTGCTGGTCTACAAACTGGCCGGCATCTACGGGCGCGACCTGAATGACGGGATGAGCATCCTGCAGGAGATCGCGCCGGTCATCGGCGGCGCCTTTGTTTGGCGCAGTCTGGCCCGAACGGCGGTTGGTGCGCTGCCACCGTTCGCCGCGGCCTTGCCCAAGACTGCCATCGCCTACGTCGGCACCTACGTCGTCGGGGAGGCGGCGCGCTACTACTACGAGCACGACCACAAGCCGCCGCCGGCGATCTTGCGCTCCTTTCAGAAGGAAGCTCTTCGCCGCTACCGTGGGCTCAATGACCTCATCACTGGCCGACTGAGTAGCGAGTAGGGGCACGGCATGCCGTGCCCCTAACGACCCGGAATGTGTATAAGTCGCCTCGGAGGGACGTGTGGCCAGGGAATCAATCGAGCTCAGCTGTTCGAGCTGTCGCAGCACGTTTCAAAGCAACGCTTTCGGCCAGCCCGTGCCGTGTCCCAAATGCGGCCAGAAGCTCGGCCGAATCGGCCAACTGGGCCAGCTGCTGGACCAGTGGTTCTACCCGCGCCGCTGGCGGGCTGATCTAAACCAGCCGAATCCGTACTATCTGCTCGAGAAGCTCTGGACCGCCAACGGGCAGGGCGAGACCCTCTACAAGGGCATCTCGCCTCCCCACGCCAACTACGATATCTTCCGCAACCTCGTTACGCGCCTAGTGGCCAGAGGTGTGGACGAGGGCTGGATCGAGCTGGAGTTTCCAGACGATCCGCTCGAGGAGAACCCGGTCTATCAACTCAAGTTCACCGACGCCGACCGCTTTGCCAAAGGCGTCGAGTCGCTCTTTCCTGACGTGAACTGGGATGAGCAGATCGAGGTGCCCGTCCCAACGGGGACCGACGGTGGCGCGGTCCAGAGGAAGGCGAGACGGCCCAGGCCGATCGCTCGCTCGCGTTCGTCGCGCAAGGCTCGTCGCGGACGGTAGCGGTCAGGACCTCACGGGCGCCACGCGGGCCCGTAGCTTCTCGCGGACCGCGTCGCCGACCTCCCACGTCGTCGCGGTCCCGCCAAGATCGGGAGTCAGGACCCGACCTTCGGCCGGGACGGCTTCGATGGCGGCCAAGACCTGGCCCGCCGGCTCCTCCTCGCCAAGGTAGTCAAGCATCAGGGCGCCGGCCCAAATCGCTGCGATTGGGTTCGCGATGCCCTGGCCAGAGATGTCGGGCGCGGAGCCATGGACTGGCTCGAAGAAGCCCGGCACCTTTTTGTCCGGGTTGAGGTTGGCGCTCGGTGGAATGCCCAGGCTGCCCTGAAGCGCGCCGGCGAGATCCGTCAGGATGTCGGCGAACAGGTTGGACGCGACGACCACGTCGAGAGTCTCAGGGTTGCGGACCATCCTGGCCGCCATCGCGTCGACATGGACCTGCTCACTCGCGATCTCTGGATAGTCGCGAGCCACGGTCGCGAAGACTTCATCCCAGAAGACCATGTTGTGCTGCATCGCGTTGGACTTGGTCACGCTGGTGACCTTCCTGCGCCCCTCGCCACGAGCGAGCTGAAACGCGTACCGCATGATCCGTTCAACGGCATGGCGGGTGAAGACAATGGTCTGGATGGCCACCTCGTTCGGCGTGCCTACGTGGACCCGGCCACCCGCGCCAGCATATTCGCCCTCGGTGTTCTCCCGCACTGACACGAAGGTGATTTCTTCGGGCCCGTTATCGCGGAGGATGCCTCTGGTGCCCGGCAGCAACTTGCAGGGCCGCAGGTTGACGTACAGGTCAAAGGCTTTACGAATCGGCAGCAGCAGCCCCCACAGCGAGACGTGGTCGGGAACCAGCCTGGGAAAGCCGACGGCGCCAAGGTAGATCGAATCGAACGTCTCGAGGACCTTCAGCCCATCCTCCGGCATCATCCGGCCGTGTTCGAGGTAGTACGCGCAGCTCCACGGGAAGGTCTCGAACTCGATCTGGAAATCGGCACGGATCTCCTGAACGGCCTCGAGCACACTGACGCCAACATCGATCACATCCTTGCCAACCCCATCACCCGGGATTACGGCGACCGCGTAGCTCCTCATGTTCACTCCCAGTCACGAGTCACGCGACTCGCGACTGGTGACTCGTGACAGGCGACTTCGCAGGTAAGCACGCCAACCGAGGACGGCCGCGCCCGCGCAGCCGATCGCGACGAGCGCCAGGGCGCCTAGCGCGGCCATCTCTAGCTCCAACGCACGGCCACCACCGATGGCGTGAGCCAGTCCGTACGCCAGCAGGACGTTCGCGGCGGCAACCGCCAGCACGGTCGTCACCATCGGCCCCAGCGGCAGGCCGCGACCCATCGGCTCCTCCACGCCATCCTTCGAGGGGATGATACAATAGCGATCCCGCGCCTGGTCCCGGTCCGCACCAGGCGCGCTCGCATGCCGCGGGCCTGATTTGGGAGAGCGTCGCGCCGATGGTCGGTGGGCTCTGGGTCTCTTACCTGATCGTCTTTCTGGCCAGCGGCTGCACCCTGATCCTCGAGATCGTCGCGGGCCGCATCCTGGCCCCGTTCATCGGCGTCTCACTGTACACGTGGACAAGCATCATCGGAGTGGTGCTGGCTGGCATTTCGCTCGGCAACTACCTGGGCGGCGTCGTGGCCGACTGGCTCGGTTCGCGACGTACACTTGGCGTCATCTTGCTGGCCGGCGGCCTGGCGAGCCTGGTGGTGCTGCCGCTGGCAACGGCCGACCTGACGACGATCTTTCCGCGTGACTACCCCTTGATGCTGCGGATCGTGCTCCTGACCACGCTACTGTTCTTCCCACCCAGCCTGATCCTCGGCATGGTCTCGCCGGTCGTCGTCAAGCTGACCTTGACCGACCTCAAACACACGGGCAACGTCGTCGGCAAGATCTACGCCTTCTCCACCCTCGGGAGCATCGTGGGGACGTTCGTGACCGGCTTCGTGCTGATCGCCTACTTCGGCACGCGCTGGATCGTGCTGGGAGTGGGCGTGGTGCTCATCGTCATGGCGATCCTGTTTGGCGATCTCTTTCGGGCTCGGCGGGAGAACGCGGCAGTCGGGCTCGTCTCGGCGATCCTGTTCGTGGCGCTGCTCTTCCAGATCAACGTCAAGAATGCCCTGTCGAGCGGATGCTACAAGGAGACCAACTACTACTGCATCAAGGTTACCGACCATGTGGTCTCGGCCGATCGGCTGGTCAAGACCCTC
Source organism: Chloroflexota bacterium (assembly GCA_035637315.1). Classification (GTDB taxonomy): domain Bacteria; phylum Chloroflexota; class UBA6077; order UBA6077; family JACCZL01; genus DASPXK01. The sequence goes on from DASPXK010000105.1 coordinate 26,833, forward strand.
GTTCTCGACCATCTGATTCACAGCTACAACTCGATCGAGGAGCCGACCTATCTGGTGTACGGCTACATCAAGGTGTATGCCGAGATGGTCGAATACGTCGCCCAGACACGGCCCGACTACCGCGCCTTCTTTGTCGGTGGCGGCGGCTACACCCTGCCGCGCTACATGGAGGCGATGCAGCCTCAGGCGACGATCGAAGTTGCCGAGATCGATCCCGGAGTCACTCAGACAGACTTCGAGCAGATGGGCCTAAGCCCGGCCACCAGGGTCATCACGTACAATGCCGATGCTCGCGAGGTGGTGGAGCAAAAGCAGCGCGGCGAGAAATACGACCTGGTGTTTGGCGACGCCTTCAACGACCTTCAGATCCCCTACCACCTCACGACTCGCCAGTTCGCTCAAAAGATCCGTACTATGCTGCGGGACGATGGCATCTATCTGGCGCTCGTGATCGACAAGCTTCGGGGCGGGCTGTTTATCCCCTCCTATGTCCGGACAGTGGAATCGGTCTTCCGCTACGTCTACATTCTCGCCGACGGCAATCCGTGGAACAGTACCTTCGCCAACACCTACGTCGTCGCGGCCAGCGCCAGCCCAATCGACTTCGAGCGCTTGAAGACGGTCCGCGGCCAGGGCTTCAACGGCCAAACGGTGACCAGCGTGATGCCACGCGACCAGATGGACGAATGGCTCCGAACGGCGCCGTCGGTGCTGCTCACGGATGACTACGCGCCGGCCGACAACCTGGTCGCGCCCCTCTTCGTGGAACGTGGGTTCTGATTGGACGGCAGCCGACCACGACAGACGATTGGCGGCGGGGCCCGAAGTCGTCACCTTCTATCGTTCATCGTCCGCCGCCCTGGTATACTCGTTCCGGCGGGCGCCTAGCTGGTGAGTCGATCCGGCCGAGTGAGTTCGACGGAGGACACAATGGCTGAGAAAGACGGGGGCAAGGAGAGTCCGTCCGCTGGCCCACGCCTGGCCGAGCGCGGAACGGCGACCGCCGAACGGGCTGGCCCAGGCGGGAACGGCAGCCTGCCGCTGCCGCCGCTGCCCGCCCGACCAGCTGTCGATCACGGTTTCTGGCTGATCGTCATTGGGCTGGTCATCGCCGCCGCGCTGGTCGTGGCGCTGCTTGCCATGCCCGGCAGCCGATCCACCCCGGAGGGCGCTCCCCTGCCGGACAACGAGTTCACCCGAATCGTCCAGAGCGTCCAGGGCCTCCTGCAGCCGAGCAGCCATTCGCTGCCAGTGGTGCTCGGGAAACTGGTCCTGGCGGCGTTGCTGGGCGGAATAGTTGGGTACCGTCAGCGGATCCACGTCGAAGAGTACATCGTCCAGGCCCACGTTATCATCGCCTTCACCGGCGCGCTGATGATGATCATCATCGGGAATGAGCTCGTGCGAGCCTTTGGGCTGCTTGGCGCGGGCAGCATCGTTCGATACCGGACCCCGGTCCGCGACCCGAAGGCGCTCGCGTCACTCTTCGTGACGATGGCGATCGGGATCGCAATCGGAATCGGCCTGTTCGAGCTGGCGCTGATCGGGGCGGTCTTGCTGGTGACGCTCCAGGGCATGATGGGCAGCATCGCCAGCCTCCTTCCGCCCACCCTCTACAATCCGCAGCGGGCGTATACGCTGACGCTGATGACCGAAGACGGGGGCCGAACGATGGTGCGGCTGAAGGAGACATTTGTGGCCCACGACATTCGCTACAAGCTGCTCGAATATGACGCCCGCGCCACGAAGAAGGACGACCTCGTCAAGATGACGCTCAGCGTCGAGGCCGCGGCGAGCATGAGCACCGAACAGCTAACCCTGCTCGTGTTCCGTGACGGCGTGCAATCCATCAGCTGGGAGGAAGCGGGCGAATGACGGTCAACGGCGAGGCGGCGAGCCAGCTCCCAGACGGGTCGCCGCGCGTCCCGCTGCAGCGTCTCGACCACCCGGGCAGCCTCATCATCGTCGAAGGCGTGGACGGGTCTGGCAAGAGCACCCAGCTCCAGCTGCTTCTCGAATGGCTGGTGGAGCAGGGCGCGGACGTGCTGTTCACCGAGTGGAATAGCTCGAGCCTCACGGCCAAGGCGGTGCGACGCGGCAAGCGTCGTCTGTGGCTGGGTAACCTGAGCTTCGTGGTGCTGCACGCTACGGACTTCACGCATCGATACGAGAACATCATCCTGCCGGCCCTGCGGGCGGGAAAGCTGGTCCTGGCTGATCGCTACGTCTTCACCGCGTTCGCACGTGACGTGGCGCGTAACGCAGACCGGACCTCGGTACGTCGACTCTACAGCTTCGCGCTGCAGCCAGACTTACCGCTCTACTTTCGGGTTCCCCTGGACGTGGCGATGAACAGGGTCCTGACCGGGCCCGGGCGAGAGGGCCTTAAGTTCTACGAGGCTGGCCTCGACCTCGGTCTCAGCCGCGATCCCGAGCAGAGCTATCGCTTGTTCCAGGGACGCGTCGTTCACGAATACGACCGCATGATCGACGAGTACGGCTTGACCGTGATTGACGCGAATCGACCGATCGAGCCGCAGCGCGAGGAGGTGCGCGAACTGGCAAGGCCGATCCTCGAACAACATCTTGAGTTGTTGGCCCAGCGACAGGAGAATCGACGCACCTGGCGAGAGCTCGTCCGTGGCTGACAAGCGTGCCTACCCAGGCTTCCTGATCGCCTTCGAAGGTCCGGAAGGGGCCGGACGGCGCGAGGCCCTGGGCCACGCGCGCGGCGCTCTGTTGGCCCGCGGCCGCGACGTGGTGGTGAGCCGAGCCATGGGGGCGACGCTAGCCGGCGAGATCTATCGAAGCGCAGCCCCGCTCAACGAGCTGTCGCCGCGCACTCTGGTCCTGGTCGCAGCCAGCGACGTGGCCGAACGCCTCGAGTGGGAGATCCTGCCAGCTCTCCGGACTGGCAAGATAGTCCTCGCCGATCGCTACGCTTATCGGATCGTTCAGGGCATGGCGCGCGACCTCGACCCCGATTGGCTGGAAGTCCTGTGCGCGTTCGCCCCGGAGCCCGATCTGGTCTTCCATTACCCCGAGACGCTCACCGAGATACCCCGCAAGCTCGACCTGACGACGGTCGATCTCTACGAGGCCGGGATGGACCTGGGCCTCACCCGCGACGTGCCGTTCAGCTATCAGCTCTACCACGAGCGCGTCGGCCGTGCCTACGACGAGTGGGCGAGCGCGCACGGGATCGAGCTGATTCGTCCGGAGTCGCACGCGGAGCTGATCGCGCGCATCGAGCGTCTGCTTGGACTGGAGCCGGGCGGGGTCAGCATCCGCAGCCACGCCATCCTGGACCTGATGCAGGCCAGCTACCACGATCCGCCTCACGCCCTGCAGGTCGCGAACCTCGCGCTCCAGTTGTTCGAGCAGCTCAAGCCGCATCACGGCTTGGGGCAGCAGGCGGCTGAGCTGTTGGAGTTCGGGCTCCTGCTGCACAACTACGGCGAGCAGCCCGGCGAGGAGCGCGGCCATCACGTCCGAACGGCCGGGGCCATCCGCGAGAGCGGGCTGGAAGGCTTTACCGCGGCGGAGTTGAACGTGATCGGCGTTCTGGCGGCGGCTCACACGATCCAGCATCAGCGGGAGCTCGACGCCTGGCTGGCCACCGTTCCCGCGGAGTACCAGGACATGGTCCGCAAGCTCGCGCCGATCGCGCGCCTGGCGGACGGGATGGACGCCAGCCACGATCAGACGGTGCGCTGGGTGGAAGCTGTCGCCCAGGATGAGGGCAAGCTGCTCGTCCGGATGCAAAGTCGGACCAAGGCACGCACCGAGGTGAAGGTGTCTCGGGAGCGAGCGCACCTCCTGCAGCGCGTCTACGGAGTCGAGCTGGAGATCATGGCCGAACGTCAGGGCCCGCCGCCGGCGAGCGCGGACCCGGCGACTTCCGCTGCGGCCCCGTCGTCCAGCCCCTCGGGGTGAAGGCCGCGGACCGTGCCCAAACGTGACCAAGACTACAATCTCATTGCCGCCTTGCATGACCTGCTGGGCAGCATGGAGAGTTACGAGCGCTACCTGAAGGACGCGACCGACTGCCCCGAGTGCACCCGGATCTGGGAGTTGCTCAGGGCGCGGACCGACGAAGCCGTGAGCATGGTCCGCCAGGAGATCCAGAACCACGTCGCCGACTAGGCCGAGGCAACGAGGCGCGCGCCGTGCCTGAGCCTGCGCGCCTATCCGAGCGCGACGAGGTAGAGTTCAAGCTGAGCGTCGTGGGCGAGCACCCGCAAGCCACGCTCGATGCCGTGCGCCGCCTCGAACGCGTGGGCAACCAGCGCCTTGGCCCGCCGATCGCCCACCAGATCCACGACCTGTACTGGGATACGGACGACCGTGCGCTCGGGGCCCGAGGCTTGACGCTGCGCCTGCGCGAGCTGGATAGCGCGCTGATGTTCACCGCCAAGGGCGGGGGAACCGCGGACAGCGGACTGTTTCGACGCCAGGAGCTGGAGCTGCCGGCGGACGCGTCAAGCTGGCGGCGGGTGCGGAGTACGCTCGAGCAGGCGGGCATCATGCTGGCTCGCGGGCAGACCGAGTCGCCCAGTCCGGCCGACTGGCTGGCGGCGGCTGGCCTGGTCGTGACCCAGGACCGCCTCACCGAGCGCGTCGTGCGTTACGTCAGCGATCGCGAAGGGCGAACGGCCGAACTGGCGCTCGACACGACCCGCTACCGGTTCGGCGAACAGACCGTCGAATACCGCGAGATCGAGATCGAGCAGCTCGGATCGGGGCCGTCGCCTCGGGCGCTGGGCGAAGCGCTGATAGCGCAGCTGCCAGACCAGCTCGAGCCAGCGAGCATGGGCAAATACAGCCGAGGCCTGCAGCTCGAGCGCGAGCTGGAGGACGCGGTCAACCGCAGAGGCCACCGAGGTGCGCCGAGGAAGTTTGGAAAATGACCTCTGTGTCCCTCTGCGTCCTCCGCGGTGAAACTTCTGGCCTCAACCGCGGAGGCTACCGAGGTACGCAGAGGAAGTTTTGGAAAATAATCCCCCTGTTCCTCCGCGCCCTCTGCGGTGAAACTTATGGCGGATAACGCAGCTGCCCGCCTGCGAAGTCTGGCGGATAGACGGCGACGGGCCGAGAACCCTGGTATTGGACCAGCGGGGGAATGGTGGCTCGATTTCGGCCTGCCGAGTCCCAGCCCAGATGGCCCCAGAATGTCAGGACGTCGACCTGCCCAAGAGCGGCTCTCACGGCGCGCGGGTCGACGCTAGCGGCTCGCTCGACCCCGAGCTGGAGGGCGAGGCCGGCGGCTGCCGCCGCGGCCGCGCGAGAATCGGGCGGATAGCCGTGCAGCCGCTCGAATCGCGCCCTGAACTCGCGCGCCGACCCGAGCACTGGCCCGGAGGCGGTCAACTCCGGGAACCACCAGTCCAGCACGATCGCACCATCCAGATCGCTCTGCAGCGCTCGCCGCAGCTCGGGCGTGGCCTGGCCCGGCCCGAGGGCTCGCAGCGGCGGCGCCAGCCGAAGCTCCTGAAGCTGGTCCCGGAGCCCAGCGAGCCGCTCGGGCGGGCCGCCGACGGCAAGCAGTCGGGGCCGCGCGGCGGCGATTCGACTGAGCGGCCCCAGCACGTCGCGCGCGTTAGGCGGATACGATTCGACGAGCGGGGCGTCCATTCCCAGCGCTCGGGCTCGCTCGCGAGCCCCTTCGACGGCAGCGGTGTAGAACGGCTCGTCGGGGACGAGGAGGGCGATCGGCCGTGGGCGGGGGCTGAGACCGCCGGCGAGCTCGACGAGCCCGCAGAAGTAGCGGTCGTCGGTGGGCAGGACCGAAACGATCATCTGCAGCCCGCGCGAGTACAGTCCTGGTAAGCTGGCGTCGGGTGCGACGGTGAGCGCGCCGAGGCGCTCGGCAACCGTAGCGCTCGAGAGCGTCGTCTGGCTCGAGAACGGCCCGAGGATCAGGCCAACACCATCCTGATGCACCAGACGTTCGACCATCTTGATTGCCGTGAGCGGCTCGCTTTCGTCGTCGTAGACAACCAGTCGAACCGGCAGCTTCTGGCCCCCAACGACCACTCCGCCATCCGAGTTCACGGCCTCGAGCCAGGTCTCATAGCCTGCACGAAGCATCGATCCCTCGCGTGAGAAGCGTCCGCTGAGGCTGAGCGCCGTTCCGATCGGCAGGGATCTGGCTGGCGAAGCGACTTGCTGCTCGGCCCGCCCGCCAGGCTCAGGCTGGCCCGTCCCCGCCACGCCGCAGGCAGCCGTTAGTGCGGCCACCGCGATGCCGAACACGATTCGGACGACTTGGTGGTGAGGCCTGGTCACGCGCCCCATCGTAACACGCCCCCGGCTGGCTTGTGAGCAGATCGTAATGGGAAGCCGCTTGAACGATGGTTGGCTGTGGCGTACGCTGCGAGCCGCTCACCGGCCGCTGGGCCGTAGGCCCGGGCATGCTTCTGGCCGCTTGTGCTGCTCGTCTCCCAACTCCTGGTCGAGGTTCGTATTTCGGCATGCAAGTCGCGGTTTCGCAAGCTCATGCACGCACAGTTCGGCTCCCTCCCGCAGTCGAAGCTCCCATTCATTGGCCCTCGGCAATCGCCGGACTGGTGCTGGCAATCGCCGTAGTAGTGGGCGTCTCATGGCTCGCTTCCACTCGACAATCGGAGCACCGGCTGACCGTTCGCGCCGCCCCGATCGTGCCCACGCAGCCCGAACCCGCGGCCGCAGCCGGGCAAACGGCCCAGGCGCCAGCGCCGACGGTGGCTCCGACGCCGATTCCGCCGCCGGCCCAGGCAGCCTCCGCGAGCGCGGCTGATCGCTTGAAGGTGGCCAATACACGTGGTCTGGGCGTCAACCTGCGCGCCAGAGCTGGCGAGCAGGCAGCTCGCCTCAAGACCCTCCCGGAAGGCACACTCCTCGATCTTGTTGGCCCCGACGAGCGCGCGGACGGCAGCGTCTGGAAAAACGTGCGCGAGCCCGGCGGGTCCGAGGGCTGGGTCTCGGCTAGCTACGTCTCAGCCGCAGGCCGATAGGAGGGATGAGGAATGAGGAATGAGGAATGAGGAATGAGGGCAGCCCCTCTCATGCCTCATGCCTCATTCCTCGTCGACGGATGTTAAACTCCGGGCGGCGATTGGAGCGCCAGACTGGGAGTTCTTTTGGATATCACCTGGCACGGCCACTCCTGCTTCCGTCTGCGGGGCAGGGATGTAAGCGTCGTCACCGATCCGTACGATCGGACAACCGGCTACCCGACTTTGCGTCTGACCGCCGACGTGGTGACCGTCTCGCATGACCACCCACACCACAGCTTCGTGGAGGCGGTCCAGTCAGCCGATCGAAGGCCGCGCCGGGTCGATGGGCCTGGCGAGTATGAGATCGGCGGCGTGATGATCAATGGGGTGGCGACCTTCCGGGACAAGCAGAAGGGCAGCCTACACGGCAAGAACACCGCCTACTTGTTCTCGTTCGACGATCTCAGCGTGTGCCATCTGGGCGACCTGGGCCACACGCTGACGGCCGAGCAGATCGACGCCCTCAAGGACGCCAACGTGCTGCTCGTCCCAGTCGGGGGTGAGTGCACGATCGACGCGGTGGAGGCGGTGGAGGTAGTCAGCCAGTTGGAGCCAAAACTGGTTATCCCGATGCACTACGGGACGCCGAAGGTCCCGCTGGGCTCGGTCGACCGTTTCTGCCGCGAGCTCGGAGTCGCGGACCTGCCGGTCTCGCAGCGGCTGTCGGCTACCCGCTCCAGCCTGCCCGAGGAGACGCAGGTACTCCTGCTCGCGCCGCCGGAGCCGCGACGATAGGCCGATGCTCGGCTGGCTCGTGCGGAGCGTCTGCCAGATTGTGAACTTCCTGCTTGGCGACGCCGGATCGAAGGTGTCGGCGGCCGAAGAGCTCGATCTGAGCCTCGCCCGCTCACGCGACCCCTACTTCCATGCGTTCAAGGCGCGTTGCATGCAGTGGGTGTACGGGGATGACCCACGCCGCTCGCTCGAGGACGAACGAGTCTCCGGGTAACCCGGCGTTCGAGATCCACCACCAAGACACCGAGACGAGCCTTGTCTTGGTGGTGATTTCGCGTGGAAAATCGGTGCGGCGCGCAGACCCCAGCGGCTACGCTTAGGACGTGATCTCTAGTCCGGGCCGCCGCGCCGCGCTCGTCGCGGTGCTCGTTTCCCTGGTTGTGGCCTGCGGCCCGCTGGTCGCCCGCTCGCCACCGGCGTCCGCTCAGCCGCTGACGTACGTGGCGATCGGCGCGTCGGACAGCGTGGGGGTGGGGGCGAACGTACCCGAAGCCGAAGGCTGGGTGGCCGTGCTCTACGGTCGGCTGCCCAGCGGGAGCCGACTGGTCAACCTGGGCGTCAGCGGCACGCTGCTGCGCCAGGCGCTAGAGCAGCAACTGCCGGTCGCACTGGACAGCGAACCCGATCTAGTCACCGTCTGGCTGGCGGTCAACGACCTGAACGCTCGGGTGCCTCTGGAACGCTACAGCTCGGAGCTAGACACGTTAATGGCAGCCCTGCGTGCACGGACTCACGCGACAGTCCTGGTGGGGAATATTCCCGACGTCGCGCGCCTGCCCGTCTACCAGGAGGTGGACCGCGAAGAGATCGAGCGCGAGGTCGGTCGCTGGAATGTGGCGATCGCGGACGTGGTCGCCAGACACGGTGCCCAGTTGGTCGATCTGTACGCCGGGTGGCCGGAGCTTGCCGAGCACCCGGAATACGTCGGCCGCGACGGTTTTCACCCCAGCACGGACGGCTACCAACGGCTTGCCGAGATGTTCTTCGCCGCGCTGCCGGTGGGCCTGAATGAGCGCTAGCCGGCGGATGGCGAGCCAATCCGAGAACGGGACGGTCGTCGAGGCACGAGGCCTCTGGAAGCGCTATCGGCTCGGCGAGGTCGTCGTGGAGGCGCTGCGCGGGGTGAGCGTCGCCGTTGGGCGAGGCGAGATCGTGGCGATCATGGGGCCCAGCGGCTGTGGCAAGACGACGCTGCTGCACTGTCTCTCGGGGCTCGACGATTTCGAGGCCGGCGAAGTGCTCCTGGCAGGCGCGTCGCTGGGTGGGATGAGCGATGACTGGAAGACTGAGCTGCGCGCCCGCGCGACCGGCTTCGTGTTCCAGTCGTACAACCTGCTGCCGGTTCTGTCGGCAGTCGAAAACGTCGAGCTGCCGCTGCTGCTGGTGGGAGCGCGTGGTCGTGAGGCCCGCCAGCGCGCACTGGACGTGCTCGAGCAGGTCGGACTGCGCAACCGTGCCGCCCATCGGCCCAGCGAGCTGTCGGGCGGGGAGCAGCAGCGTGTCGCCATCGCCCGTGCGCTGGTCAATCGGCCAGCCGTGATCTGGGCCGACGAGCCGACCGGCAACCTGGACTCAGAGATGGCCCGCGAAGTGCTCGACCTGATCTGCAGCCTGAATGCCAACAATGGCCAGACCTTCGTGATCGTCACCCACGCGCCTCACGTCGCCCGCCGAGCCCATCGGATCCTCCGCATGGCAGACGGCGAGATAGTCGGCGACGAGCGGCTGGCGCCCCTGGTCCTGGATGGCCCGGCATTCGGCGACGCGGCCGGCGGAACAAGTGTGCTGCGCGGAACAAGTGCGCTTCGCGGAACAAGTGCGCTTCGCGGGTGACGGATGGAGACCCTGCTCGGCATCCCGACGACGACTGTGGTGGTCGCGGTCGCCATCCTCTTCGCGCTGGGCCTCGGGAGCCTGACGCTCAACGGCCTCCGCAACCGCCTCCTGCTTACGCTCGCCATCCGGAACATTCCGCGCCGACGGACCCAGTCGGCCCTAATCGCGCTCGGCCTCGCCCTGGGCACCGTCATCATCACCACCGCGCTCAACACCGGCGACACGATGAGCTACACCGTCCGCTCCCTGGTCGCCGGCACCGTCGGCCGAACCGACGAGGTCATCGTCCAGCCGGTGCGCGACGCGCGGCGGACCGGCCTCGACGTGGCCCAATCGATCGCCAACGGCACCTTCTTGACAGGTGCATTGACCCTCTTCGACCAGGGTGAGTACGAGCGGCTGGCGAGCGAGCTGACTGGCGACGACCGGATCGCCGGACTAACCCCCGCGATCGTCGAGTCGGTCACTGTAGCTAACCTCGCCGTCGAGGGGCGGCAAGCGCAGGTCCAGTTATACGGCTTGTCTCCAGACTACCCGACCATCTTCGGCCGCTTCGAGGTCGTGGGGGGACGACCGCTCGATCTGGCGGAGCTGCCGACCGGCAAAGTGTTGGCCAACCTCGAGGCCGGGGCGGAGCTGCAGGCCGAGCCCGGCCAGCCGCTGCGGGTCTACTACCACGGGGCTGGGATCGACCTCGAGCTGGCAGCGATCGTCAACAACGGCGATCTGGGCGGCAGCCAGCCCGTACTCGTGATCCCGCTCGGGGCTCTCCAGCAGGCGGCTGGCAAGGAGCGCCAGATCAACCAGATCCTTGTCGCCAACCGCGGAGACCGGACCAGCTCAGTCCAGCTCAGCGAGGAGGTCACGCGGAGGATCCGGCCACTCCTGGTCGACTCCGCCGCGGCCGAGCGCCTGCACGCCCTGCTGCGGTCCGACCTGGCGCGCGCCGAGCTCGCGGCCAGCCTGCCGACCCTCGATCCGCGGACACGCACAAAGGTAGAGGCGCTCTTGCGCGAGCTGGACGCGGTCGGCCCGAGCCCGGAATTCAAGGCGCTCATCTCCGATCCAGAGCTGGAGCGGCGCCTGTTTGGCCTGGGCACCCGCCTGGCGTCGCTCCAGGGCCGGCCCGGCACCAACCTGCTGTCCACCTCGAGCTCGCTGCGACTGATCGAGGTAAAGCGCCTGAGTCAGGACCTGGCCGACCGCTGGGGCGGTGCGCTGACGGCGGTGTTCGTCGTTCTCGGGCTGTTCTCGATCGCGACAGGCGTCATGCTGGTGGTCCTCATCTTCGTCCTGCTGGCGGCCGAGCGGCGATCCGAGCTAGGCATCACCCGCGCGTTGGGAGCAAAGAGCCGCCACCTGATCGGGATGTTCCTCTACGAGGGGCTGGTCTACGACCTGCTCGGCTCGGCAGTCGGGCTGGCGATCGGGACGGCCGTCGGGGCGCTGCTCGTTCTGGCCAGCGCGAACGTCCTGCAGGAATACGGCATCGAGCTGCGGCCGCGCGTCGAGCCGCGCAGCCTGCTGCTGGCCTACTGTCTCGGGGCTGTCCTGACAATGGCCAGCATCGTCTACGGGGCCTGGCGAGCGAGCCGCGTTTCGGTCGTTGCCGCGATTCGGAACGTGCCCGATCCGCCGCGCACCCGGTACGGCGGGCGCTGGCTGCTGCTGGGCTCGTCGGGCATCGGGCTGGGCATAGCCGCCGCCTGGTGGGGTGCCAGGACGGGCTGGGCCCTGCCGATGGGTGTCGGCGTGGCCCTGGTCGTGCTGGGCCTGACCCTTTCGGCGCGGGTCTGGCTCTCCGGGACCGGGCTGTCCGCCCACCGTCGCGACCGCGTGTGCTATTCGCTGGGTGGCCTTTTGCTGGTGGCCTACTGGCTGGCGCCAGGCGACCTGCTTCGAGCCGGCGGACTGCGGCCGCTGCCGCGAAGCATGGACCTCTTCTTCCTGGCCGGCCTCAGCGTGGTGCTGGGCACCATCTGGTTGATCGTGTTCAACCTGGACCTCCTGAGCCACGTCCTCACCTGGCTTGCCGAGCGCCGGCGAGGCGCTGCGCTGGTGGCGAGGACAGCGTTGGCCTATCTGGCCCGCCGGCGCTCGTCTACCGGGCTGGCGATCGGGATGTTCGCGCTGGTCATCTTCAGCATGGTGGTCGCCTCGGTCCTGTTGACGGGCACCCATCGCGCCTACAGCGACCCCGAGGCGATGCGCGGCGGCTTCGACGTCAAGGTCGAACAGACCGTTGGCGGCGCGCCCGATCTCGGTTCGCTACTGCCGGAGCTGCAGACGGTCAAGCTATCGGACCTGGCGGCCGCGGCCAGGCTTCAGGTTGCGCCGGCTGAGGCGATCCAGCCCGGCCATGGCGCCCAGATGTGGCGGCCGGTCGGGCTCCAGCTCCTGGATGACGCCTTCCTGAACGCGGTCGGATCGGGCTTCACGGCGCGGGCGCCAGGCTATCGCGACGACGCCGCGGTCTGGTCGGCGGTCCGCGAGAGCTCCGGCCTGGCGGTGGTGGCTGGCTTAGCGGTCCGCCGCCGGGGCGGCGAGCCAACTGCCGCGAGCGGCCCCGCAGTCGGCTCGGGCTTCCGGATCGACGGCGTCTTCCAAGAAGACGCCTCGATGCAGCCGTTGCCGGTCTGGGTCCGTGACACCCGTGGCGGCCAGTCGATCAAGCTGACGGTGATCGGCGTCCTCGATCCACGTGCCTCGTTTGGAAACGGCCTCTTCACCTCAGCGGCCAGCTTCGCCGAAAGCGGTGCGCCGCCACCGGCCCGGAGCACGCATTTCCTGAAGCTCCAGCCAGACGTCGGCGCGGCCGACACGACGCGGGCGCTCAACCTGGCGCTCAGCGATCGAGGTTTGCGGGCCAGCGAGATCGGCGACGAGGTGCGGCGCATCCAGGGCCTGAGGATGCTGCTCAACGAGCTGCTCGAGGGCTTCATCGGCGTGGGCCTGCTGGCCGGCATCGCCGGACTGGGGGTGATCAGCACGCGGGCGGTGGTGGAGCGCCGGCAGCAGATCGGCGTGATGCGGGCGCTCGGCTTCTCCCGCCGCGCGGTGCACCTGTGCTTCTTGCTCGAATCGTCGATCGTCGCCCTGCTCGGCATTGTGGCCGGTATCGGCCTCGGCCTGGCGCTGTCGTATCGGCTCGTCGAGCACCTCGGCCGCGAGTACCCTGAGATCTTCTTCTCCGTCCCATGGGGCCAGATCGGCCTGATCGCCACGCTCGCGTACTGCGCGACGATGCTGACTACGCTCCTACCCGCCTACCAGGCCGGGCGAGTCAGCCCGGCTCAGGCGCTGCGCCTATAGGGGCAGGGCGCTGGCGGGCCGGCCGCGGACCAAAAGCGCCGAAGGGTACGCTGAGTCGCCCGGCCGCCCAGCGCGCCCAGGCTGCGGTTGCCGACCTCGTCGTACTGGTACTCGGTCGCCATCCGGGTCCCGCCGGGGGTGGGGGCCGGGGTGGTCACGAAGCGCAGGCGGTCCT
>DASPXK010000106.1:0-5223 GCA_035637315.1 Chloroflexota bacterium
CTGCAGACGCTCCAGGTGATGCATGAGCAGTCGGCGGTCCATCTGGCGGACGGCTATTTCCGGGCCAGTGGTCGGCCGCTGGCCGCCTTCACCTCGATCGGTCCGGGCGCAGCCAACACGACGGTCGGGATGGCGACCGCCTACGTCGACTCGACCGCGTTGCTGCTGCTGACCGGGTCGGTCCACACCTACTTGCGCGGCCACGGCGTACTCCAGGAGCTTGAGCGTCGCCACTGGGCCGACTTCCCGCGCGTGCTCGAGCCCGTTGTAAAGCGCTGGTGGCAGCCGAGCAGTGTTCATGAGCTACCGTTCGCTCTCCACCGTGCGTTCAACAGCATGCTCACGGGCCGCCCGGGCCCGGTCCTGCTCGACCTGCCGATGGATGTCCAGGCCGAGTCGGCCGAAGTGGCGATCCCAGATCCGGCCGAGCGCCTGGCGGCCGGACGTCCCCGACCAGACGTTCAGCTCATCGAGCGGGCGGCGCGCCTGCTGGCGGAGGCCCGGCGGCCGGTGATCGTCGCCGGCGGTGGCTGCGTCACCTCCGAGGCAAGTCCGGAGCTGGCCCGCCTGGCCGAGCGCTTGGGCGCGCCGGTCGTGACCACCTGGATGGGCAAGGGGGCGATTCCGGAGGACCACGCCCTGTTCGCCGGCAGCGTCGGCGACACAGCCAGCACCTCTGGCAACAGCCTGGCCGCGACCGCCGATGTGCTGTTGGCGGTCGGCTGTCGCTTCGTCGACTGGTCGGCCTCGTCCTGGCGAGCTGGCGTGAGCTTTCGCATCCCGCCGACCAGGCTGGTCCAGCTCGACATCGACGCCCATGAGTTGGGTAAGAACTACCCGCTCGAGGTGCCGCTGGTCGGGGATGCCAAGGCCGGTCTGGGTGACCTTCTGGCGGCGCTCCAAGGCTCCGCGCGCGGCGGCGAGCGCGACGACGCCTACCAGCAAGAGATCCGACGCTTGAAGGCCGACTGGGAGGCGCGCCTCTCGGCGGTCCGCGATTCGGACGAGGTGCCGATGAGCATGGCGCGCGCCGTCCGCGAGGTTCGCGCTGCGATGGACCGCGAGGCGATCGTGGTCACAGGGGCCGGACTGCCCCAGGGCACTGTCCGTCAGGTCTGGCAAAGCTATGCTCCGCGCACCCATCTGACCTCGGGCGGCTTCTCGACCATGGGTTTCACCGTGCCGGCCGCTATTGGCGCCAAACTAGCCCGCCCCGACCGCCAGGTGGTCGGAATCGCCGGCGATGGCGACTTCCTCCAGACGATGCAAGAGATTGCGGTTGCCGCCATGCACGACCTGCCGGTCCTGTTCGTGGTGCTCAACAACGCCGGCTGGATCAGCATCAAGGGCGGCCAGGAGGCGAGCTTCGGGCGCAGCATCGCCGTCGAGTTCTCGAAGCAGGACGGCTCGGTCTACAGCCCGAGCTTCACGGATGCCGCCCGCGCTTTCGGCTTGCCGGCCGAGCTGGTCGAGGAGCCGGACGCCGTCAGTCGGGCCGTGCGCCGAGCGCTCGCGTCGAATGGCCCGGCCTTGATCGAGATCAAGACCGCGCGCGCCGGCCAGGCGGCCGGCTCAATCAAGACCGGCTGGTGGGACGTGCCCGTCCCGGAGTGGCACCCCGAGCAGCGGGCCGGCTACGAAGCCGGCCGCCGCGAGGAGCAGGTGTAGGGCCCGGCGCGCCCGGCTACGCGATATCTTCGACGCTGCCGTCCAGCGCCATCAGGTGGAGCTCGACGCCAAGCTCGGGGTGCCTGGCGTAGATCTGGTCGCGCAGCACGGCCATGTACTGGGCGTGGACCGCCGTTTCGGTGGGGGGGTCTGTGGCGAAATCCGGACCCAGGATCACCTTGTACGCCCCGCAGTCGCGATGGTCGATCAAGATCACCTTGTGGATCCTGTGCAGCTCGATCGCGACCTCCAGATGCTCCCAGAACGTCTGGCCCCAGGCGGGGAACTTGTCGTTGACGGCGGCGAGCGAGGCGCCCGCCAGCACCAACTGGTCATACCGCTTGGCCAGCCCTCGCGCCTCCATGTAGCGGGTCACGTCGTCGGTCAGGCGAAAGTCGATACAATTGAGCAGCAGCGCATCCGTCTCGGCCGCGGCGGGCGCGGCCAGGACGACCTCGGGCGGTAGGCCCCGCTCGCGCGCGCCCAGCAGCGCCAGCCCGCCGCCGACCGCGGCCAGCTTCAGGAAGCGCCGTCGTCCAGCCCGTCGATGAGATCCCCGAAGGCTCTGCTCGGGCTCACTCTGACTCGACGCTTGCAGCATCATCCAAATCCTCCGTCGAGACGGCTCGCGATGCCGCGACCGTTCCCAGGCCAGGTCGCCGGTCCCGTGACGTGCGGGGGCTGAACTATAGCCCATATACTCGACGTCCAACACCAAACACCAACGTGACTCCCGAGCAGATCGAGTTTCTGGAAAGCCAGCGGGTGGCGCGGCTGGCCACCGTCGACGAGCAGGGCCGGCCGCACGCGCTGCCGATCTGCTTTGCCTACGTCGATGGGGCGGTCTACACGCCGATCGACGAGAAGCCGAAGCGCGGCGACCCGGCCTCGCTTCGCCGCATTCGCAACATCACGGCCCACCCCGATGTGTGTCTGGTCGTCGACCATTACGAGGAGGACTGGACGCGCCTGGCTTGGCTCCAGGTACGAGGCCGGGCCGAGCTGGTGGATGAGCCTGGCGAGCGGCAGCGCGCACTGGCGGGACTGCGCGCGCGTTACCCCCAGTACCGCGCGATGGACCTGGAGTCGCGGCCTCTGATTCGGATCACGCCGCGGCGGGTCGTCGACTGGGCGGCGCGATCCTCTACACTGCTTTGAACTCTGCCTGATGGGTGGTGGTTAGGAGGCGAGATGATGGTGGCAACTCAGTCCGTCGAAGAGCTGAAACAGGCGATCGTCGAGGCGACCCGGTTGTTGTTCGGCTGCGGCGCGATGCAGCACAGTGGGCACGGCAACCTGTCGGCCAGGATCGACGCCGAGCGGATCGTGTTGACCAGCAGGGGCAGCATCCGCGACCTGACGGCAGTCGACCTGGCGGTGGTGTCGCTGGAGGGCGAACTGCTCGAGGGGCAGATCGAGCCGACCGCCGCCGAGATCGTCCGCATGCACACGGCGGTCTATCGGACGCGGGACAGCGTCGGGGCGGTCATCCACACCCATTCGCCGCTCGTCACGGCCTTCGCCCTGGCGCACGAGCCCCTCCCGTGCGCTTACGAGGCGCTGCTGCGCTTCGGCGTTTCCGAGCCGATCCCCGTCGCGGCCTGGGGCCCGCGCGGCTCGGAGGCCTCGGTCAAGAACATCGTGCACTGCCTGACGACGCATCTGACCTCGCCGGCCGTGCTGCTGGCCAATCACGGCCTGCTGGCTTTCGGTCGCACCCCGCTGGAGACCGCTCAGTTGATCGTGGCCATGGAGGAGGCAGCCGGGATGACCCTCGGCGCGCGCCAGCTCGGGGCGGAGAAGCCTTTCCCGCCCGGCGCGCTCGAGCAAGAACGGGCCAGAATGGCCCAGTTCGGCTCCGCCCGGTAAGTCACTTTCGGGACCTTCGCGCCCTGTCGCGGCTGTCTTGTCGCGGCGCTGTAAACTAGCGGCTGACATCGCATGAAAGCCTCGAACGGGGATGGGACATGCCGCGCTTCCAGATTCTGCCGGCCGAGCACGGGTTTTACGACTGGTTCGAGAAGGGCGCCGCCACTGCCCGTGACGCGGCTCGGCTCCTCCACCAGCTCCTAACCGAATACCGCGACGTGGAGAGCCGGGTCGCCCAGATCACCGAGCTGGAGCACCAGGGTGACTTCGTGGTCCACGAGACGATGGGCCTCCTCTCGAAGACGTTCATCACCCCGCTCGAGGGCGATGAGATCCGAGCCCTGGCGGGCAGCGTCGACGACGTCATCGACTGGATCGAGGCTGCGGCTGATCGGCTCGTGCTGTACGAGGTTAAGGAGCCGGCCCCGGAGGCTCGTGAGCTTGCCGACCTGCTGGAGCGAATGACCGACGAGATCGTCGCGGCGATGCCGCTGCTCCGCAGCCGTCAGACCCTCCCGCGTATCCATCAGCATACCATCGAGATCAATCGGCTCGAGAACGACGCCGATCGCGTCTTGCGGCGTGGCCTCGCCAGACTGGTTCGGGAGCGCGTCGAATGGTTCGAATTCCAGCGCTGGAAAGAGGTCTTCGAGACGATCGAAGCGGCCACCGACAAATGCGAGGACGTCGCCGACGTCCTCCAGGCCGTTGCAATGAAGAACGCGTAACCGCAGTGAGTAGCGCCTAGCGAGTAGTGCGTAGCGAGTAGTGGATCGTGCCCATCCAGGCCGAGGGCTCGAGTACCGACTGCTAGCTACTGGCTAGTCGTTTTGAATCCCGTTATCGCCAGCGTCATACCCTCCCCCTCGAGGACGTTCAGGTAAAGCGTTCGGTAGTCTGAGCTGAAGACGGCGCCCGATGGCTCCCAGCCGTTGCGCATCGTCGCGAAGACGGACGTCTTTCCCTCGGGAGTGACGAAGACCACGTTGTTGTCGCCGGACAGCTGTGTCATCGGATCACTTTTGTCTTCGCAGATGAAGAAGTTGCCGGCCCGGTCGACGGTGATGTTGTCGGGCATGATCAGCGTCTTGAGCCCGCCCTCGACAAAAACGTCTGTCTCCATGGTCCGTGGATCGAAGCGCCGGATCCGACCGAACAGGTCGCGGTTTGCGCTTGGGCCGGTGGCGTTCCCTGTCTCGGAGATGTACAGCCTGCCATCACGACCCCACTCGAGGTCTTCGTGTCGATTGAAGGGCGTAGCTCCTTTCGCCAGCGCGTCCGCGCGCGCGTGGTACACGTCGTCGACTCTTACCCACGCGCGGGTGTCCACTCGGTAGGCGTATAGCGTCCCACTGGAGAGGTCTCCAGGCCGATCCGGCGTGAACTTGTAGAAGGGACCGCCCCGGAAGTCTTCGGTGCAGTAAACGTCGCCGCTCGCGGCGTCGACGGCCGTGCCCTCGTGAGAGAAGCGGCCCATCTGGTCGCGCCGCCATTTCTGGCCCGTTCGCGGGTCGATCTCCCAGATGTACCCCTCCTCCGGAAACTGCTCGACTGGTTCTCGCGGGTTCTCTTCGTTACTGAGGATCGTGCCCCACGGAGTTGCCACGCCCGAACAGTTGTTCCGCATGCCGTCGGCCAGCAAGCGGCTCTCCAGTACCCCGTCGTTGGGGTCGAGGTGCAGGCGCG
>DASPXK010000107.1:0-11454 GCA_035637315.1 Chloroflexota bacterium
CATCTACGCCATGCTGACCGAGGGCACCGAGTTCATCGAACGGGGGCAAGACTACTATGAACGCGCCTACCAGGCCCGGGTCCTCAAAAACCTCAGCCGCCGAGCAAAAGAACTGGGCTTTTGCCTCGTCAAACCCGACCAGCCCGCCACTCAACCGGCCTACGCTTAACCACCAGGTACGATGTCATTCGAAAGCGCAGCGAGGAATCCGTGCCCGGAACAAGTGCGCTGCGCGGGCAGCGGATCCTTCGCTTCGCTCAGGATGACAAGAGAGTGCGGTCTGATGTCCGAACAGGAACTCCTGGCCGAGTTGTCAGCGGCGCGAGCCTGGGAGACGATCGCGACGATCGTGTCCCAGTTTCCGTCGCGCCTGGCGGGATCCACCACGGCCTGGGAAGCGGCTGGCTTCATGCACCAGCAGCTTCTGGCCAACGACGTCGCCGCCGAGCTGATGGAGTATCCCGGTCTGGTCAGCTTCCCCGGACCAGCCAGCCTCGAGGTTGTGACGCCAGAGCGGCGAACGATCGCCGCCACGGTCCTGGCGCACAGCGCTCCGACGAGCCCGGAAGGTGTCGAGGCCGAGCTAGTGGACGTGGGCACGGGCAGCCGGGAGCGCTGCCTCGAGGCCGGGATCGGCGCCAAGATCACTCTCTCCGAGCTTTCGTACGCCCCGCCACGCCAGGAGAAGGCTCGGATCATGCCGCTCCTGGGCGCGGTCGGGGCGGTGATGTTGAACTGGGGCTACGACGATAGCGCCTTGCTGCCGTACGGCTCGGTCAAGCCGTGCTGGGGCAACCCCACCCGCCTGACAGCGGCGACCGAGATGCCGACTATCCCCTGCCTCGGCGTCTCGCGCGCGGACGGCCTGGCGCTGCGCGAGCTGTGCGCGCGGGGGACTGTCCGGGTCCGCTTGCGAGCCGAGTGCAGCGACGAGTGGCGGACGCTGCGCCAGGCGGTCGGGCGCCTGCCCCGCCAGCCGGACTCTGCCGAGTTCGCGGTCCTCGGCGGCCACATGGACGCCTGGTACGGCCAGTCGGCCAGCGACAACGCGGCCGGCAACGCCTGCTTTCTGGAGCTGGCGCGAACGTTCCAGCAGCACGCCAGTGAGCTCAAGCGCGGTCTGGTGATCGGCTTCTGGGTCGGCCACGAGACCGGCACGATGATCGGTTCGAGCACCTACGTCGACCGCCGCTGGGACGATCTGCGCGAGAACGCCGTGGCGTACATCCAGATCGACCAGCCTGGTCTGGTCGGCACGACGGTGTGGGAAAGCCGCAGCGACGTCGAGCTGCGCGACTACCATACTGCGATCGAGCGCCGGATCCTGGGTGAGATGCCCCTGGAGTGGGGACGTCTGACCAAGATCGGCGACACGTCGTTCTTCGGCGTCGGGGTGCCGTCCATCGCCAGCAGGAGCGCCTTCACCAAAGATGAGGTGCGAGCGATGGGGATGGGCAGTCTCGGCTGGTGGCACCACACCGACGAGAGCACCCTCGAGCGGTTGGACAAGGATCTACTTGGTACCCACCTCAAGGTATACGCTGCCTATCTGTGGGGTCTGTTGACCCTGCCGATCCTACCTGCCCGCTTCGCGCCGACCGTGAAGCAGGTCGTAGACCGCATTGAGCAGCTTCTGCCCCACGGCGAGCCGATCCTGCTGGCCGGCGCCGCGGACCTCGCGAACGAAGCGCTGGCGGCAGTCGAGCGCCTCGACGCGACCGTCGACAGCTGGCGGAAACGGACGACCAAGGGAAGTCTTCCCCAGGAGATCGAGCACGCGCTCAACACGGCCCTCAAACGCCTGAGCCGAATCCTCGTCCCGCTGGGCGGTACCGTCGCCGACCGCTACAGCCACGACCCGTACGGCCTCTCCGCGCAGGCGACCATCCTGCCCGGGCTGTTCGAGCTGCCGCACCTGACGATGCTCCCGCCGACCTCGGACGAGCGGCATCTCCTGTGGACCGAGCTGATTCGCCAGCGCAACCGCCTCGCCGATGGCATGCGCGAGACGCGCGAGTTAGCGGAGCGGACCGTGGCGGCTGTTGGTGCGTGAGCGGCACGGGAAATCCGCGCTCACGGTGGCAACGGAGTTCACGAGCGAAGAGGTGTGGGTGTTCATGCGTCGCAAGGGGCAGTATGACGGAGCAGTGACCGAGACGGATATGAAAGGGCGAGGTGGCAGGAATGGGTGAGGTGATGTCTGTCGAAGAAATCCACGCTCGGTTCGAGGCAGAGTGGGTCCTACTCGAGGACCCGCAGACGACCGATAGCCTGGAGGTAAAGGCCGGCAAGGTCCTGTGGCACAGCAAGGATAGGGACGAGGTCTACCGCAAGGCGCTGGAGCTACGACCCAAGCATTCGGCCCTCCTCTACACAGGAACACTGCCCGAGGACGCGGTCATCGTTCTGTGAGCGTCGCCTTCGATCGGAGGCGCGGCCTCATCGTCATCCCGGCGCGACTGTGGGGACCGGCGGGGGATGCTCTGGCTCGCCTCGGACTCGACACGGGCGCAACCGATTCCCTTGTGAACCACGAGGTGGGAATGCTGCTCGGATGCGACCTGGCCGCCGCACCGGGGCACGTAACTATGACTACGGCCAGTGGCTTGGTCTCGGCTCCGCGCATGTCGATCGAGCGGATTGAAGCGCTGGGACTCGAGCGCCTGGCATTCCGGGTTGTCTGGCACACCCTGCCGCCTGGCACCACCATCGATGGCCTGCTGGGCCTCGACTTCTTCCGAGGGCACCGCCTCGTTGTAGATTTTCGCGCTGGCCTGGTGACCCTGGACTGACTCAGCGCATCACGTATCCAGGAGGAAACACGAAATGGCCCTCGCCCCTCAGCTCGAGTCGTTTGAACAGGCGCTCCGCGACGCGATCCTGCCCTCGGAGCTACAGCGGCACCTGGAGGTGTTCAACTCGCTCCAGCGGCTGGACGGGACCGAGGACGAGCGCAGGTCGGTCGAGTACATCGCCGAGGAACTCCGCAGGCACGGCGTCCGGTGCGACGTGTTCGAGTACGAGACCTTCGTGTCGCGACCCGGGCCGGGCCGTCTCCAGGTGATCGCGCCGGAGCAGCTCGAGCTGCCGACTCGCACGCGCGCCTTCGCGCCCAGCACGCCGCCTGGCGGGCTCGAGCTGGAGCTGGTGTGGGTCTCGTCGGGCAACGAGGGCAAAGGCGGGATGATCTTTGCTCACGCGGGGCGCGAGGAGGACTTCAAGGGCCGCGACCTGCGCGGCAAGGCCGTCCTGACAACCGGCGGGCGGCCGGATGGCGTGATGTACGCGCAGCAGGCGGCAGCGGCGGCGCTGATCGACGTCTGGCCGAGCGATGAAGAGGTGCTGCACGAGATGACGGTCAGCAGCATCTGGGGCACGCCGACCTCGGACAGCGCATCGCGGTTGGTGCGGATCCCGGTCATGACCGTGCGGCATCGCGACGGCCAGCGGCTTCAACAGATGCTGGAGCAGGGTCCGGTCAGGATCAAGCTGGAAGCAGAGGTGTTCACGGGCCCCGAACGGATCACCCACCCGGTCGCCTCGATCCCGGGGACGACCGAGCCGGAGCGCTTCTTGCTAGTGGGTGGCCACATCGATTCCTGGTACGAAGGCGTGACCGACAACGGCACCGCCAATGCGGTGCTGATCGAGCTGGCCCGCATACTGGCCACTCGCCGCGACGGCCTCCGGCGTGGGATCAGGCTCGGCTGGTGGTCCGGACATTCCCAGGGCCGCTACGCCGGCTCGGCCTGGTACGCCGACACCTTCTGGGAGGATCTGCACCGCGGCTGCGTGGGCTACCTGAACATCGACGGGCCCGGCTGTCGCGGCGCCAGCGTCTTCGACTGCCGCTACACGATGGCCGAGTGCCAATCGCTGGTCGAACGCACCGTCGATGACCTGACCAATCTGCCGGCAAACGTTCGACGCCCGTTCAAGGCAGCCGACCAGTCGTTCTGGGGGCAGGGCGTCAGCTCGTTCTCGGTCTACCGGATGCTCCCCGAGGACCATCCCGACCGCGCCGTAGTCGGCGGCTGCTCGGGCGCCTGGTGGTGGCACAGCCCGGCCGACCTGATCGACAAAGTCGACCTGACCTGCTGACCTCCGATACGCAGATCTACGCTACCCTGGCGGCGCGGGTATGCGGCGAGCCCATTCTGCCGTACGAGCTGGCGCCGATCGCGGGCGATTTCATCGCCAAGCTCGGGGAGTTGCAGGAGGCCGCGAAGGGAGCCCTCGATCTCAGCCTGGCGATCGATCGAGCGCGAGCGCTAGAGCGCGTCGCGAGCGACCTGGACGCGGTCCGAGCGCGAATCGCCGACAGCGGGGATCCGCCGCAGGCGGACTGTGAGACCCTCAACGCCGGCTTGCTGCGGCTGACCCGTATCTTGAACCCTGTCCTGTACACCGAAGCAGGCGAGTTCGACCACGACCCGGCCATCCAGCTCCCGATGCTGCCCGGCCTGCGCCGAGTAAGGAACCTGCCAGACTGCGGGGTAGGAACGAAGGAGCGACTGTTCCTGGACACAGCCTTGAAGCGCCAGCGGAACCGAGTCGATTACGCGCTCCTGCGCGCCACAGAGGAGGCCCGGGCGCTCCTCGGGCAGGTTTAGGGCGCACGGCGTGGCCCCCGTGGGAGGTGACCGCATGGAGACGCTAGTCGGAATGGCCACCATTGGGCAGACGCCTCGGCTCGACGTCGTGCCGGCGATAAAGTGAATCCTCGGTCCGGGGGTAGAGACGATAGAGGCCGGCGCCCTCGATGGGTTGAGCACCGACGAGATTGGCGTGCTGGGGCCGGGCCCTGGCGAGCAGCCGATAGTCACGCGGCTGCGCGACGGCTCCTCGACCCTTCTGTCGCACCACGCGATCATCCCGCGCATGCAGCGCTGCGTGGACGAGCTAACCGCTCAGGGCGCCGAATTGGTCGTGGTGCTGTGCGGCGCGGACTGGTCGGAAGTTAGGTCCCAAAGGCTGATCGTCAACCCTGGCAAGCTGTTCCCGAACGTCGTGGCCGCGCTCGCGGCGGGCCGCCGCCTGGGGATCATCAAGCCAGATCCGGGCCAGCTCGACGGCGAGGTCCGCCGCTACCAGAGCCTTGGCATCGACGCCCGCGTGACCTCGGCCAATCCGTATGCGGGCGACGCCCGCATCGACGTCGCCCGCTCGGCGGCCGAGACCCTCCGCGATCAGCAGGTCGACCTGGTCTGGATGACCTGCGTGGGCATGGACGAGCGAATGCGCCAGGTCGTCCAGGCAACCGTCGAGCGCCCAGTCATCCTCGCCCAGGCGCTGCTCGCGAGGCTTGTCGCCGAGATCGTGCCGGGAGCACGAACGCTCGCCACGCTGTCGGTATCATTCCGAGCGCAGCGAGGAATCCGTGCCCGGGCTGCGGATCCTTCGCTTCGCTCAGGATGACAATGGTGGACAGCTTTCAGGATGACAGTCCGGTCCTGCTAGCTTCGCCACAACTTTGCTGTGTACGTGAGCGCGTCGCGGATGCCCATCTGTGGGAAATCGCTGATCGCCTTGTTGACCGCGATGATCTCGGTCCACTAGCAGACCCAGATGACCGGCAGATCGTCGTAGACGAGCTTCTGGATCCTGTTGTAGATCTCGATGCGCTTCTTCGTGTCCGACTCGGCCTTGCCGTCTTCCATGAGCTTGTCCACCTCGGGGTTCGAGTACATGAAGTGGTTGTTTACCCCGTTGCTGGTGTACTCGGACGTCTTATCGGGGTCCGGGGCGCGCTCACGCGAGCTCCCTCGCAGAGCCGGATTCACCGCCGCTGCAGCGTGACCTTGACGCCATGCTTGGGGCGCAAGGTGATCGAAGGGGCCGGCACCGCCGTATGGCCCGGCACGAGCTGCAAGCGAAAGCGCTGGGCGATGGTTGCCAGCAGCAAGACCGCTTCCATCATCGCAAACGAGCTGCCGATGCACATCCGCTGCCCACCGCCGAAGGGAAAGTAGGCGTATTTGGGAAGTCGTCCCGCCACGCCGGCTGCCCAACGTTCCGGCTTGAATCGCTCCGGCTCATCGAAGTAGCGCGGATCGCGATGCATCACCCACTGGCTCATCAGGACGGTGATGCCGACCGGCACCCGGCACCCGGTACCCGCCGATCTGAGTCTCGCGGCGCGCCTCACGCCCCACGATCCAGGCCGGCGGGAACAACCGCATCGACTCGCTGACCACCATCTCGCTGTAGCGCAGCCCTTCAAGGTCGGTCACGGTTGGCGCACGACCCCCGGGCACCGCCTGCAGCTCGGCCAGCAGGGTCGCTTCCACCTCCGGGTGCAGGGCCAGCAGGTACCACGTCGACGACAGCGCGATCGCGGTCGTCTCGTGGCCGGCCAGGCACAGCGTGAGCGCCTCGTTGCGAAGCTGCTTGTCCGTCATCCGGCTGCCGTCTTCCTCATCGCGAGCGCGAAGCAGCAGTGAGAGCAAGTCACCTTTCTCCTCGCTGCTAGCTCGGCGCTGCCGGATGATGCGGTAGATGATCTGATCCAGGCGACGGACGGCTTGCCAGAGTCGGATGTTGCCCGGCGTCGGAAAGCGCTCTGGGACGAGGAGCAGGCTGTTCAATCGCGCCCGCGATGTCTCCATGAGCACTTCCATGGCCTCGCCCACGTCGCGGGCATCGCCGCCGATATCGGCGTCGAACAGCGTCTTGGCGACTATCTCCAGCGTGAGCGTCATCATGTCGGCATGAACGTCGCGCGTCTCGCCGTCCTGCCAGGTGGCTAACATGCGCTCGGCGTAGCCGACCATTGCGCTGCCATAGGCGGCGATCCGCTCGCGGTGGAAAGCCGGCTGGGCGAGTCGACGCTGGCGGATCCAGAAGTCGCCCTCACTGGTCAGCAGGCCATTGCCGAACATCAGCCGGTTCAGACGTAGGCGCTTGATGAACTTGCGGTTCTCGGTCACCAGGACCTGCTCGATATAGTCCGGGTGGCTCAGCAGGAAGACTCGCTTAGGGCCGAAGCGAAACGAGACGACATCCCATATGTCCTCGCGCAGCGCGTGTAGAAATCGAGCCGGTCGCGGCGCAGGTCCGGCAGGCTGCCGCTCAGGAGGCGACCTTTGGGACCCGGCGGCAGCAGCGTGGCGGCCACTACACCTCCTCTTGCGGCACCAGCCCGGGCCTTGCCCCGCGGGCCTTGTCCCGCATGGATGGCGGGAACGGCATCGTGATTCGTGATCGCTGATAGCTCAGTCCCGGGTGACCACCAGGCGGGCCGCTTCGTGGAGTCCCGGCGGCAGGTCCTCCAACGGCTCGTTCGGATGGTCCGCGACGTAGCCGGCGAGGCGCTCGTGGCTTCGGGCGTCGACCAGGCCCACCCTCAGCTCGTGGCGGACACCAGGCGGCCCACCCAGCTCGAGCTCGGCCGCCCACGAGCCATCGGGGTCGGGCCGGATCTCCTCCGGATACGCGTACCAGCGGCCGCCATCCACCCGCGCGCGGACGAGCAGCCAGACGTGCAGCCCCGAGTCGATCGGTCGTGCCCGCCAGCCCTCGACGACGAATCGGCTCGGAACGAGAGCCTCCGCCGCGGGCGCCACAATCCCGAGAGTCGGGGCCGCTTCTGGCGCTCGCATTGGATCGACGAACAGCGGACGCCCGACCGCCAGGGGCGCGCCACGTGCCGGCCGCCGATGCCGTTCGGTCGAGCCGGCGCCTTCAGTCGGCGGCGCGGGGAAGAGTGACCAGAACGCCGCGACGGGCTGGGTCGGCTGCGCTGGTCCGACCTCGGCAGCGGGCTCCGCGAGGGCCTCGACTGCGGGCAGCTCGTCGGCGCCATCTGGCGCCTCGACCGCGCGACGCGCGTTCACTGAGATTGTCTGCTCCGCGAGCTCAGGCGGCTCGGCGATGACCCAGACGCGTTCGGAATAGTCGCGCGTAAAGGGGTTCCAATAGCCGATGCAGGTCATGAGGGTCAGGCGAGGGCCGCTGGTGGGCAGGAGAGGAGTCTGGTCGTCATTGGGCAGCACCTTGGTCTCACTGACGACGAATCGGTACTCCAGCCCGCGGGAGACGGCGACGACTTCGTCGCCCGGACGGACCAGATCCAAACGGGCAAACACGTCGCCTGACAATCCGCCTAGATGGCCGATCAGCACACTGTTGCCCTCGCTCAAGTTGGCGCTGGACAGGATCTGCCCGACCACGAATGGGGGCGGCTCCCAGGCGGTCGGGACAACCGCGGCCCGGATGCCGAGGCGTGGGATGCTGAGCGCCCTGGCCGGGCCCGGCCGCGGGCGAGGCGCGAAGGTGTTCGGCCGAGCTCGGCCGATCGGCTCCCCCGACGTCAGGCCGACCTGGAAGTCAGGGGCGTCGACCTCGTCGCCGAGCGCGGCAACGTGCAGCTCAAAAGTGGCGACCCGGCCCGCCGGCGGGCCGCCAAATTCGAAATGCCGCTGGTTGTCCTCGTCGACCCAGTCGGCGATGACCGACGGGATGGCCCCGATCACCTCGAAGTCCTCGAACCAGGACCTCCCGATCACCAGCTCAATCGGTGCACTTGGAGCATCGGCATGGTTGGCCAGCGTCACCGACAGCCGAGCGTGGGCGCCCTGCTCCGCGGGGTCGAAGAACTGCAGCTCGACGTCCACCAGCTCGAGATCGCCGACGGGCGCCCATGTCGGAGTCGGCTCGCCGCGAGGCGGCATTACGACCTCTGCGAGCGAGACCTCACCGCGCGGCAGACTCGGGCCGGCTTCCCGGGGCACGGACGTCTCGACTCTGGCCTGCTTCGCTCCAGGCTCCACCCAGCGAGGCGCCTCCACCTGTAGTGCCCGCTCCGCCCGTTCGGCCTGGCCAGAACGACTCCACGTCCAGGCGTTGTACCAGGACAACGCGTGGGCGCCACCCCCGACCACCATCCCCAGGGCGCCCACCACGAGCAGGCCGGCCGCCGCGATCCGGTGGACCCGCTCGCCCGTCCGGGCCAGGCTGCGAGAGCGCGGCTGACTCAATCTGGCCTATCGTCTGAACCGGAACGCCTCGCGCGGCGGAGCAAGTAGATGCCTCCCCCGAGCGCGGCGGCCCCTCCGCCGAGCAGTGGCAGCGCGAGCTCCATCGGGAAGCCTCCAGCCCGGGGGGCCGGCGCTCCCGTCGGCTTCGCGACCGGCGAGGCGCTCGGTACCTGGGCCGGAGCTGGACTCGCAGCGGGACTCGCAGTGGGGCTCGGCGCGACGACTGGCGATGGGCTCGGCTGTGCTTGAGCCGATGCCTGAGCGGCCGGAAACGACAACCCAACGCCAATCAAAAGGCCAATGCCAACCAGCCTGGATCTCACGCTCGGTCCTCCGCGGGCAGTCTCGCGCTCCGCGGCCCGCCATCGGGGGATTCTGGCTGATGTGGCCGCCACTGTCAAAGCGCCGGCGAACGCAGCGCGTCCACGGCGCCCGCGAGCTCCAGGATCGCCGTCGCCAGCATGGCGGGGCGGTGGAGCGGCACGTCGTGAGCGGTGTCCTCCATCCAGAGCAGGTGGGCGTCGGGCATCGCGGCCCGGGCGCGGGCAACCTGTCGCTCGCGAACGGCCTGCATCTCGGCCGCCCGCCCCTGAGGATTGGGCCGTCGCGCTACGACGAGCAGGACCGGGCAGCGGACCTGCCCGTACAGCTCGGATGGGCGCTGCGCCCACATTGCCCGCAAGATCTCCAGGTGGTTCGAGAGCGACAGGCGGGGACGGACCTTGCCGTCGTGGCCGACCGCGAAGCTGCCCCGCAAGGTCGCTTCGACCGCCTCGTTCCAGTACGCCCCAGCGTCGCCTTCGCGGACCCTCGCCGCCAGCTCGTCGAAGGTAA
This sequence comes from Chloroflexota bacterium, assembly GCA_035637315.1. Taxonomy (GTDB): domain Bacteria; phylum Chloroflexota; class UBA6077; order UBA6077; family JACCZL01; genus DASPXK01. Next base: position 9,813 of record DASPXK010000107.1, read on the forward strand.
GTGAGGTCAGGTCAGGCGGGGCCAGCTCGCGCTCGACTCGTTCCCAGGTCATCTCCGCGTTGGCCGACAATTCGAGGAAGCCACCATCCACCAGAACCAGACCGGCGACCGCCTCCGGACACCTGGCGGCGTGTTCGAGCGCGACGTTGCCACCCCAGGAATGGCCGACCAGCAGCGGATGTTCCAGGCCAAGCACGCCGATCAGCTCGCCCAGATCGGCGGCGACTCGAGAGAAGGCATAGCCGTCGTCTGGCTTGCTGCTCAGCCCATGTCCGCGCTGGTCCATGGCGACCACACGGAGCCGCTCGGCCAGCCCTGGCGCGACGGCATCCCAGATGTGGGCGTTGGAGGCCAGACCGTGGAGCAGAACAACGGGCGGCCTGTCGGTCGTCCACTCACGAACGTGCAGGCGGACCTCAGAGAGCGCCACGAACTGGTCGACAGGCCTCACACGATGCCCCGAGTCCATCATTCTACCGGCAGCGTGTAGAATCGTAAGCCGTGATCGGGCAGGCTCCCCGCGTGCGCGGCGGACGCGTGGCGCTCTTCGGCTCTGGTGAGACTTCCCGCGCGGGGCGGCGCGTTCACGAGCTGCTGCTGGCCGATTACACCGCACCCGTCCCAGTCTCGATCGTCGAGACACGGGCCGGCTTCCAGCCCAATGCCGCCGTCCTGTCGGACAAGGCCCGCCAGTTCTTCGAGCACAACCTCCAGAACTTCAAGCCGCAGGTGACCATCGTCCCAGCCCGGCAGCGTGGCGACGGCCCCTGGGGCACGGATGACCCCAGCAACGTGGACGGCGTGCGGGATGCGGCCTACGTCTTCGCCGGGGCGGGCAGCCCGACCTACGCTGTGACACATCTGGAGGGCACGGCGCTGTGGCGCGCCATTGGCGAGCGGCTCAACGCCGGCGCGACCCTGGCGCTGGCCAGTGCGATGGCCCTGGCCATCAGCACTCACACGCTCCCCGTATACGAGATCTTCAAAGTCGGAACTGACTTGCACTGGAGCCGCGGCCTGGACATGCTGGCCGGCTGTGGTCTGGAGCTGGCGATCGTGCCGCATTGGAACAACACCGAGGGCGGGACCGAGCTTGACACCAGTCACTGCTACATGGGTCGGGCTCGCTTCGAGCGACTGATCGAGCAGCTGCCGGCCTCGAGCGTGGTCCTGGGCATCGACGAGCACACGATCTGCGTGCTCGAGCTTGCGGCCGCGTGCGCGCGGGTCCACGGGGCCGGCGGGGTGACGATCCTCAACGGCGGAAGAGCCGAGCGCCTTGAGTCTGGCGATAGCTTTTCTCTATCAGCGCTGCGCAAGGACTGAGGACTGCGGACTGAGGACTGAGCAATGAGGACTGGGGCATGAGGAATGAGGCCCTTTCAGTCCTCAGTCCTCAGTCCTCACGCCTTCGAAGTGGTGGCGGGTCACGGCGTGGTGGTCGAGGCCGTCGTCCTCGCACGGGTCGACATGCACGATCACCGAGCGCAGCCAGGGCGCCTCGTGGAGCATTGCATGGCGAGCGGCCTCGGCGATGGCGTGCCCTTCGGCGGTGCTGAGGCTGCTGTCGACCAGGACGTTCGCCTCGGCGTGAAGGGTATGGCCAATCCAGCGTACTCGGACCCCGTCCAGCCGCTCGACG
>DASPXK010000108.1:0-2336 GCA_035637315.1 Chloroflexota bacterium
TCATCGCAGCGGCCCGAACACCACCGACCGCATGCGTCGCGTCTACCTGGCGCAGTACACCGCCGAGCCGCTCCTGAGCGAGGATGGATCGCGACCGCGCATCCTCGCCGAGCCTCTACTCGTCGACGGCAAGCAAGTCAGCTGATCGCCCTACGCCTTCAGCGCCGTGGCCAGGGGCTGGAGCGTGTATCCGAGCTCGACAACCCCGTCTGGGAACGTCCGCGTCGACTGAAGCGTGAGCGATAGCGGCTCCGCTCCGGCAGGTGCGAGCGGATGACCGCTGCCGAGGATCATCGGGACGACGTGGAGCCAGACCTCGGCAAGCGCGTCGATGTTGCGGAACGCTTGCATCGTGCTCGGCCCACCTACGAGGTGAACGTCGCCGCCGATGCCGGCGGACTCCATCAGCTTGACCAGCTCGGCCGCGGTCGGCGCTGACGTGACGTCGCTGGGCGTGCCCTCAGGCAGCGCGCTGGAGGTCAGGACGAAGACCGGTTGCTTCCACGGCCATGCGGTGCAGCGAGTGCCGGGAGGAACGTTGTGCGGCCCATTACAACCGCCTCGCAGTTCGCAAGGAACTCCGGCAGGCCATAGGAGTCGGCGCCTCTGAACCCGGAGAGCAGCAGCTGGACAGGCCGACCGTCCGGCCCGGAGACCTTGCCGTCCAGAGTGACGAAAAGATTGGTACGTATGCGCATTGGGTGTCCTTTCAGGCGGCAGACTAAATCGGCTCTCCAGCAAGCGATAGCCGGAGTCGTTCTCAGCCGTCGCGAAGGCAGCACTTTGTCGCCCGAGCGTTTCGCCTCGTTTCACGCCGCCGCGGCCGGACCGCACGGGGACCTCGGTGTCGGACCCCAGTGATGTCAATGGGCTCTGAGTCAATTCCGCAACAAGCGAACGCCTCCGCCGCCGAAGCCGGCTTCGCCGGCGTCGGCTCGTTCACGCAGAACGGTAGAGGACGACCCGATCGGAGTCGTCATGCTGCGGCGTCAGCCGCAGCGGACTTCGATTGGGAGTGGGCGGTACTGGGCTCGAACCAGTGACCCCCAGCTTGTCGAGCTGGTGCTCTCCCAACTGAGCTAACCGCCCTGGAGCGGAGCGATTGTAGCCGAGGCGCGCGGTAGGACGAGGGGCCGCCGGGGCCCAACCTATGCTTCATGGCCATAGACGTGCGTCTCCCAAGCCCCAGGGCACGAAGGTCAGACGTTCGCGTCGGGGCCGTCGTCGCCGTAGCGATCGCGGTCGCGTTCGTGGTCTGGCTGCTCGTGCGCAGCAGCGACTCCAACACGCCCAGCAAGGCGGGCACGGTTGCCGCCTCCGGCCCGCTCAAGACGACCGCGGACAAGCTGCGCCGGCTCTCGGACGAGCTCGGCCACCCGATCTACTGGGCAGGCCCGGTGCCGGACCGAACTTACGAGCTGACGCGCACCTCGGACGACCGAATCTTCATCCGCTACCTCCCGCCTGACGTGCCGGTCGGGATCCGCGAGGCGGCGTACACAATTGTCGGCACCTACCCGGTGAACAACGCGTACAAGGTGCTGCAGCAGCTGGCAAAGAAGCCGGGCGAGCGCTCGTTCTCGGCCCCGGCAGGCGGCTTCGCCGTCTATAGCACGGGGGGCGCGAGCAACGTCTACCTGGCCTTCCCCGGCTCGAACCTGCAGATCGAGGTCTTCGACCCGTCGCCCAAACGCGCACATGGGCTAATCACCTCGGGCCAGGTCGCGCCCGTCCGTTAGCTGCAGGCCCTGGTCGTCGCCTGGCTCGCCTTTCCGCTCCTGCTGGCGGGGCTCTCGCTCGGCTGTGGAAGGCTGTTGGAGGTCGCGAGTGGCGAACGGCTGCCGCGGGCGCTCGTGCTGCCCGCGGGGCTGACCGTCGTCATCCTCGCAGCCGAATTCGCCACCCTCGCGGATGCGACCGCGGAGCTGGCGGGGCCGCTCGTGATCGCGCTCGCCGTCGCGGGGTTGATGCTGAGACCGCCCTGGCGTGACGGGCCCGAGCCGTGGGCGCTCGGCGCCGCAGCCGGAGTCTTTGCGGTGTTCGCGGCGCCCGTCGTCCTCTCGGGCCGGGCGACCTTCGCCGGCTACATCAAGCTCGACGACACCGCGACCTACCTGGCCATGACCGACCGCGTGATGGAGCACGGCCGCAGCCTTGCCGGCCTGGCGCCCTCGACGTACGAAGCGACACTCGCGACCACGCTGGCGATCGGCTACCCCACGGGCAGTCTGATGCCGCTGGGGATCGGGCACCAGCTCCTCTCGTACGACCTGGCGTGGCTCTACCAGCCCTACCTGGCCTTCCTCGCGGCGCTGCTGGCGCTTGCCCTCTACGCC
>DASPXK010000109.1:0-3727 GCA_035637315.1 Chloroflexota bacterium
GAGGGCAGGCCGGCTTCGAGGTCCGTGAGAAGAAAGGCGGGACCAGCGGCTCGGCCTTCGGCTATCGCGTGGTAGCCAGGCGGAAGGACATCCCTGGCCCACGGCTCGAGAAGGTCGAGCGACCGCAGCCGATCAAGGAGCTGCTCAAGCCGCCGGAACCCCCGAAGCCGCCCGAGCCACCGAAGGCGCCCGAGCCGGCCGCGCCCCGCCCATCGGCCAGCTAGGACCAGTCCCAGGCGCCGACTGGACGCGCCGGGCGGGCGGGACGCCCGCGGCCGCCGGTGGCGTCCCCAGGCTTGCCGTAGGCGATCGGGCTGGCGTGCGCCTCGATGGCCCGTGCGACGGCGGCCACCGAAGCCAGCACGGCCTGTCTGGGCCTCGATACGCTCAGGCGGTTCCGTCGGCGTGGACCAGGCCTTCCAGACACGGATATCCAGACCGACTTGACGCATATCTATTGTTGCTCTAGCCTGGGGGGGAGTGGGCAACGGCCCAAGCTGACGGGTCAACGGCTCGCGGAAGGAGGCACGAAGATGGACGAGCAGCAGCAGACGACGCCGAGCGGCAGGGTGGGGCAGCTCAAGCGGCGAGGGCTGATCGCCGCCGCGGCCGCGCTGGGCGCGGCCTGGCTGGCCAGGCTGGCGGGGCCTGAGCGCGCCCAGGCGGCCCACGACGGTAGCTTAGATCAGACCGTCCTGCACGTCGACCTGAACAACACCACGGCCTCGACGACCCAGATCACGCGGTCCGGTTCGGCGGCCACTACTGCCTTTTTTGTGAACAACCAGGCCAACGGCGGCGTTGGCATCTTCAGTCTTACCGCCGGAGCAGGATCAGGATCCGCGGGCGTCTTCGGAGGGAACAACAGCCTCGCGAGCGGCCCGACCAGCCTGGGCGGCTTCGGCGTAATCGGCCAGAATGGCAACTCGAGCGCGACCACTAACGGCATCGGGGTGCTCGGCCGGGTCTCGGCCGCCAGCAGCGTGGGCGTGCGCGGGACCAACATGGCGTTCAGCCCCAGCGCCGTCGCCGTCCAGGGCTTGAGCGGTGACGATGGCACTGGGCCGGGCATCGGCGTGCACGGCAAGAGCGCCGGGATCGGCGTCGAGGGCGACTCGACCAACAGCGTCGGCGTCATCGGACGCGCGACCGCAGCTGGCAACCCGAACCCGGGGATCATTGGGTCCGCGACGAACGGCTACGGCGTGTTCGGCTTCTCCGCCAACAGCAACGGGATCGCCGGCCAGACCGGCACGTCGGCGGCCGGCTGCGTCGGCTTCGCCGGCGCGGCCGGTGGGTACGGCATCTACGGCGGCACCGCCGTGCAAGGCGGCTACGCCGGCGGGTTCGCTGGCCCGGTGTTGGTGGTGGGCGACTTCACCGCCACCGGGGGCGCCAAGTCGGCCGCCGTCCCGCATCCGGATCGGACGCACAGACGCTTGTACTGCATGGAGAGCCCGGAGAGCTGGTTCGAAGATTTCGGGAAAGGGCGACTGGCCAACGGTCGGGGCGAGGTCAAGCTGGATGCCGACTTTTCGACCCTGGTCCACGGGGACGACTACCACATCTTCTTGACGCCGAGGGGCGACTCCAATGGCCTGTACGTGAACGGCCTGACGTCGTCTGGGTTCGAGGTTCGGGAGCAGAAGGGCGGCGCCAGCAGCCTCGACTTCGACTATCGGGTCGTCGCCAAGCGCAAGGACATCCCCGCGCCGCGGCTGGAGAAGGTCAAGCTTCCGAACCCGATCAAGGAGCTGGTCAAGCCTGACCTGCCGAAGCCATTCGAGCCGCCGAAGGCGCCCGAGCCGCCACGGCCGCACTCGTCAGCCCAGTAGCGGCCGGCCCACCCGCCAACGGCGGCCGGTGCGAATAGAAATAGACGAAGGTCGCCCGATGAATAGCCGGAAGCACGGCTGGGTGGCCCACGGCGTGTAGGCGGCGATCCAGGCTGCACGCCTTGCTCAACTGGCGGGCTGCGGGCTGCTGCCACTGCCCGGCCAGCAGGCTCAGAAAGTTCCCCGGAACGGTGCAAGTCGCGCCATCGCTGCAGCCAGCGCCCTCGCCTCGCCACGCGGATGCAGATCCCCACGAAAAGGAAGCGGATCGCCGCATGTTCCACGAGCAGGACGTGGCTGTCATCGTACTCATCGAACGGGGCCCCGCTGGCGTGATCCTGAGGGTTGTATGCCAAGCGCCCCGAATCGCCGCCCCAGGGCAGCGGGCGGGGGCACGGCGGCGAATCGCATCGGCAAAAGAGGACCGCGACGAGCTGGCGTATGGGTGGATCGAGCGCGGGGGCGAGGGCCGGTTGCTCGCCTCGCACCCACACCCCGGCTGTCGGGCCACTCTGGATAAGCACCGGGTCGCAGCTCAGAAGGGGCCTAAAGCTAGCGTGGGACTGAACGGGCGGTCGTGCTGGGCTATTCTGTGGCCCGGTCCCATCCCGGCCCGAGCCGGTGAAGAAGTCCGTGAGAGGGACGACCCGCTCCCCCGCGCGCCGCCCGGGAGGCTCGGAGTCGGCCGGATGGAGCAATCGTGAGTGTGAGCATCGGGAGTGGGTCGCCCCTGGGGATGCGGCAGGCGCTATCGCGGCGCTCGGGTCGAGCCACACTCGCCGCCGAGGTTGGCGCGATCGCGGGGCTGGCCGTCGTGGCCACTCTGTTGCGGCTGCCCAACCTCTGGGACATCCCGCGCTTCACGGACGAGACCGAGGAGGCGCTGATCGGGCTCCGCCTCGCCCGTGGCGACGCGTTCCCACTCACGAATCGAGCCCCGTACATCGGGGCACTCTGGAACTACCTGCTGGCTGCCGCCTTCCTGGTCGGCGGGCCGAGCATCCAGAGCCCACGCGCGGTGGTGTTGATCGTCGGCGTGCTGACCCTCGTCCCGACCTACCTGCTCGGCCGGAGCTTGGGCGGTCCTCGGGTGGGGGTGCTGACCGGCGCGCTGCTGGCCCTCTCACCAGTCCACATCGCCGTCAACAGCCACATCGCGTGGTCGAACTGCATCACCCCGCTGTTCACCACGAGCGCGCTGTGGCTCCTCCACCGGGCGGTCTCGAGCGATCGTCCGAAGGGGCTGCTCTGGAGCGGGCTCGCCTTCGGGCTCGGGCTTCAGACCCATCCGACGGCTCTCCTTCTCCTGCCTGGCGCCCTCATCAATGCGGCGTGGGCCCGGCCGGGCTGGCTACGGATGCGCTGGCCGTACCTGGCCGTCGGGCTGGCCGTCCTCGCGTACGCCAACGTCCTGATCGACAACCTCCACAACCACCTGTACGGCCTCCAGGCGGCCGGAGAGCGCCAGCTCGACTACGCTGGCGACAAGGCGCTTTCAGCGGGCGTTTACGGACAACGACTCTCGCTGCTGCTCAGGCTCCTGGCCGATAGCCTGGGCGGGGTGCTGGCCGAGACTGGCGGGCCGGCCGGTCCGTTCGGCGATCCGATCGCGTTCTCGATGTCGCTCCTGGTCCTGGCCGGGCTCGAATGGGCAAGACGGCGTCGCGAGTGGCTGCTGCTTATGACGATCGCCTCGATGGCGCTGCTCCTGCCCTTGGCCAATGACCGCTACGAGTCGGCCGTTCCGAAGGCGCGCTACCTGTCCCCGCTCCTGCCGCTCTGCTACGCCGCCCTGGCGCTGTTCCTGCTCGAGGCGTTCGCGCTGTTCGGGGCGACCCGCACATACCTGGCGTCGCGATGGGTGCTGCCAGCCCGCGTCGCTGTCGCGGTGG
>DASPXK010000110.1:0-12750 GCA_035637315.1 Chloroflexota bacterium
GAATCTCCTCCTGCTCTTGCTGGTCCTGGCCGCGCTCGCGAGCGGCCTGCTTGGCTGGGCGCTGCCCGAGAGTCTGGGCTGGCCACTGTACGACCTGCACCGCCTGGTGGCCAGCGCATTGCTCGTCCTACTCGTGTGGAAGCAGCTCATTGTTCGCGCCTCGCTCGAGCGCCGCTTGGGACGTCGTCCCTGGGATCGCTCGGTTATGGTCGGCACGCTTGCAGGGCTGGTACTGCTGGGCAGCCTCGCGCTCGGGCTGGCGTGGACCCTCGATCTGGTCTCATTCGACAGCTTCGGCGGCTACTCACCGCTCAATATCCACATCTTCCTCGCGCTCGCCGTCCTGCCGTTCTTGCTCTGGCACCTGCTCCGACGGTGGGAGCGCCGCCCGTCTGCGAAACAGCTCGCCTCACGCCGCAACGCGCTACATCTGATCGGGCTGGGCACCTTGGCGGTCCTGGCCTGGCAGCTCACGGAGCGAGCGGCCAGCGCGTGGGCCCTGGCCGGCTCGCGCCGGCAGAGCGGTTCAAAGCACGCCGCCTCGTTCTCGGGCAACGACTTCCCTGTCACCATTTGGCTCTTCGATCCGATCCCGGCCTTGGCTACCGAGGCCTGGACGCTTCAGGTGATTGGAAACGTGGCCCGCCCGGCCAGCGTGTCATTCCAGCAGTTGCTCTCGTTTCCGGCTCGCAAGCTGACCGCCGTCCTGGACTGTACCGGTGGCTGGTGGAGCGAGCAGGTCTGGCAGGGAATCTCAGTGGGCGACGTGCTCGTAGCCAGCGGCGCTTCGGCCACCGCCCGAACGGTGCAAGTCGTGTCGGTCACCGGGCACCGGTGGGCGTTCCCCATCGGCGAGCTGCGCGATGCACTGCTGGCGACCCACGTGGGTGGTGAGCCGCTCACCCCAGGCCACGGCTATCCTGTCCGCCTCGTCGCGCCCGGTCGACGCGGCTTTCAGTGGGTCAAGTGGGTGGGACGGCTGGAAGTGTATTAGCCACACCTACTTCAGCGGAGCGACGAAATCGTCGACGGTCAATCCGGCCGTGCGAAGCGATCCGCGCAGGATCGATGCCGGCACCACGTCGTAATCGGGAACCACCAAGGTCCTTGTGCCCGGGCATCGTCAACTGCATGTGGTCGCCGGTCGTGTGACTGTAGACCCAGCCCGCTCGCTCGAATGCCCTCCGCGCCCTGCGCCCAGAGACGCGCGGGAGCCGCGGCATCAAACGGCGGCTGGCTGCCGGACGTCGACTGTGGCGAGCTCGAGCTCGTAGCCGTGGTCCGGCGACAGCTCGCCGGCTTCACGCATCTCGTCGATGATTTCGAGGGTCTGCGAAACGCCGGCCGCGACCACTTCGGGCCTCTCTATTAGCGGGCCTCGTCCTTGGTCAGCCTCCGTTTCGAGCCATCCCGAGATCGCCTCCAAGACGTGGGTGAGCGCCTCGTCGCGAGTTCGGCCCTGACTGAAGTAACCCGGCATGGCAGGCACCGAAACGGAGATCCACCATCCTCATCGGGCATTAGGATGACTGTGTAGCGCATGGCACTCCTCGTCAAGAGTCTCGCAGTGGCGAGCCACGCGTGTCAAAGCGTGGGATCTGGCAGCCGACCTACACCACCCGCCGCACGGCGGCGACGATGTCCTCGGGGCCTGGTAGCACGAACTTCTCCGGCGGCGGGCTGAAAGGCATCGGGACATCGCGAGCGCCGACACGCTGGACCGGGGCGTCCAGCTCGTCGAAGAGCTGCTCGCCGATCTGGGCAGCTCTACACCGAGCTCCAGGTTCCAGGTTTCAGCCTCCCGCTTCCCAACTGTGAGTTTCGAGTCGAGGGTTTGGACCTCCACGTTTGCTGGTTCAGGGCTCACGCCGATGACCCGCTTTCGGCTGGCAGCGTGGAGCCTGCAGCCAGGAGCTCGGGATTGGGAATCTTGAACTAGTGGGTTGGCATCAGCAGCCTGGACAGACCTTCGCCACGTTCGACTTGGTCGTCGGAGATCTGCTCGGCGAACGTGTGGCCGCAGGCGTAGCTCAGGTATTCGAGTTTCTCCCGCCGGCGGCCGGGCGCCGACCCGGGCTCCTGCGAGACGGCCCGCGGAGGGCGCTCCTTCTCTGGGAAGAAGTTGAACACGATGAAGATGGCCGGTTGGGCACACTCGTGGCAGCGAATGCGCCGAATGAGCGGATGCAGCTGCAGGATACGCTCGTCTCGCTGGCAGAGCAGGTAGAGTTGTTTGTTCTCGAGCGGCGTGGAGTGAGCAAACGTCCCGTGGTCGAAGTCGGCGTAGGCGCCCGTGCAGCGCTGGTACGAATACTGGAAGGTCCCATGTTCGTAGGTCATCGACGTCAGGTAGACCAGCGGATAATCCTTGAGGAAGGCGACCTCGGAGAGGATGGTCGCCACATAGTCCTTGATGCCCGCCCGTCGCTCCAATCCGTCGCCTTCGCCCTCGAAGTCCGGCCTGAACACATCCTCGGGCCAGACGCTCTCGGCGCCGTGTTTGAGACGGTTGCGGTATGCGGTCAGGGCCTGGAAGGCTCGCGTGATCGGACCACGCCGACCGTCGGGGCGGAAGTACAGCCAGTAGAGCTCGGGGATGAACAACTCGAAGGCTCGATCGGCGTGGCAGCGCAGCACGCGGGTGGACATCTCGATGAGCTGCCCGAGGGTCGGACGCCGGAACGCCGCCACGATCATCTGGTCGAGCTCCAGCGTGCGCCCGGTGGGCCGACGCAGGTAGCCGGCCAGCAGCAGCAGGACAGTGTACTTGACCACAACCTCGAAGACGTCGAGCCCCTGAAGCACTTTCCGACTCCAGTCGTCCTCGACTTGCATCTTGCGGACGAGCGTGGCCAGAGGATACGGGCCGTGCGCGATCGTGTGCTCCACCGCGCGGCAGTAAAGCTCTTGCGGGCTGAGTGTCTCCGGAGGCGGCAGCTCTGCGGCGCCTTCCTTCTCAGTCGCCGCCTGGCTCACCGACAGGCGCGCCAGGCGCTGCGTCGTGTCGGCTAGCCGGGCGTTGTAGCCCTTGAGGATTTGGAGCGCCACGCTCGGATACCTGGCAATCACCCGCATCAGCGTTTGGCGGTCGATCGACAGGTACTCGATGTCGCTCGCGGCGACAATCGTAGCGGTGCGAGGCGCGTCGCCGATGAGGGCCATCTCGCCGAAGTGGGCGCCGCTCTCGAGCCGACCGAGTTCGGTCCGATGTCCGTCGACGGTCTTGCAGAGAGTGACCGCGCCGCTCAGGACCACGTACATCTGTTGCCCGCCCTCGCCCTCGCAGCACAGCGTCTGGCCGGCCGCCGCGCGCTGCTTGAGGATCTCTTGCGCCAGCTTGGCCAGATTGGCCTCGCTCAACGACGCGAATAGCGGGACTGCACGAAGGTCCTCGACCGAGGTGTCCAGGCTGCCCGAAACCGCGAGCCCCGCATCGGCCTGCATCGGCGCGACCGCTTCTGACGCCCGCGCGGGCTGCCGGGTGCCCTTCTCTGTTCGGCTGCGCCTTGGCCGGCCCGGCTTGCTACCCTTGAGTCCGGCGGCCTGGTTGTGGGTCACGCCAGAATCCTAACATCGTCCGGCTGTTGAAGTCAGTGGAGCGAGCCACAAGCCATCCGCGCCTGTCCGAGCGACCGCCAGCGCTGGCGGATAGCCACGTCCATCTGGACCCTACTCGTCGGCCTCCATCCGTGGGATGCTCGGTCGGGCGGCCAGGACCGGGGTGCGGCATATGTTGACGGTCGGGCGGCTGCTGTTGGAGACGGACACCTACCCGCTCCCCGAGCGGCGCACCGAGCCGGCCGATGTGGCGCTCGTGTGCGCGGCGGTCGCCCAGCTCACGCGACTGGACCCGGCCGAGGTGGCCGTGCGGACCACCGAGAACTTCCTGCGGCTGTTCGGACAATCCTCGGCTGGAGCTAGGGCGAGGGGATGAGACCGGGCGCCCGGCTAGCTCCCGTACGCCGCGGCGGGCATCACGCCCCAGTAGGTCGGCGGCCAGTAACTGACCCAGGCCTTGCCGATGATACTGTTGGCGGGCACAAACCAGCCCAGGTGTGAGTCGCTGCTGTTGGGCCGGTTGTCGCCCAGGACGAAGTACGAGCCAGGCGGGACCGCTTTCAAGTCGAGGTCGTACGTGGCGCGGTGCTCGATGTACGGCTCGTCCAGCGGCTGGCCGTTCACGAGCACCTGTCCGCCCACGATCCGAACGGTCTCGCCCGGCAGTGCGATCACCCGTTTGATGAAATCTTTATCGGCCTGGCCTGGCGAGCGGAACACGATCACATCGCCTCGTTGCGGACCGCTGAATAGAAAGTTGACCCGATCGTTGGGCGTCGTGTCCGCGAAGAACTGGTCTAGGAATGTGCCATCGGTCCGCGCATAGGTGACCTTGTTGATCAGCAGGTACTGTCCACTGTGGAGGGTCGGGTCCATGCTAGCGCCCTCGACCCGAAAATTCTGGACCACCGAGCGGACGGCCAGGAATATCGCGATGGTCAGCAGAACGGTCTGAACGACCTCCCAGATCAACGAGCGAGCCGAGTCGCCCCTTGACTCGGAGGCGACCGCTTCGGGCGGTCGCTCGTCCGCGGCGCCGACGGTGCGCCACGTTGGGAGGGGAGAGACCTGTTTCGCGTCCATGCCGGCGCGGCTCCTCGCTGACAATGGTGATCGCGCTCCAGGCCAGGCTGGCGGGCGCGATCACAGCCCCATTATAGCCACCACCGCCGGGCGGAACCAGCCTATTGGACTGCCCGAATCCGCGTGCCTGGACCTTCCTTGACCGCGCTCTCAGGCTGTACACTCGGCGTATCGAGAGAGGCACCATCGGTCTGGAGCTCGGTTGAAGTTCGCGGTCGTCGTCTTTCCGGGAACGAACTGCGACCGGGAAACCCAACACGTACTGGTGGAGGTCTTTGGCCAATCGGCCGACCTGGTCTGGCACGAACAGACCGATCTGGCGCCGTACGACTGCGTGGTGCTGCCGGGCGGCTTCGCTCACGGCGACCACCTTCGAGCCGGGGCGATCGCTCGCTTCTCGCCGATCATGCGGGCCGTGGAGCGATTCGCGCGCTCTGATCGCCTGGTCTGGGGCATCTGCAACGGCTTCCAGGTCCTGATCGAGGCTGGCCTCTTGCCCGGCGCGATGCTGCCGAACTCAGGTCGCTCGTTCGTCTGCCGCTGGGTCCATTGCCGAGTCGAGAGTGCTCGGACGCCGTTCAGTGTCGGGATCCCCATCGGGCGCGTCCTGAAGCTGCCGATCGCGCATGGCGAGGGCCGCTATTACGCCCAGCCCGACAGGCTCGCCGGGCTCGAGCGCCGCGGCCAGGTCGTTCTCCGCTACTGCGAGCCCAGCGGTACGGCGACTGCCGACGCCAACCCAAACGGCTCACTCGCCAACGTGGCTGGCCTGTGCAGCGAAGGCGGAAATGTTTTCGGCATGATGCCCCACCCCGAGCGAGCGAGTGAGCCAGACCTGGCCAGCCAGGACGGACGCTGGTTGTTCGAGTCGGTGGTTCAGCCTAACCCCCCGGCCCCCTTCCCTGAAGGGAAGGGGGAGGCTGCTTCCTCCTTCCCTTTAGGGAGGGGGGTTAGGGGGGTAGGTCTGGAAGTCGGCGCTTGACCCTCACCACCAGACCTCCGATCCGCACCGTCATACAGCCAGCCTCGCCAGCCCAATTCGCGCCCTCGCCTCACCCCGACCTGGCCGACGCCGAGTACGCCGCGATTGTCGAACGGCTCGGCCGTGAGCCGAACGAACTCGAGCTGGGGATGCTGGCCGCGATGTGGAGCGAGCACTGCTCGTACAAGAGCTCGCGGGCGCTGCTCAAGCGGCTTCCGACCAGCGGGCCGCGGGTAGTCCAGGGCCCTGGTGAGAACGCCGGAGCCGTGGACATCGGCGACGGGCTGCTGGTCGTGCTCAAGATGGAGTCGCACAACCATCCCAGCGCGGTCGAGCCGTTCCAGGGCGCCGCGACAGGCGTCGGCGGCATCCTGCGGGACATCTTCACCATGGGCGCGCGGCCGATCGCGCTGCTCGACTCGCTTCGCTTCGGCCCCCTCGATGCGGGTCGAAACCGCTATCTGTTCGACGGTGTTGTGGCCGGCATCGCTCACTATGGCAACTGTATCGGCGTGCCCACCGTCGGCGGTGAGATCTTCTTCGATCCGAGCTACTCGGAGAACCCACTCGTCAACGCGATGTGCGTGGGGCTGGTCGAGCGCGATCGCCTGGTTCGGGCCAGGGCTGGCGGGCCCGGCGAGGCGGTCGTGGTTGTTGGCGCCGCTACCGGTCGCGACGGCATCCACGGCGCCACCTTCGCATCGGCCGAGCTCGATGACGGCCGCGAGGAGCGCCGCCCAGCCGTGCAGGTCGGCAATCCATTCCTGGAGAAGCTCCTCCTGGAGGCATGTCTCGAGCTGCTCGAGAGTCGCGTCGTCACGGCGATGCAGGACCTGGGCGCGGCCGGACTGACCAGCAGTAGCGTCGAGCTAGCTGCGCGCGGTGGCCGCGGGATCAGGATCGACGTCGCCCGCGTGAGTCGACGAGAGTGCGGCATGACGCCATACGAGGTCATGCTCTCCGAGAGCCAGGAACGGATGCTGCTCGTCGTCCCGCCAACGGCCGTCGATGCCGTGCAGGGCCACTTCGCTCGCTGGGGCTTACATTCGGATGTCGTCGGCGAGATCACCGACGACGGCCTGGTGTGTGTTCTGGATGGCCGTCGTACGGTGGCGAGCCTGCCGGTCTCCCTGCTCACCTACGATGTCCCGAGCTACCTGCGGGGCACGCGCGCGAGCGCGTCGTCGCCGCCGGCAGACCTGCCAGCTGAGCCGGCCGACCTGGCGGCCGCCATGCTGTCCCTGCTCGGATCACCGAACGTTTGCAGCCGCGAGCCCGTCTTTCGCCGATACGACCACACGGTCCAGGCAAACAGCGTGGTCGAGCCGGGCGTTGGGGCGGCGGTCCTGCGGATCCGCGGCACCCCTAAGGCGCTGGCTGTGACGACAGACTGCAACCCGCGCTATTGCGCCGCCGATCCATGGCGCGGGGCCCAGATCGCCGTCGCCGAGGCGGCCCGCAATCTGGCCTGCCTGGGCGCCGAGCCGATCGCAGTCACCGACTGCCTGAACTTCGCCAACCCCGAGCGGGCCGAAGCCTACTGGCAGCTGTGCGAGGCGATCGATGGCCTGGCCGAGGCCTGCCGCGCCCTCGACGTGCCGATTGTGAGTGGCAACGTCAGCCTGTACAACGAGACCAACGGCACCTCGATCATGCCGACCCCGATCGTCGGGATGGTCGGCCTGATCGAGGATCGCGCCCGCCTGGTGCGCAGCGGCTTCCAATCGGAAGGTGATGTCGTGCTCCTGCTCGGCCCGGGCGGCGCCGAGCTGACCTGCAGCGAGTACCTCGCGCTGGGCGGGGCCACGTCGCTCGGCCCACCGCCGGCGCTGGACCTCGATCTGGAGCGGCGTGTCCAATTGGCCTGCCGCAGCGCGGCCCGGACCGGCCTGCTCGCCTCGGCGCATGACTGCAGCGAGGGTGGCCTGGCGGTGGCGCTCGCCGAGAGCTGCATCGCCGGGGGAATTGGCTTCCGCGGCGATCCCCGTGCTCTGGACGCGTTGCTGGACGCCGCGCAGGCGGAGAACGGGCAGCGGCGAGCGGACGCGGTCTTGTTTGGCGAGGGACAGTCGCGCATCGTCGTCTCCTGTCGACCCGAGAACCTCGCCGGGCTGGCCGTCGTCGTGTCCGAGTACGACGTCCCGCTCCGACGACTGGGCCAGGTCGGCGGCGAACGCTTCCAGTGGTCCCAGTCACTCGATCTCACGCTCGAGGAGGTGACCCATGCCTGGCAACACGGGCTCCGGTAGGGGCGCCGCTTGCCGCGCCCCCGCGGGCACGGCATGCCGTGCCCCTACGGTGCAGATCGCGCCGGGCGCACTTCGCGAGCACTGCGGCGTGATCGGCATCTTCGCGCCGGGCGAGGACGTGGCTCGGCTCGCCTATTTCGGGCTGTACGCCCTGCAGCACCGC
This sequence comes from Chloroflexota bacterium, assembly GCA_035637315.1. Lineage (GTDB taxonomy): Bacteria > Chloroflexota > UBA6077 > UBA6077 > JACCZL01 > DASPXK01. The sequence goes on from DASPXK010000110.1 coordinate 8,036, forward strand.
GGCCAGGAGAGCGCCGGCATCGCCACCGCCGACGGCGAGCGAGTCCACGTCCATACCCGCATGGGTCTGGTTGCCCAGGTCTTCACCGAGCCGGATCTGGCCCGCCTGCGCGGCCACGTGGCCATCGGCCACACGCGCTACTCCACGACTGGCTCGAGCCGGGTCGAGAACGCTCAGCCGCTGGTCGTCCAGGGCGACCTGGGCCCGCTCGCGCTGGCCCACAATGGCAATCTGGTCAACGCATCGGCCCTCCGTGAGCAGCTCGCGGGACTCGGCGTCAGCCCTGTCTCCACCACGGACTCCGAGATCCTGGGGCTGATCTGCGCAAACACGCGAGGTCAGGACTGGCTGGCCCGCCTCCGGTTGGCGCTGCCCAGGCTCCAGGGCGCCTTCTGCCTGACGATGCTCAGCCCCGACCGACTGTTCGCCGTTCGCGACCCACTCGGCATCCGCCCGCTGTGCATCGGGCGGTTGAGCGGAGGCGGCTGGGTTGTGGCCTCGGAGAGCTGCGCCCTGGACACGATCGGCGCCACCTTCATCCGCGAAATCGAGCCGGGCGAGCTGCTGGCGATCGACGCCGGCGGCGTCCACAGCGAGCGGCTGCCTACCGAAGGGCGGCGGGCCGCCTGCTCGTTCGAGCACATCTACTTCGCCCGCCCCGACAGCATCGTCGACGGCTGTCTCGTGTACGCCGTTCGCGAGCGCATGGGCAAAATTCTGGCGCGCGAGCACCCGGCCGATGCGGACATCGTGATCGCCGTGCCGGATGCGGCGATCCCGGCCGCGATCGGATACGCCGCCGAATCGGGGATCCCGCTTCGCGAGGGCCTGGTCAAGAACCGCTATATCGGCCGCACGTTCATCCAGCCCCAGCAGGGGCAGCGGAGCGGCGACGTGGCCCTCAAGCTCAACCCGCTGCCGGAGGTGCTGCGCGGCAAACGGGTCGTGGTGGTCGACGACAGCATCGTCCGAGGCACGACCACTCCACGGGTAGTGGCCCAGCTCAGGCGGGCCGGCGCCCGCGAGATCCACATGCGGGTCTCTTCGCCGCCGATGCGGTGGCCTTGCTACCTGGGCGTCGACACAGCGCCCATCGAGCAGCTGATCGCCTCGCACATGAGCGTGCCGGAGATCTGCGGCCATGTCGGCGCCGACTCGCTTGGCTACCTGAGCATCGCCGGGCTAGTCGAGGCGATCGGCCTGCCGGAGTCGACACTTTGCAACGCCTGCTTCCACGGCAACTACCCAATGCCGGTCCACATGGAGCAGGACAAACTGGCGCTCGAACGATGAGGACTGAGGAATGAGCAATGAGGAATGAGGAATCTGCTACTCATTCCTCATTCCTCATTCCTCATTCCTTGTCTTACGCGGCCGCCGGGGTGGACATCGCGGCTGGCGAGCGGGCTGTGTCGCTGATCAAGGGGGTGGCGCGTTCCACCTTCGGGCCGCGGGTGCTGGCCGACCTGGGAGCGTTCAGCGGACTCTTCGCCCTGGGCTCCAGTTACCGAGACCCGGTTCTGGTCAGCAGCACCGATGGAGTCGGGACGAAGCTGAAGATCGCGTTCGCGCTCGATCGGCACGGGACGGTGGGTCGGGACCTGGTCGCCCACTGCCTCAACGACATCTTGACCGCTGGCGCCGAGCCGCTCTTTTTCCTCGACTACGTCGCGGTAGGCAAGTTGGTACCCGAGCGAGTGGCCGCCATCGTGGACGGCATCGCGGCGGAGTGCCGGGCCAACGGCTGCGCGTTGATCGGGGGCGAGACGGCCGAGATGCCAGATCTGTACGCGCCCGGCGAGTACGACCTGGCCGGCTTCATTGTCGGGGTCGTCGAGCGCGACTGCCTGGTCGACGGCTCGACCATCCAGGCCGGCGATCGCGTCTGGGGGCTGGATGCCAGCGGCCTGCACACCAACGGCTACTCGTTGGCGCGCCGCGCTCTACAGGCCCTGCCGCTCGACCAGGTCCACCCCGAGTTGGGACGATCGCTCGGCGACGAGCTGCTGGAGCCGCACCGCTCGTACCTTGGGTTGATGCGGCCGCTGGTGGCGGCCGGGGCCATCCGCGGGATGGCTCACATAACCGGCGGCGGCATCCTCGGCAACATCCCGCGCATCCTCCCGGATGGGCTGGGCGTCGAGCTGGAGTGGGGCGCCTGGCCGGTTCCAGCGATCTTCGGCCTGATCCAGCGGCTGGGCGAGGTGAGCTTCGACGAGATGGCCCGCGTCTTCAACCTTGGTCTCGGCTGGGTCTTCATGGCCGCCGAGTCGGCGACCGAGACCGTCCGGTCGCTGGCGCCGTCCGCCCGCCCGGTGGGCCGCGTCGCTTCGTCGTCATGCGGCGATGCAGCCAGCAGCGTGCGATTGATCGGGGCTCCATGAGCCGGCCACGACTCGGCGTTCTCATCTCCGGGCGCGGCTCGAATCTCCTGGCTATCCTCGAGGCGATCGATCGGCGTGAGCTGCGGACCGAGGTGGCGCTGGTCATCTCGAACCGCCCCCAAGCGCCAGGGTTGTGCCACGCCCGCGCCTACCACGTTCCCTTCCATGTGATCGACCGAGCGAGTTATCCGTCCCGAGCGGACCGCCACTGCGCGATCCGTCAAGCGCTGGACGCAGCCGGGGTCGAGCTGGTGATCTGTGCCGGCTGGGACGAGGTCCTGCTGCCCTCGCTGGTCGCCGCCTACGCCGGCCGGATCTTGAACGTTCACCCCTCGCTGCTGCCCGCCTTCGCGGGTGGGCTCCACGCCCAGGCCGATGCCCTCGCCTACGGCGTCAAGGTGAGCGGCTGCACTGTCCACTTTATGACCGACCAGGTCGACGGCGGCCCGATCGTCGTCCAGCGCGCCGTCCCCGTTTTGGAGGACGACACGCCCGAGACGCTGGCCGCCAGGATCCTGGCCGAAGAGCATCAAGCCCTGGCCGAGGCCATCAGGCTGTACGCCCTGGGTAGCCTGTGTCTGGACGGCCGACGGGTCAGGATCCTGGCCGAAAGGCAAGTCGCTTCCGTCGGGTCTCAGTCGACCCACTGACCTCGATCCTGAGCGAAGCGTGGGGACCGGCCCCGTCTCCTGACCGCTGGCCCCTGACCCCTGACCCCTGACCCCTACTTCAAGATAAGTCCACGCCGAAGGGAGTCCAGCAGCAGGTCCTCGAAGGGCGTGGCGGTGGAGACGCGTCGGTAGCGGATGCCGCGCTGGGCGCAGAACGTCTCCACGTCGGCGCACCAGCGATCGAGCCGCTCGCGATACTGGGCGGTCGTCTCCGAGGTCAGGCTCACCTCGACCACCTCACCGGTCTCGGCGTCGAGCAGCTCGACGTCGCCGCCAAGGCCAGGCGCAAGCTCCTGCGGGCTGAGCACGTTCAGCACGATCACGTCTAGCCCGGCTCGCAGCAGGCGATCCAGTCCATCCTGATATCCCTCGGGCGCGAGCATGTCGGAGATGAGCATCACCTGGCCGCGGTGGCTGTCGGTGCGGTAATCGGCCAGCGAGCCATCCAGGCTCATCCGCCCGGCCGCCGCGGTAGCATTGAGGAAGCCGAGCAGGTCGTGAAAGCGGGCCCGGCCCCTGACGGGCGAGAACTGCCGCGCCGTCTCGCCCAAAGCCGTGATCGAGACGCGATCAAAGCGCGCCAGGGCCAGATACGCTATCGCGGCGGCAAGCTGGCGCCCGTACACCAGCTTCGAGGGAAGGCCCCAGTCCATCGAATTGCTCGCGTCCAGCAAGACGTGGACGACGAGCTGCTCGCGAGCCTCGGTCAGCTTGACGTACAGCTGCCCCAGCCGACCGTACGCGTTCCAGTCGATGCGGCGGAAATCGTCCCCGGGCATATAGCGCCGGAAGTCGGCGAAGTCGGTCGAGGGCGCCCGAGCCGCGCTGCGGTGCTCGCCGCCGATCCCACCGGCCGCCGGCCGCCGCGCCAGCAGCGAGAGTCGCTCGAGCCGCCGCAGGAACTCCTCATCCAGAGCCATCCCCTCGCGCGAGGCGCTGGCCAACCCGCCGCCGGTCGCGTAGGCGTGAGCGGCGCGACGCAAGAGTCGCCTGGCCAGCGTCGGCACGCTCACGGCTCTTCCGGCACCGCCTTCAAGACGGCCTGGATGACCGCGTCAGTCGAGATCGCTTTGGCCTCCGCCTCGAAGTTCAGGATCAGTCGGTGGCGCAGAGCCGGCGGCGCCACCCGGCGAACGTCCTCGAAAGCCACGTTGAAGCGGCCGCTGAACAGGGCATAGATCTTGGCCGCCAGGACGATCGCCTGGGCAGCGCGGGGGCTGGCCCCGTATCGGACGAAGCGGCGAGTCTGATCGGGCGCGCCGTCGGTATCCGGATGCGTAGCTAGCACCAGACGGACGGCGTAATCGGCCACGTGATTGGCGACCGGCACCTCACGGACCAACGACTGCATCTCCAGGATGGTCGGCCCATCGGCTACGCGACGGACCGGATCGGCCAGCGTGCCCGTGGTCCGACGGACGATCTCGGCGAGCTGGGCTCGCGACGGGTAGGAGACGTGCAGCTTGAAGAAGAAGCGATCGAGCTCGGCCTCCGGGAGCGGGTAGGTGCCCTCCATCTCGATCGGGTTCTGCGTGGCCAGGACGAAGAACGGTTCCGGCACGCCGTGGATGTTGTTGGCCACCGTGACTGTGTGCTCCTGCATGGCCTCCAACAGGGCCGACTGAGTCTTGGGCGTCGCTCGGTTGATCTCATCCGCGAG
>DASPXK010000111.1:0-3549 GCA_035637315.1 Chloroflexota bacterium
GCCGAATCCAAGCCCGCTGGCGACGGCCGCGAGCGCGGCCACTCCGCCATTGGCCACGACCTGCAGCGCGTCGCGGCGATGACCCTTGGTCGAGGCCACCTCGCCTGCCACGGCCGCGCGTCGCGACAGCCAGCTGCCCGAGACGAAGCAGGCCACCAGCGCCGCCCCGGCCCGGAGGCCACCAAAGCCGAACGTCGCGGCCCCCACTACGCTCGCCGCCAAAGCGCCACCCGCGCTCAGCGCACCTTTGGCCCACCCGCCGACCGCGACACCCAGCCCGAGCACCACGGCCATCAGGGCTCGGTGCAAGCTCATCGTCTCAGCTCCCGCGCGCCGTCGCGTAGATACCGATCAGGATTAGCCCACCCCCCAGCGCCGTGGCCGGCGGCACGGGCTCGCCCAGCAGGACCCAGGCCAGCAGCGCCGCCACGGCCGGCTCGCCGACGAACGCGACCGCTACCACGGACGCCGGCACATGCCGCAGGGCCCAGTTGAACACGGTGTGGCCGCCGATCGTCGACACCAGAGCCAGGGCCAGAAACAGCGCCAGGTCGCGCGGCCCAAAGTCGAGGAGCGACACTCCCATTGCGAGCGCGCCAGCCACCAGGACGGCCCAGCACGCCGCGTACACCATCGTGCTGTAGGTGAGAAAGCTGACGTGGCGGCGCAGGCGCTGGCCGATGATCAAATAGCCCACCAGCGCGACGGCCCCACCGGCTGCGAGTAGATCGCCGTACAAGGCCTCGCCGCCGATCCTGAAGTCGGCCTGGCCGATGACGACGCTGCCCGCCATCGTTAGAGTGATCCCGGCCGCGGCCAGCGGGCGGACCACCTTCTTGAACAGGGCCAGCTCGGCCAGGGCCACGAAGATCGGGTGTGTGCTGACAAAGACCACCGAACTGGCTACCGACGTGTAACCGAGCGAGACGGTCCAGAGCCCGAAGTGAAAGGCCAGGCAGAGACCGGAGAACGCGGCGCTGACGACGTCGCGGCGACTCAGCCGGCCGAGCTCTTGCCGCGCCGAGAGCGCGCACGCGGGCAGCATCAACAGCACGGCGCACAGCATTCGGTTGCTGGCGATAGTCAGTGCCGGAGCCTCCGACAGGCGGATGAAGACTGCCGAGAATGAGATGCCGAGGACGGCGACGGCGAGCGCGCCGTAGTGCACCAGGGCGCTGTTAGTCGCCAGTCGCACTGAGCACGGGCAAGCCTTGAAACGTGCGGCTGGGCAAGCGCTCCGTGCGAGCGCGATCGATCAACTCGGCAAGCGCGCGTCTCGCCGCCCCCGTGTCCTCGGGACGGTACGTGCTGACGGCCAACTCGTCGAACTCCTCCTGATCGAGCACCAGCAAGCCGCCGTCGGGATAGACGAACAGGTCGAGCGCCAGGTCGACAAACGTGAGCTGCCCGTCGGCCACCTGGGCCGGCGCCGTCACGTTGCAGTACCAGCCTTTGAGTACGCCCGCGGCAGAGTAGATCTGGAAGACGTTGTACCAGCGATCGAAGTAGTAGTACTCGTAGAAGACGTCGCCCCGCTCGAAGACCACGTAGCCAAGGTCACGGCGATCGCGCTCGAAGGCCGCCCCGAACAGCAGATAGTCGTCGTGGCGTTCCAGGACCTGTCCGGCCCAGCGGTAGCCCGGCGAGCCGTCGTAGAGCAGCTTCTGGACGACGAGCGGTGCGCCACCGGCCGTGGGTGCGTCCTGGCTCACGATCTGGCTCGCCCCAGGCGCGCCGAGTCAGACGAGCGTCGTGCCGCGGCCACCCGACTGGCGATCAGCGCGGCCATGATGCCCGCCCCGACCCCGTTATCGATGTTGACCACCGCCAGGCCAGGCGCGCAGGTTTGAAGCATCGACAGCAGCGCCGCCAACCCGCGCCCACCCAGACCGTAGCCGATTGACGTCGGCAAGCCGATGACGGGCACCTCGGCCAGTCCCGCCACCACCGACGGCAGCGCTCCGTCCATCCCGGCCGCCACGATCATCGCGTCCACACCGGCTTCGCGAAACTGGCGCAGCGGCTCGACAAGCCGATGGAGCCCGGCCACGCCAACGTCATACGCCGTCAGGACGCTGCTGCCCATCTCGCTCGCCACGACCTGCGCCTCCTCAGCCATCGGGATGTCGGCGGTGCCCGCCGTCATCACGCCGACGCAGCCGCTGGGCGGTGGTGGGACGAAGCTGGGACGCTTCAAAACCAGCATGCCCGAGGCCGAGTACGCCTCGATTCGACAGTCGGCATGCTCTCGGCGAACCTGGTCGGCGAGGTCCGGCTGGACGCGGCTAAGGATCGCACGCCCTCGACCATCGAGGAACGCCCGCACCGCCGCGAGGACATCGTCCGGCCGCTTGCGGTCGGCCATGATCACTTCAGGCGTGCCCTTGCGGCCCTCGCGTCCGAGGTCCGCCCTGACCGAGTCATCGGGGCCGACCACACTCACGTCCAGGCTTCGCAGCGTCCCGAGCACCTCTTCCAGTGCGTCGCTCATGGCTGGATTATAGGGTCTGTTACAATCGCGGTCGGACGGAGGCAGTCCGCCAGGGAGATCGAGACGATGGTGATCACCGCTTCGTCGCCGACCGACTTGATCCAGCAGGACAGCGAGCATCTGATCCATCCGCTGCACCATCCGGACGACCACGAGTCGCCCGTTATCTTCGTCAAAGGCGAGGGCGCGATCCTCACCGCCGTGGACGGCACTGAATATCTCGACGGCCTGTCTTGTCTGTGGAACGTCAACATCGGGCACGGTCGTGTCGAGCTGGCCGAAGCGGCGGCCGCCCAGATGCGTGAGCTGGCCTTCGCTAGCAGCTACACTGGCTCGGCGAACGTTCCAGCGATCAAGCTTGCCACCCGCCTGGCCGAGGTGGCGTACCCAAGCTTGAACTCGGTCTACTTCACCAGCGGCGGCGCCGAATCGAACGAGTCGGCCTTCAAGACGGTGCGCTTCTTTTGGAAGGCGAACGACAAGCCGGACAAGGTCAAGATCATCGCGCGCAATCTGGCCTACCACGGCGTCACCATCGCGGCGATGAGCGCAACGGGTATGGCTGCGTACAAGCCGATGTTCGAGCCCCAGGCGCCTGGTTTCCTTCAGATCGACGCGCCCTACCGCTATCGTTGCAAGTACTGCGCGGACGAGCCGGATTGCAATCTGGGCTGCGCCAACGCGCTCGAGCAGGCGATCCAGCGCGAGGGTCCTGACACGGTCGCCGCCTTCATCGCCGAGCCCGTCCAGGGCGCTGGCGGCGTGATCCCGCCACCGCCGCAGTACTTCCCGAGAATTCGCGAGATCTGCGACCAGTACGACGTCCTGTTCATCGCCGACGAGGTGATTACCGGCTTTGGCCGGACCGGCAAGCTGTTCGCGCTCGAGCACTGGGGCGTCGAGCCGGACATCATGAGCTTCGCCAAAGGCATTACCAGCGGCTACCTGCCACTGGGCGGCATCATGCTGTCCGATCGGGTTCGGAGAGCGATCCTGGACGTGCCGCCCGAGAAGAAATGGATGCACGCCTACACCTACTCCGGCCATCCGACTTGCTG
>DASPXK010000112.1:0-4906 GCA_035637315.1 Chloroflexota bacterium
TAGGCGGTAGGCAGTAGGCACGTGGCGGCAGAGGACGCCCGACGCTCTACTGACTACTGACTACTGGCTACTGACTACTGGCTACTGGCTACTGACTACAAACTACTGGCTACTCGGACCGGAGGCACTCCCGTGGCGAATCGGCTTGCTACGTACCAGAAGACCATCCCCACTACACGCCCTTTGTCTATTCGGGGTGTGCTCGGCGCGGACTGGCTCCTTGGTTGGCTGTTTATCGGGCCCGCGGTCCTGATCATCGCGTCGCTGCTCGTCTACCCATTTGTCGACGCCATCGTGCTGAGCTTCCAGGAGCGATTCATTGGCAAGGAAGGCACCTGGGTCGGGCTGTACAACTACGTCGATTTCTTCGCCAACCCGAACTCGCTCTTCCTCAGGGCGGCCTGGACGACGGGGGTGGTGACGGGCGGCGCCATCGGGGGCAAGTTCGTGATCGGCATGGCCATGGCCAGCGTCCTCAACCAGGACATCCCAGCCAGGAACCTCTTCCGAGGTCTGATGTTCCTGCCCTGGGCCGTGCCGGCGGTCGTCTCGGCGTACGTCTGGCGGTTTCTGTTCGACACGACCGGGCCGATCAACGGCGCGATCGCCAACTTCGGGCTCGCCGACGATTACATCTACTTCTTCAATGACGCCAGGCTCGCGGTACCAGCCCTGATTCTCGTCATCATCTGGTCGGGCACGCCCTTCTGGACGATGAACTTCCTGGCCGGGATGCAGGCGATCGTACAGGAGCTGTACGAGGCGGCTGAGATCGACGGCGCCGGCACCCTCCAGCGCTTCTGGTTCATCACCCTGCCGGGTCTCCAGCCGGTGATCTTCGTGACAGCGCTCCTTTCGACCATCTGGACGTCGGCCAACCTGACCCAGATCTTCGTCTTGACCGGTGGCGGGCCGAGCTACGCCACGACGACCCTACCGTTACTCTCCTACTTGGTTGCCATCCCCGGACACCAGCTCGGGGCCGGTGCGGCGATCTCGATGATGATGGTGCCGTTCTACCTCGTCCTCGTCTTCTTCCTCACCCGGCGGATGTTGCGGCAGGAGTGACCGATGGCCGCGATCGCTGGATCTCGGGGATCAATCCAAGCCGAGCGCCGGGCGAGGGGATCGGCCAGGGCGGGGCGCCGGGCGATCGGGCGCGGCTGGGTCATCGCGACATATGCGGCGCTGGCCTTCTTCCTTCTCTGGACGGTGGTTCCGTTCATTTGGATGATGCTGGCGTCGATCAAGACGAACAAAGAGATCTACCAGGATTTCACGATCCTGCCGAAGTCGGTCTACTTCGGCCACTACGTCGCGCTGCTGAGCGGCAAGTTCGGCATTTGGATGAGGAACAGCGCCCTCGTCGCCACGGCCGCGACGGCGCTCTCGATCGTTCTGGGGGCGCTTGGGGCCTACGCCGTCACCCGGCTCCGCTTCGCCGGCCGGCGCACGATCGCCGTCGCCATAGTCTGCACCTATCTGGTACCGACCTCGCTCCTCTTCATCCCGCTCTTCCAGATCGTCGCCAGGCTGGAGATGTCGGATACCCTCGGTGCCCTCATACTCGTCTACCCCACCTTCACACTGCCATTCTGCATCTGGATGCTCACGAGCTACTTCCGGAGCATCCCGCTCGAGCTGGAGGAGGCCGCCCTGATCGATGGCTGCGGCCGTCTGGGCGTACTCGTTCGCATCGTGCTGCCGCTTTCGGCGCCCGCGATCGTGGTCGTCTGCCTCTTCTCGTTCACCCAGGCTTGGAACGAGTTCCTGTACGCGCTGGTCTTCACGAACTCGCTGGCTACCCGCACCGTAACGGTCGGTTTGACGCAAATGCTGGGCGAGGATGTCTTCTACTGGGGCCAGATGATGGCCGGCGCGCTGATCACTGCTCTACCGCCCGTCATCATGTATACGCTGGCCCAGCGCCTCGTCATCAGGGGCCTGGTAGTCGGCGGCGTCAAGGGCTAAGGCAGGGGTGACGAGCGGCTCGCCGCAACGAGCGAGAGCCACGGGGACTCCCGTCGCGTGGGCCGGCTTGGTAAGCTAGCCCGTCACCCGAGAATGTCGGCGACGGCGACCGTCACGTCGGGGAAGGCGGCGGGCCGGATCGTCTCTTCCCGCCGCACCACGCGCACGGTCGCGAAGCCGGCCGGCGTCGGGTCCCGGTGGACGACGACTCGCTGCTGGTTCAGGTCCGCCAGCCAGACCTCGGGGATGCCGCTGCGGGCGTACAGCGGCACTTTCACCTGGCGGTCGTACTCGACGGAGGTCTCGGCCACCTCAACGAGCAGGAGAACCTCCCCGGCGGTGGGGTGGGCAGAGGCGTAGAAGTCCGTTCTGGGGCGGAGGAGCGCCAGGTCCGGCTGGGGCTCCGAGCGCTCGCTCAACTGGATCGGGTTCTGGGTACTGACGATGGCCTGCTCACCAAGCTTCTGGCTGAAGACGCGGGTGAGGCGCATGACACAGGCGGCATGCCGCGGGCCAATGGGGCTCATCTCCAGGATCTCACCGTCGATGAGCTCGAGGCGGTCATCCTCGTTCAGCACCCCGGCCTCCGCCATCCGGTGGTACTCCGCGGTCGTGAACAGGCGTCGCCCGACTTCCAGGACCATCCCGCACCCTAATCGGGATTCTAATGCATGGCGAGGGAACGGCGGCATCTGGCGGAGGTTTCGGCGTGGTCGAGCAGACTTTCGAGGCCCAAGGCGCATTGTCCCTCCCCGTTTTCGGGTGGGGGCCGGCACAGGGATTATTCCTGGCGAAACAGGAATAACGCGAAGAACGGTCGGTTGCGGGCCACGACCCAATATCCCAGCTCGACTAGCCAGATCAGTGGTGGGAGCGACAGAATCGCGGCGGCACGAGGCCAGCCGAGCAGGGCCAGCACGCACAGCGCCGCCCGTCCCGCGCGGAGAGCTCGGCCATCTGGGGTCACGACGTGGACCGCCTGGGCGCACGCCTCGCGCAGCTGAGGCGTCATCGGCGGCGATGGCGTCTCCTGGTAGGCGGCCACAAGAAGTCGGCCCGCCCGATCCTTCCGCCTGACCCAGGCGGCGATGCGTCTTCAGAAGCCTCAGGCGCCGTCCCAGAGCAGCCAGTACTCTCCTTCTGGGCTCACCCGCCCGCCAGAGCTTGGGTCATGATCGGCAACGCTCGTTTGGTGCTGCCCCTTGGCATTCGACCGGTCGCCCACATCGAGTTGACTTTCAGACAGACGAAGGTCGGTCCGTCCACTCGCAGCAAATCGGGCAGGGCGGCCACCAGTGCCGACTCGTCGCCGATGGTGACGGCCGAGCGATAGCCGGCCGCCAGCGCCAGACCGGCCAGGTCGGCCCGACCTTCGCCCGGGGTCGGCTGGCCGCCGCTGGTGTCGTACGTGTCACCCTCGAGCACGACGTGGACCAGGTTGCGCGGGGCCTGGGCGGCGATCGTGACCAAGGATCCCAGATTCATGAGCAGCGAGCCGTCACCATCGAGCACGAGCACTCGTTTGTCCGGACGGGCGAGCGCGATGCCCAGCCCGATCGAAGAGGCCTTGCCCATGCAGCCGCTCAGCGGCAGGTCTAGCTCCGGTTTTCGCGACACGGCTGGCCACGCCCTCGCCGACGACATGGTGGTGATCACCACTTCCTGGGTTCGGTGCTGGCCGATCAACTCGATGGCGCGGTTCCCGTCCATCATGCCGAATACTCCCCACCGATCAGCACTGCGGCTGGGCCCGGGCGCTCTTTGGCCTGCCGGAACATGCGTGGCACCGTCTCCACCACGTCCTCGTCCGACTCGACGATCGCATACGGAACGCCCCAAGCCTTCAAGATCGGCTCAAGGAACGTGGCGGCCGAGTCTTCGCTCGGACCACCCCCCGCATACCCCCGGTAACCGATCAAGGCGAGCAGCGGCAGCTGCAGGTCCAGCCACAGGCCACGTACCGAGTCACCCGATTCGAAGAGGCCGGTGTTCTGGATGCATACGAGCGGCTGTTTCCCGCCGATCAGCAGCCCCAGCGCGATGGCGAAGGTCTCGCCCTCGCGAGCGACCGGCACGAGCGTCAGATCGGGGTCGTCGTGCAGCTTTTGATGTAGGTAACCAGACTCGGTATCGGGCAGCCAGACCATGTGGGTAACGCCGCTCCGTTTGAGGGTGTCCACCATGACCTGGGCGGTTAGCGCGGACTCGGCCATGCTGCCTCCAGCGGGTTGACGCGAACGCGGGCACGGTACCATGAGCGATGAAGAGAGTCAATCTCGCGATCGGCCCAGCAGTGCAGATTCAGGTCTCTGAGCCGCCTGGGCCCCCGACGCCCAACCTGCCCGGCGGCGGGCTCGTCCTCGTCGTCGACGACGAGCTGGATGGCCGTGTCCTCGTAACCACGCTGCTAAGCCAGGTCGGGTTCGACGTGGTCTCGGCGGCCAGCGGTGAAGAGGCGCTCGAGGTGGCCACCGAGAAGTCCCCCGATCTTGTCGTCCTGGACGTCATGCTCCCAGGCATCGACGGGTTCGAGACGTGTCGGCGCTTGAAACAGCAGCAGGGTTCTTCGCTGCCGGTCCTGATGCTCTCGGCGCGTGGCGGACGGGCCGTGATTGAGGGACTGGAGGCCGGCGCGGACGACTATCTGCCGAAGCCGTTCGACGTGGGGGAGTTCTGGGCTCGCGTCGAGGCTCTGCGCCGGATCCGGGCCGCCGAAGCCGCTGCGCGACGACGGGCCGAGCGGCTGCTGAGCCTCCAGCGCCTCTCCGCCGCCGTGGCCGCTCGGCTGGACGAGACGGAGCTGCTCCAGCTCGTCCTGGCCGAATCCCGCCACCTTCTGAACGCGAGCGGGGCGGTCCTGTACCTGTGGGATGCTCAGGAAAGGCTGCTCCGCCCCGCGCACCTGGACATGGTGCCAAGCGGCGTGGCGCCAACC
>DASPXK010000113.1:0-2598 GCA_035637315.1 Chloroflexota bacterium
CCGCCCCCCGACAGGAGTACGATGACCAGGTCCTCGGCCGTGCTGCCTTCGAGCAGTCCGACCAGCTCGGAAGCGCTCGTCACGCAGTCGGCGTCGGGGATGGGATGGCCCGCCTCGCGAAGCCTGACCGTCTTGGTCGGCCCCCCGTGGCCGCGCTTCACGATCACCAGTCCGTCGGCTACTCGCTCGCCGAGCGCCTCCTCGACGGCCAGAGCCATCGGCCCGCCGGCTTTGCCGGCCCCGACCACCAAGATGCGTCTGTAGTGGCCGAGATCGTAGACCCGCCCGCCGACGAGCAGCCGCCCGCCGTCCACTCGGAGCGCCCGGCGGACCGCCTGGCCAGGCTCGACTGCCTCGAGAGCCGCGCGCATGATACGGACCGCCACCTCACGCTGGGGGCGGCTGGCCGGGTCCGACAGGAGCAGCTCGCCGAAGGACAGCTGGGTCACTCGAGTAGCTCGGGGAGGCCCCACAGGTCACGCCACACGTAGTCGGGTCGGCCGCTGTGGGAGACGGGCTCGGCGTGTCGATTGACCCAGGCCGTTCGGAGGCCGAGCGCCTGGGCCGGCCCGATGTCGTACTTGAACCCGAACGCGACGTGTAGGACCCGCTCCGGCGACTCGCCGATCCGGCCCAGCGCCTGCTGGAAGACCGTTAGGGATGGTTTGTAGGCGCGGCACTCCTCGGCCGTGATCACGTCGTCGAACGGCACCTCCAGATGGGCCAGGGTGTGATCGATAATGTCCCGATCGGTGTTCGAGACGATCACCAGGCGCAGCCCGCGCTCGCGGGCCAGCAAAAGCGCCGGGCGCGTGTCGGGAAATGGCTGCCAGCTGCGCATCGATCGAACGAGCGCGAGGCCGTCGGCCTCGTTCCAGGCGTAACCGCGCTCGGCGCCCCAGCGGCGCAGGCTCTCGACGAGCACTTCTTTGTACGGCCGATAGTCGCGCTGGACCAGCTCGAACTGGATCGCCTCCCACCCCTCGCGCAGCGCGCGCGCCGACTCCCACGGCCGGTCGCCGCTGCGAAGCGCCAGATCGTACAGGAAGGCACCGGCTCCGCCCTCCCAGTCGATCAGGGTGCCGTAGCAATCGAAGGTGGCGACGCGAATCCGCCCGCTCGTCACTCGGCCGCCCGCCCTGGGCCTACCTCAGCTTGAAGTACTTGAACGCCTCGGCGAACTGCATGTCGTGGCCGTCGGCGACCTGCTCTGCGCGCTCGCGCACGACCTTGCCGATGTCCCAGTCGGCCGGCCGCGTGCCGTTGTGAATCTGGCTCTCGTGCGCCAGGAGGGCCTGGATCTTAAGGTCGATCGTGTCGCCGATGTCCACCCAAACATCGGCCTGGTTGGTGCCGCCTACGTACACCTCGCGCACCTTGTGCGGCTCCAGGCCTTCGGCTAGCAGCTCCGGGAAGACGTGTGGATCGCGAGCCGACGGATAGATCGAGTCGAGTGTCGCGTCGCCGGCGGCGCGATGGTCGGGATGGTTGATGTACTGACCGGACCAGCGGGTCGTGGGGTCCTGGCAGACCACGACCTCTGGCTTGAACCGTCGGATCTGGCGAACGATGTCGCGGCGCAGCTCGAGCGTGTTCTGGAGGATGCCGTCCTCGTAGCCGAGAAAGACGACCTCTCGGACGCCGAGCCTGGCCGCTGCCGCCTGCTGCTCCTTGGCGCGGGCTTCCGCCAGCGCGGCCGGACTGAGCGTCTTGTCGGACGTGCCCTTGTCGCCGTTCGTGCACAGCACGTAGACGATCTCCTTGCCATCCTTGGCCCACTTCGCCACGGTGCCGGCGGCCATGAACTCCGCATCGTCCGGATGCGCCACGACCACCATCACTCGCCGCGGCTCGTAGGTCTCCTCGTCGGCCATCCAGTACTCCAGGGCGATCGGCGATCAGCTTGAAGCCGTCGACGGCCCCTGCCAGCCGACGGCTTCTGTCGTATGACCATACCGGACGCCCGCGCAGGCGCGCAAAAGTCGCCCTCACCCCGCGAAGCGCCCTCACCCCCTGGCCCCCTCTCCCAAACTTGGGAGAGGGGGTAGGGGGGTGAGGGCAGACGACGACGGACCCGCCAGGTGGCGGGTCCGTGGTCCGTGTTCGAAAACACGAGGAGGGGGCATCCTAAAAGGCGTCCCCTGAGACAGGGCTAGGAGGTAAGACCTCCCAGGATGCCCCCTCTACTACTACTCATAGGGCATCACCTCCTTCCACTGCGCACAGCATACCACACTCGCGCGGATAAGCGAGTTCCAAACCTAACCCCCCAGCCCCCTTCCCGAAAGGGAAGGGGGCCAGTCAACATGCTCCCCCTTCCCTTTAGGGAAGGGGGCTGGGGGGTTAGGTTTGCTCCCCGGCCAGCACGTGCCAGGTCGCCTGCTCGGAGGTGGGGGCAGGGGCCTGTTCGGCGTATTCGACGGCGGCGTCGACGGCGGCGTCGACCTCGGCCGCCAGCGCATCGGCCTCCGCCTCGGTCAGCAGACCCAGACCAAGCAGGTAATTGCGGAAGGCGGGCAGCGGGTCGTGGACTCGCTCCCGCTCGATCTCTTCCTGCGCGCGGTAGTTGTCCATGCCGACGTGGCTGGTGTGCAGGCT
>DASPXK010000114.1:0-9250 GCA_035637315.1 Chloroflexota bacterium
CTGGCGGCGGAGGCGGCTGGGAGCAAGCTGTACAAGCAGTACGATCCGGACCGACACACGGGGCCGCTGCGGCCGGAGCAGCTGCCCGGGACCGACCTGGCCAACGCGTTTCGGCTGTCGCTGGACAGCACGCCCGCCGCCCCGGCATCGCCGGCCGCCAGCAAACCGACCAGCGCCCCCAAGGCGGCGACGGCCGCTCCAGCCCCCACGGCGACCGTCGGCCCGGCTGGCACGCCTCAGAAATCCTCCAAGACCCCGACGCCCGGCTCGTCAGCCAGCGCGACACCCGTTCCCGGCACCCCGCCAGAGGGTGACCCAAAGGGCATCGTCATCAAGCTGAGCGAGGCGGGCAAGGACGCCAAGGAGGCCGATCATCAGCAGTACGCCGACGGTCGCCAGACCTGGTACGCGGTCCGCTACGAGCGACCGCAGACCTTCTCCGGCTTTCGAAGCGGTCCGGTGACCGTCTACAGCAAGGCGATCATCGCCAGCGACGTCGCCACGGCGCAGGACATCTTCAACGAGCAGGTGGCGCTCAACCAGAAGTTCCCCGAGGCCAAAGAGAAGATCGGTGGAAAGTTCGACTTCGCTCTGGAAGGTGACGAGTACATTGGCGAGCAGGCGCAGGGCTTCTCGGCCTGCAACGATGACTGCAACTCCTCGGGCGAGACGTACCTACACCACCGGCTGGTGTTCCGCAATGCGAACATGGTCGGCGTGATCTACACCTGGGGCATCGGCGGCGACACGCCCGAAGGCAACAAGAAGGTCTTCGTCCGGCAGTTTGCCGAGAAGATGGTCTCGCGCTGGAGCTAGGGCCTACCTGCCATCCCGAGGCTTTATGTCATCGTGAGCGAAGCGAAGGATCCGCGATCCAGGCGCGGTATCCTGGCTGCGCTCGGAATGGGAAGTTTGGGGCGACACCGGGCGTTACCCCCGCAGGCTGGGGTCGAGCGCGTCGCGGAGCCCGTCGCCGAGTAGGTTAAAGCCTAGAACGGCCAGAAAAATCATCGCCGCGGGCGCGAGCACGAACCACGGCGCGATCTCCAAATACTGGAATCCAACCTGGACCATCGAGCCCCACGTGGCGGTCGGGGGTTGGGCTCCCAGCCCGATGAAACTGAGGCTCGACTCGGTTATGATCGCGAACCCGATCCCGAGCGATGCCTGGACGACGATCGGGGCGATCGAGTTGGGCAACATGTGCCGAAATAGGATCCGTGGAATGCTGGCGCCACAGGCGAAGACGGCCAGCACGTAGTCGTTTTGCTTGACGGACAGGATCTGCCCACGCATCAGGCGGGTGTACGTGGGTATCGCAACCACCGCGATGGCAAACATGGCATTCTGCAAGCCGGAGCCGAGGACGGCCGTGATGACCAGCGCGAGCACGAGCGGCGGCAGCGCCATGAGGCTATCCACGACGCGCATCAGCAGCTCGTCCAGGCGTCCGCCCGAATAGCCAACGGTGAGCCCAAGCGGCACACCCACCGCTACGGCCAGCGTGACCGCCGCGACCCCAACCGCGAGCGACAGCCGCGCCCCGTGCAAGAGGCGACTCAGGATGTCGCGTCCCAGATCGTCGGTCCCCAGGACGTGTGGCCAACCCGGCGGCTGGAGCACGGCCCGAAAGTCCTGGGCATTGGGGGCGTACGGCGCGAGCGCCGGCGCCGCCACCGCCAGGAGCAGCTCCAGCCCCACCAAGACAATACCGACCACAGCCAGTCGGCGGCGCGTGAAGCGCCGCAGGCCGTAAGCCAGTCCGCGGTGTGCTGGCCGCGCGGTGGCCACACTGGCCTCCGCCAGGGCCGGCGCGCTCATGGTCTCTGCCATTTGGAGGACTTACTTAGCTCAGGCGGATGCGCGGGTCGAGATACCCATAGACCAGATCGACGGCCAGGTTCGCGAACACAACCGCGAAGCTGATGAGCAGGACGACTGCCTGGACGATGGCGTAGTCTCGACTAAAGATCGCTTCGACGAGAAGCCGCCCGGTGCCCGGGACGGCAAATATCGTCTCCGTGATCACGGCGCCGCCCAGCAGGTTGCCAAGCTGAATTCCGAGGATCGTGACGACCGGTAGCATCCCGTTCTTGAACGCGTGTCCGAGGATCACTCGTCTTTCGCGCAGCCCTTTCGCGCGGGCGGTGGTGACGTATGGCTGCTGGAGCACCTCGACGAGGCCGGAGCGCGCTTGGCGCGTGGTGACCGCTGCTAGGCCCAGGCCGAGCGTCACGGCCGGCATGAGCGAGACTTTCAGGCTCTGCAGCGGGTCTACCAGTGGCGACACGTAGCCCGACGCCGGTAGCCACCTCAGCCGTAGCGCAACGACGTAGATCAGCACACCGCCCAGGAGGAAGTACGGCATTGCCGCTCCCACGAGCGCCCCAACCGTCCCAAGCCAGTCCTTCCAGGAATTGGGGCTCGTCGCCGACATGACGCCGACCGGGATGGCGATGATCAGGGCGGTCAGCCACGCCATCAGTCCGATCTGAATGGTTGGCAGCAGGCGAGGCACCAGGACGTTGATAACGGGCTGTCGACTGCGAATCGAGCGCCCGAGGTCGCCGCTCAGGATCTTGCGCGCCCAGGTCACGTACTGGACGTAGATCGGCTTGTCCAGGTCGTTTTCCTGACGCAGTCGCTCGAGGAGGTCGGGCGAGATATCCGACTGGGCCTCGCCGGCGATCATGATGATCGGGTCGCCGGGCAGGACGCGCATCACTACGAACAAGATGATCGACGTCACCACCACGACCGGGATGGTTGCCAGCAGCCGTCGGAGAAGGTACTTCGTCACAGTCCTAATCTAGACAGCGAGGCAGGCCCGTCGCCGACGCGTCGCAGCAACCCTGCTTTCGTCGGCGGGGGCGCCAGGTCATCGGGCGACCCTAGCCGAGACGCACGTCGAGAAACCGAATGAGGCCGTCCGGGCGGTGGACGAAGCCCTGCACCTTCGGCGAAAGGCCCTTGATGTTGGAGCCGTAGTGGAACGGGATCAGGGGAGAATCCTCAGTTGTTAGCTCCGCGATTTGGCGCATGAGCTTGCGCCGGCTCGCCTGGTCACCCTCGACGCGCTGAGCGTCGAGCAGTCGGTCCATCTCTGGATTGCTGTACTTGGGCAGATTCCAGCTTCCCTTCGTGACAAGGTTCACACCCAGGTACTGGTCCGGGTCCGGGCGGTAGCCCCACCAGGTCAGGCCCATCGTGAAGTCGGTGGTATTCTCGTGGCGGGCGAACCAGGCTGAGCTGTCCTCGACCGTGATGTTGAAGCCGACGCCAACCTCGGCACCGTTCGCCTGAAGGATCTGAGCGACCTGCTGCCGAACGGGATCCTGATGGACGTAGACGGTGAACTCCGCTGGCAGCTTCACGCCGGACGCGGCCAGGAGGTCCTTCGCCTTGTCAAGGTTGCGAGAGGTGGGCTTGTAGTTGGGGTCGTGGTAAGGCGAGCCCGGCAACAAGAGGTCCCACGCGGGTGAGCCGGTGTTCTTGTAGACGACGCTTTGGATGACGTCGCGGTCCATCAGCCAGCCCCAGGCCTGGCGGAACTGCTTGTTCGAGCCCGGCCCCGCCTGGGTGTTGAAGAAGAGCCAGTCGACTCGGAAGCCGGTTTTCTCCGAGACCACCACGTCGCTCGCGCCCTTCAGGCGCTCCAGGTCCTGGAACGGCATGTCTTCGGCAATGTGGATGCCACCGCTGCGCAGCTCCGTCAGGCGGGTACCGCTCGCCGGGATGGGTCGGAAGACGATCCGCTCGAGATTTGGCTTGTCCTTCACCCAGTAGTCCGGGTTTCGTTCGAGGATGGTCTGGTTATCCTTGGTGTATTCGATGAACTTGAACGGTCCGGTTCCAACCGGGTGGATCCCGTAGTCGGTCCCCCACTTCTGCATCGCCGCCGGCGACCGCGCCATGCCGTTCATGTCGTAGAACGGGATGATGAAGGCCACGAATGCCGCTTTGGCTTTGACGCGGACGGTCGAGCTGTCGACCACCTCGACCTTGTCGAGCTGAGCGATCTCGCTGCGCCAGATGTTCTTCAGGTCAGGGTTAGCCATCCGCTCGATGTTGAGCTTGACGGCTTCGGCGTCGAGCGTGGTACCGTCGTGAAACTTGATCCCCTGGCGCAGCCTGAAGACGTAAGTCGTCGGATCCGTCTGCTCCCACGAGTCGGCCAGCCATGGGATCGGCTTGCCCTGCTCGTCGACGTCGATCAAGGCCTCGTGGATACTGCCGCGGACCATGCGGGCCTGGGGTTCGCCAGATTCGGCCGGGTCCATCGACTGCGGATCGATCGAGAAGCCCACGACCAGCGTGCCGCCGGGCTTGGCCGCGGCCGGCGCGGCCTGGGTTGGCGGGGCCGCGGCAGGCTTGGGCGCCTCGGTCGGCTTGGCGGCCGGGGCCGCGGGAGCAGCTGTCGGCTTCGCGGGCGGGGCGGTTGGCGGGGCGGCGGCCGGTTGGCCACAAGCCGCAAGCAGTGACGTGCCGGCCAGCGCCCCGCCGATACCCAGCACGTGGCCCAGGAACTGTCGCCTAGTCAGCATCGGGCCGCTCCTTTCGAATTCCCCCTCACCCCGGCCCTCTCCCTCAAGGGGCCCTCAAGGGGAGAGGGGGTTGGGGTGAGGGCCTCTAGACTAGCCCTCCAGGGAGATCCGCTGGTAGCGGATGATCGAGTCCGGCATGTGCTGGAAGTCACGCACCTTGGGACTGAGGCCCTTGATGTTGGGTCCCTCCCAGTAGTAGATGTAGATGCACTCCTCGCTCACGATATCGCGCAGCTGCTGATAGATCGGGCGCCGCTCCTCGGAGCGCGAGGCGGCGCGGCCTTTGGCGAGCAGGTCGTCGATGCGCGGGTCTTTGATGTGCCCATAGTTGTTGTTGCTCTGCGAGAACATTAGCGTCGATAGGTACTGGTCAGGGTCGGGCCGGTATCCCCACCAGCCCCAGCCGGTGTCGAAGAAGTAGTTGCCGTTTCGGACCCATTCGGTCCTGGCCGCCGTGTCCATCTGCTTGATGTCGAGCTGGACGCCGATCTCGCCAAGCTGGGCTTGCACGACCTGGGTGACACGCTGCTTGACTGGGTCCGAGGTCACGCCTACCTCGAACCGAATCGGCGAGGGAGCAGCGGACTCCTGCATGAGCTGTTTGGCCTTGCTCAGGTCGTAGGTGTACGGCCGGAAGCTCGGGTCGTGAAACGGCGTGCCCGGGAAGAAGGGCTGGTAGCCGACCGCGCCGATCCCGAAGAAGGCCCCCTGCAGGATGGCCTGGCGGTCCACGGCCCAATTGACCGCCTGGCGAAGCTTCTTGTTCGTACCATACGGGTCCTTGTCCGAGACGAAGTGGAAGTAGTCGAAACGGAACCCATCCTTGATCGACAGCACAAGCTCGGACATGTCCTTCAGCCGCGGTATGTCTTGCAGAGGTAGGTCCTCGGCCAGGTGGACCCCGCCGCTGCGCAGCTCGGTCAGGCGAGTACTGTCGACGGGAATCGGGCGGAACGTTATCCGCTCCAGACGCGGCAATCCCGACTCCCAGTAGTCCGGGTTTCGCTCGACGATCGTGTGCTGGTCCTTGGCGTATTCGACGAATTTGAACGGGCCGGTCCCGACCGGGTGCAGACCGTAGTCGTCACCCCACTTCTGGACCGCCGCCGGCGAGACGACGAAGCCGGACCAGTCGAACAGCGCCGCCAGGAACGGCGCGAACGGCTGCTTCAGCGCGACTTTGACTGTGGATGCGTCGACGATGCTCGTCGCTTCGACCGCGGCCAACTCGCCAGCACGGACCGACTTCACCTTTGGGTCGAGGTGGCGATCGAAGTGGAACTTGACGGCCTCGGCGTTGAAGTCGGTCCCGTCGTGGAATTTGACCCCTCGGCGCAGCTTGAGGAGGTAGGTGCGGTCGTCTGGCTGTTCCCACGACTCGACCAGCTCCGGTTCGACGTTGCCTTGCTCGTCCACGCTGACCAGAGCGTTATAGATCGTTCGACCGATCCGCCTGGGGGGCAGTCCGAACATGTTGGCCGGGTCGAAGGTGTTCGGATCGGCCTCGTTTCCTGCCACCAGCATCCCGCCGGCCTTCGGCTGGGCGGGCCCGCTGGTGGGCTTCGGCGCGGCCCCGCTTTGCGGGGTGGGGACGGCCGCGGCCGGTGCCGCCGTCAGGGCTGGGGGCGCCGCAGCAGGGGCCTGTGGCGTGGCCGTCGGCTGGGCGGGCGGCGCCGGCTGAGTGGGCTGCGTTGGTTGCGCGCAGGCGGCGGTTAGTCCGGCCAGGCCAGTGCCGAAGGCGAGGAGGAATCGCCGTCGTGTCGTGCGCTGGGCGGTAAGGATGTGGCTCGGCGTACTCATCTGAACACTCCCGGCGGGTTCGGCTCCATGAATGACCACAGACCGGCGCCTTACGATACCGAAATATCCCGATAACGGACGATGCCGTCCTGCATGTGGATGAAGCCGCGAACCTTGGGGCTCAGCCCCTTGAAGTTCGAGCCGTAATGGTAGTAGATGTTTGCGGCGTCCTCGCTAAGAATCGGGGCTACCTGACGGTAGGTCCCAATCCGCTTCTCCACCGAGGGCTCGGCCCGCGCGGTGTCGAGCAAGCGGTCTACTTCTGGATTGGCGTACTTGCTGTAGTTGTTGCTGCCGGTGCTGTGGACCAGTGTGGTCAGGTAGAGATCGGGGTCCGGCCGGTATCCCCACCAGCGGCCCACATACAGATCGAAGTTGCTGTTCAGCATCCGGTTCGTGTTGGCGGTTCCGTCTTCGGGCTCGATCTTAACCGTCACGCCGACATCGGCAAAGTTCGCCTGGATGATCTGAGCCTTTTTCTGAATCACGGTGTCCGGCCCGACGTACAGCGTGAACTGGGGTGGCGATGGCACGCCCGCCGATTCCAGGAGCTGCTTTGCTCGTGCTAGGTCACGCATGAACGGCTTGTAGTTGGCGTCGTAAAACGGCGTTCCCGGCAGGAACGGGTCGTAGCCAATCGTCCCGGTCTCGAAGTAGACGCTCTTGTGGATTGCCTCGCGGTCCAGCGCCCAGTTGAGCGCCTGGCGGAAGGCCCGGCTTGCGCCGTAGGGCGGCTTCTGGGTCTGAAACGCCAAGAACTCGAATCGAAATCCGCTCTTCTCACTCAGGACGATCTCTGGCATCGAGCGCATGCGCTGGACATCCTGGTACGGAAGGTCCTCGGCAATCTGGACCCCGCCGGAGCGCAGCTCGGTCAGGCGCGTGCTGTCGACCGGGATGGGCCGGAAGATGATCTTGTCGAGCGATGGCTTGCCCCGGTCCCAGTAGTCAGAGTTGCGCTCGACGATCGTGTGCTGGTCCTTGGCGTACTCCACCAACCGGAACGGCCCGGTCCCGACCGGCGCGACGCCAAAGTCCTGGCCGAGCTTCTGGACCGCGCTGGGAGAGACCATGAACGCCGACCAGTCGAAGAGCGCGAACAGGAAGGGCGCGAACGGCGCCTTGAGCGCGATCTTGAGGGCGTGACTGTCCTGGATCTCGACGCTGTCGATCTGCGACAGCTCGCCACGACGGAGAGACTTGTTGTCAGGATTGAGGTGGCGGTCGAAGTTGAACTTGGCCGCTTCCGCGTTGAAATCGGTGCCGTCGTGGAACTTTACGCCGCGCCGCAGGTACAAGACGTAAGTGCGCGGGTCGGGCGCTTCCCAGCGCTCGGCCAGGGCCGGGATCGGTTTGCCCTGCTGATCAAGATCGACCAGCGGGTCGAAGATGGCCCGCCCGGTGCGACGCCCAGGCAAGCCGGACGTGAAGGCCGGATCGATGGTGATCGGGTCGGCCTCGATCGCGGTGACGAGCGTTCCTCCAGTCGTGGCCGCGGCGGGCGCGGCCGTTGGCCCGACTGCTGGCGCCGCCGTTGGGGCCGGCGCGGCCGTCGGGATCACGGCGGCCGCGGCCGGCTGTGTCGGCGCGGCCTTTGGGGCGGCCGTGGGCGCCGCCGGCGCGCAGGCGAGCACGCTCAACCCTCCCGCGCACGCCGCCCCAAACGTCGTCAAAAACTGCCGGCGACTAAGGTGTTGGATGATGAACGCACCGTTTGGCGTACCCATGTCGACCCTCCCGTGCGCGACAAGCAGGAGCCATTCCGGCGAAGGTCGTCAGACGAACGCCGGCATCACGTGCTCGGCAAACAGACGCAACTGCCGCTCGGCCGACTCGCCGTTGGAGGAGAAGAAGATCATGCACAGCTCGGTAACCCCGACCGCCACGTACTCGGCCAAGCGATTGCGGATGAACTCCGGCGTGCCAATCAGATTCCGCTCCTGTGGGCTCCGCGGCGCAGGCGGGGGGCCCGCCTGGGCCCTGGTCGGCGGCGGCACCGAGGCGGCGTGGTTGGCCTTCGCCTCCTGCTCGGTGGCCGCCATGCTCACGTAGAACTGCCTCGCGAGCTCGAGCGGAACGTCGCCCCGACCTGCTTCGGCCGCATACTCGCGGAACCGCTTTGCGTACGAGCCCAGCTCCTCGGGCGGCATAGCAGAGTCGATCCAGCCCTGCCCGTGCGCGGCCAGCCGACGGAAGACTGGCTCGGCGTGGCCGGCCATGAAGATCGGGAAGGGGTCCTGGACCGGCTTGGGGTGGCTCTCGACGTCTTCGAAGGTCGTGTACTGTCCCCTGAACGTCGCCTTGCGCTCGGTCCAGAGCACTCGCAGCGCCTGGACGTACTCGTCCATCATCTGCCCCCGATGGGGGCTGCGCAGCTCCCCGTGCAGGCGCCGGAACTCGTTCGTCGAGCCGCCCAGACCGATCCCCAGTGTGATTCGACCCCCGGAGAACACGTCGAGCGTCGCGAGCTGGCGGCTGAGCAGAAGCGGCTCATGGAGCGGAAGCACGATCGTGCTGGGGGTGATTCGAATGCGGCGAGTGGCGGCGGCGACGTAGGACATCGTCACGATCGTGTCGTACAGATTCGGCGGCTCGAGGTATTTCGCGGCGACTTCCGGAAACGTCACGAAGAACTCGTTGGGCCAGAGCGAGTAGTAGCCGAGGTCGTCGGCGAGCCGGGCAAACCTCAGCATGCCGCCGAGATCCACCGAGCCGATCAGGTTCTGCCGCCCCTCGCGGCAGTTTGGCAGACCGGTGCTGAACTTCACTGGCATTCGGTTCTCGCGCGCGGTCAAACGGAGCCCGCGCGCTCTATCTTGATCCGCTTTTCGCCTTCGTCGTGGGTGCGGGCAAGCACCGCGAGGAACGCTTGCCGGTTCTCGACAACCTTCGCCACCCGCGTCGTA
>DASPXK010000115.1:0-4818 GCA_035637315.1 Chloroflexota bacterium
GCGCGGTCGGACTCGGCCTCGGCCGACTCGAGCAGCGCCTCGCCCAGCGCGCGCGCTCGCTCAGCCCACTGAATCGCCTGCTCGTTGTCACCACTCCGGAAGGCGAGTCGACCCATCTCCTGGTAGAGGTGGGCGAGCTCCGGGTGCTGTAGCTGGCCGTCGAGCAGCTCCAGGCCAGCCTGGTACTCGGCCAGCGCCGCCGATCGGTCGCCGGCGCTCCAGCGAAGCGCGCCGATCTTGCGCCGCAGGCGGGCCTGGGCCGGGCGATCGGCAGCTCGCTGATAGGCCTCGAGCACCAAGGAGTACTGGGCAAGGGCCTCCTCACGGCGTCCGAGCGGCCCGAGCACGTCGCCCACCCGCTCCGCGGCGGCCAGCCGTTCGGGGCCAGAGCTCTCAGGATCGCACGCGGCCAGCGTATCCAGAGCCCGCTGGTAGTAGCGCGCGGCGTCCTCGTTCGCATAGATCGCGCTGGCCCAGTCACCCGCCGCGATCAGGTAACGCGCGCCTTTGAGCTTCTCGGCGCTCAGGCTGAAGTGGCGGCCGAGCGCCTCGAGATCGGCCAGCCGCTCGGGGCGACCGGCACAGAGCAGCTCCAGGGCGTCGCCGGCTCGGCCGTGCAGCTCCGTCCGGCGACGCACCAACAGGCTCTGGTAGGCGACCTCCTGGACCAGGGCGTGGACGAAGTGGTACTGGCGCTCGCCAGGAGAGGGCGTCTCCTCGATTAGCTCGGCGTCGTGGAGGACGTCGAGGCGCAGGTCGGCCAGCTCCGACTCGCTGCACACCTCGCGCAGCAGTCGCTCGCCGAAGCTGGCCCCCAGGACGGAAGCCTCCTGGACCAGGCGGCGGGCACCCGGCTCGAGCCGGTCGAGCCTGGCCAGCAGCACACCCTGCACCGTCGGCGGGACCTCGACTGTGCCCACGTCCGCCGTGCAGGCCCAGCCGTCCGCGTCGCGCGTGAGCACGCCGGCCTCGACCAGGTCGCGAACGACCTCTTCCAGGTAGAACGGGTTGCCACCGGCCCGCGAGACGATCAGCTCACGCAGCCGAGCCGGGAGCCGGCTTGCCGACTGACCGAAGAATGACTCCAACATCGCCTGGCTGTCATCCGCGGAGAGGGGGGCCAACCGAATCGCCGTATACGTCGCGCGGGCGCTGGCCAGCACGCCGCCGTCGAAGCTCGGGCGATGGGCGACCAGGAGCATCACCTGCCGATCACCCAGCCGGTCGACCAGAAAGCGGAGCAGCTCGACCGACGCGGCGTCAGCCCAGTGGAGGTCCTCGACCAGCAGCAAGTACGGTCCCTGCTGCAGGCGCCGCTCGACGAGGTCACGGACTACCAGGAACAGCTGTCGCTTGAGCTGCTCGGGCTCGACGTAGCGCAGGCGCGGATCGGCGTAGTCGATGCCGAGCACGTGGCCGACCAGTGGAGCGGTGTGGGCGATGCCCCCTTCGTCGTGACCCACTGCGGCGAGCCCGTCGGCGATCTTGGCCCGCGACACCTCGGGCGGGTCCTCCGGCGCCAGGCCGAAAGCGTCTCGGTAGAGGGAGGCCAGGACGCCGTACGCCTCCTCGCCCAGCGATGAGCAGTAGGCTCGCCGCACAGTGACGCCGGCGCTCTCGATCCGTCCCTCGCCCTCCAGCCGCGCGAAGTACTCGCGCAGCAACCGCGACTTGCCGGCCCCGGCCTCGCCGATCAGGCTCACGACCTGGGTCCGGCTGCGCAGCATTCGCTCGAAAGCATCGAGCAGTTGGCCCAGCTCGTCATCTCGCCCGACCAGCGGCGACACTAGGGTGTGGGCCTCCAGGCCGCGCGCCGAGCGAGGCTTGTCCAGTAAGCCGGTCACTCGGTATGCCGGGAGCGGCTCGGCCTTGCCCTTGAGCGTCAGGCCGCCGAGCGGCTCGAAGGCGAAGGCGTGCCGCGCGAGCCGATAGGTGGGCTCGCCGACCACAACCTGGCCCGGCTCGGCCGAGGCCTCCAAGCGGGCCGCCACGTTGACCGCGTCGCCGAGCACGGTGTACTCACGGCGCCGATCTGTCCCCACCGTCCCGGCGACGACGAGCCCGGTGTTGATGCCGATGTGGAGCGTCAGGGCAGGCGCGCCGGGCGATTCGGGTGCGGGGCGATGCTGATCCCGCAACTCGCGGTTGATATCCGCGATCCTGGCGTGCATCTCGAGGGCGGCCCGGATGGCGCGCTCCGGATCGTCCTCGTGGGCAACCGGCGCGCCGAACAGCGCCATGACGCAGTCGCCGATGTACTTGTCGACCGTGCCCTGGTAGCGGTAGATCGCCTCGGCCATCGCGCGCAGACATCGATCGAGAAGCGTTGCCAGGTCCTCTGGGTCCGTTGTCTCCGCGAGCGCCGTGAAGCCGGACAGATCGGCAAACAGGACCGTCACAGGCCGTCGCTCGCGCTCGACCGCCGCCCCGTTGTCCGGTCCGGCCTCGAGGCGTTCGGTGAGCGCGGTTGGCATCAGCTCTCGCAGGGTTGCCAACCGCTCTTCGGCCGAGGGCAGAACTGGCGGCGCGACGGCCGTCGACACCGCCGACGCGATGGGCTCGCCGCTGGCGATCCGGGCGCCGCACTTGGGGCAAAAGCCGAAATCTGGCGGACAGGCGAAGCCGCAGCTCGGGCACGCGGCACTCAGCTTGCTGCCACACTTGGGACAGAAAGCGAACTCCGCTGGCGCGTCGTAACCACAACCGCCGCACTGCATCGTTGGCGTTAGCTCCCATCGAACTGTACGCCCCAGCGATGCTCCGACTCAAGTTGGGGACCGCCCTCACCCCGGCCCCTCTCCCAGCGTGGGAGAGGGGGTATACTTGGCTGACAGATTGAGGCTGACAGGGCTGGCCGGCGAGGCCAGCCCTTTTAGGCGTTTGTCGGCTGGAGAGTGGCGTGCCGCCTGACAGATTGATCGTTGGGCTGGGGAATCCGGGCCAGGACTACGCCGACCACCGCCACAACCTGGGCTTCTGGTGCCTGGACCGCCTGGCGGAGAAGCACCAGCTGCGCTTCAACATGCGGCGGGCGCGGAGCCTGGTCGCGCGCGGCGAGATCGGCGGTCGGGATGTCGTCCTGGCCAAGCCGCAGACATACATGAACGTCTCGGGCCAGGCGGTCAAGGAATTGCTCTTTGCGTGGGGCATCGCTCCAGCTTCCCTGTTGGTGATTTACGACGACGTCGACCTGCCGTCGGGTGTGCTGAGGATGCGTGAGCGAGGCGGGCCAGGCACGCACAACGGAATGCGCTCGATCGTCGAATCGATCGGCACCTCGGACTTCCCGCGCCTGCGCATCGGCGTGGGCGGCCCTCCGCCCCGCTCGGATATGGCTGACTACGTCCTGAGTCCACCATCACCCGACGAGCTGGCCACCCTACGCGACGCGGTGGAGCGGGCGGTCGAGGCTGTCGAAGCGGCGCTTCGCGAGGGCCCCGCGGTCGCAATGAACCGGTTCAACCAGTAGGTAGTGGGCAGTAGGCAGCGGGCAGCAGGTGGTAGGTGGTAGGCGGTGGGTCGGCGATGGCTCGTAGGGGCGCTGCTTGCTGCGCCCTGAAGGTATAGGTAGTGGCTCTCTCGACGCCCACGCGGCACGCGACCGATGGGGTCGGAATGGCGACGATCCACCTGTCGGCCCTGCTGCAAGCTCTGCACCGGGAAGCGTCGTTTGCCGAGCTGGTAGCCAACCTGCGGCGTTCTCGACGGGTGTCCATAGCCGATCCTGCCAAGGCGTTTGTCGTGGCAGCCCTTCACGCCAGCCTGGCCCGCCCGGTCGTCCTGGTCGCGGCGCGGCCCGGCTACGCCCGCCAGCTGTGGGACGAGCTGTCGGCCTGGTCGGGCGATCCGCACTCCGTCCTGTATTTCCAGGCCCCTGACGCGCTGCCGTACGAGCGGCTGAAAGAGGACCCAGCCGTCGTCGCCGAGCGCGTCAAGGTGCTCACACGGCTGGGCGAGCCCGACGCCCAACCACTGGTCGTGCTGTCGGTGCGGGCAGCCCTGGACGTCCTGGAGGCTCCAGAGCGGTTCCGGGCGGCCGCGCGCACGATCAAGATCGGAGACCTGGTGAGCCCGGCCCAGCTCGTCGAGCTGTGGCTGGCGAGCGGCTACGAGCCGAGCCCGCTGGTCGACGGGCCCGGCCAGTTCAGCCGACGAGGCGGGATCGTGGACGTCTATCCGCCGGGCGGCCAGCCGTGCCGTATCGAGTTCTTCGCGGACGAGATCGAGTCGCTGCGGCTGTTCGATCCTGAGACCCAGCGCTCCGGCGAGCGCATCGCCGAGCTGCTGACGCCGCCGGCCCGAGTCACGAGTGGCGGAACAAGTGGGCTTCGCCAGTCAGGAGTGGCGAGTCCCAGCGCCACGTTCTTCGATCATCTGCCAGCCGACTCCTTGGTCTTGCTCGACGAGCCGGGTCAAATCGAGGCGCTCGCCGCCGACCTGGAGCGCCAGGTCGAGGAGCTGCGGGTGGAGCTCCAGGAGCGCGGCGAGCTGCCAGCCGAGGTGACCCGGCCGTACGTCGCGTGGCCGCAGCTGCTGGCCCGGCTGGGCGCGGGCCAGCGGGCGGTGGTCGAACTGGTCCACGACCCTGCCGCCGAGACGGTCCCGTTCAGCCACGCGCCCGTCTTTGGCGGCCGTCTGAGGGCTTTCCACGACCGCCTCGAGCGAAGCGCCGGCGAGACGACCGTCATCGTCTCGCAGCAGTCAGCACGCCTGCAGGAGCTTCTGGCAGAGCGCGGCATGGTGGTGGCGGCGACGGACCGTTTGGGACCGGGTCCGCTCGCGGCGATCTCGCTGGTCCACGGCTCGCTGCCGGCCGGC
>DASPXK010000116.1:0-1582 GCA_035637315.1 Chloroflexota bacterium
GCAGATCAAAACCTGTTTTGAACGGCTCGCAAGCTCGCCGATGGCGAGACGAGCTCGATCCCAGATTGCGAGGGCGCTGATATGGACCTGAACTACACCGCCGAAGACGAAACGTTCCGCCAGCGCGTGCGCGCCTGGTTCGCCGAGCATCGTCCCAAAGGCGAGAGCCTGGAGGACCGCAAGGCGTGGCAGCGCACCCTGTACGAGGCCGGTTTTGTCGGGATGGGCTGGCCGCGCGAATACGGCGGACTGGACGCGCGGCCAATGGAGCAGGCGATCGTTGCCGAAGAGATGGCTCTGGCCGGTGTTCCAGGCCCGCTCAACGGCCTCGCGCTCGGCCTTCTTGGCCCCACGCTCATCGTGCACGGATCCGATGCCCAGAAGCAGCGCTACGTCCCGCGCATGCTGACCGCTGAGGAAATCTGGTGCCAGTTGTACTCAGAGCCCGACGCCGGCTCCGACCTGGCCGGCCTGAAGACCAGCGCGGTGCGCGACGGCGACGACTGGGTCATCAACGGACAGAAGGTCTGGACCAGCCTGGCGCCCTATTCCGACTACGGCATGCTGCTGGCGCGCACCGACCCGAAGGCGCCAAAGCATAAGGGGATCTCGTACTTCATTCTCGACATGCACAGCCCCGGCGTCGAAGTCAGACCCCTGAAGCAGATGACCGGCGGCTCCGAGTTCGCCGAGGTGTTCTTCAACAACGTGCGCATTCCGGGCGAGAACATCATTGGCCAGGAAGGCCAGGGCTGGGAGCTGGCGCAGACCACGCTCGGCTTCGAGCGCGGCGGCAACACCCTCGCCCGCGTCACGCGCCACCAGGCCAACCTGCGGCGGCTGACCGAGGTGTGCCGCACCTTGAGCCGCGATGGCGTCCCGGCGCTGGAGGACCCACTGGTGCGCCAGCGGATCGGGCGGATGATCGTGGACGTCGAGGTGCTGCGTTACGCGGGCTACCGCATCCTCGGCAAACTGGAGAAGGGACAGCGACCTGGCTCGGAGTCGTCGGTCGACAAGCTCTACTACAGCGAGCTCGACAAGCGCCATCAAGAGCTGATTCAGGACATCCTCGGACCATACGGTCAGCTCGAGCGCGGCCTGCCCGAGGGCCTGGAGCTGGGTGGTGGCTCAGCGCGCGGCCAGGACAGCTCGTGGACCTTCAACTTCCTGTGGTCCCGCGCGGGAACGATCTACGCGGGCTCGAGCGAGATTCAGAAGAACATCATTGGTGAGCGCGTCCTGAAGCTCCCACGCGAGCCGCGCGCCGACCGTCAGCCGACTACGGGGGCCTGACCATGGACTTCGACTTCACTCAGGAGCAGGTGATGCTCCGCGATCTCGCCCGCGAGTTTTTCTCCCGCGAGAGCAGCGCGCAGATCGTCAGGCGCCAGATGGAGGACGAGACGGGCTACAGCGAGCCGACCTGGCAGCAGATGGCCGAGATGGGACTGCTGGGCATGGTCGCCGACCCTGAGCTCGGGATGATCGAGCAGGCGCTGGTGCTCGACGAGATGGGCCGCACCGCCTACTGCGGTCCGTACTTCGCCTCGGCAGTGCTCGCGGCCTCGGCGCTGAAGGC
>DASPXK010000117.1:0-9435 GCA_035637315.1 Chloroflexota bacterium
CGCTTACTGGGAAGCCGAAGACCGGTCCCTGAAAGAAATTCCAGGCCCAATGCAGGCCGATCGGCAGCCAGAGCCGTCGGGTGGCGAGGTACCCGCCCGCCAGCATCAGCCCCGCCCAGAACACTCCGAGCACCGGCGTCACGCCGCCACCCGGGTTGGCCAGGTGAAACAGTCCGAACAGAGCCGAGCTGATGACGGCTGACCAGCGGCTGCCCCAGGTTTCGGCCAGCGTCTGCAGCATGTAGCCGCGCGTGACCAGCTCTTCGCCGAACCCCACCGCGGCGTGCAGGAGCAGTCCAAGCGCCACGTCGCGGACAGCCGACTCGGCCGGCGCCAGGCCATCAAGGCGGTACCAGCCGAAACCGAGCTCGACGGCGGCGACAGCGCCCATCAGGGCCGCGCCGAGACCGAATCCCCGCCCCAGCTCGGTGAGCCAACCGCGCGCCAGGCTCAGCCCCAGACCCGTCCACGGACGCCGATCGACAAGGCGGCGAAAGATCCACGTCGAAAGCGCGGCCGCGAGCGCAGAGGAGGCCGCGAACGCGAGGGCGGTCGGACCGACGAGCGCGTCGGACCCCGAACGTGGCCACGCAAATAGCTCCGGCGCCAGCAGGAGCGCTGGAACGGTCCCCAGCAGGAGGGCGGTTAGCAGGAACGCGGGCAGATACAACGCCACTCGCAGCGTCGGTTGCAGCCGCCCGTCCGCCCCTCGGAGCCAGCCCACGTGGCGTCCCCCAGCTATACTGGGTGACAGTCTAGCTGGAAGGCGCCACGTGTCCGGACGTTCAGCATTCGTCTATTCGCCGGAGTACGTTGCGTACAAGCTGTCTGAAGACCATCCGCTGAACCCCATTCGCCTCGAGCTGACCGACTCGCTGATCGAGGCATGCGGACTGCTGGCGGGCACGAGCGTGCGCCGTGAGGCGCCGCGGGCGGCGACCGAAGACGAATTGCTCCTGGCGCATGATCGACCGTACATCGAGCGCGTTCGCGAGCTGAGTGACGGTCGCCGGGCCGCCGATCCGGCGCAGGATTTCGGGCTCGGCTCACTCGACAATCCGGCCTTCCCGGGCATGCACCAGGCGACCGCGCTGGTGGTCGGCGGGACCGTGCGCGCAGCTGAGCTCGTCATGAGCAGTGACGTGGCCCACGCCTTCAATCCGGGCGGCGGCCTTCACCATGCCAATCGCCGGCTCGCGTCCGGCTTCTGCATCTACAACGACCCGGCGGTAGGGATTGCCTGGCTTCGCAAGCACGGCGCGCGGGTCCTGTACCTCGACACCGATGCTCACCACGGTGACGGTGTCCAGTCGATCTTCTACGAGGATCAGGGCGTCCTGACGATCTCGTTTCACGAGAGCGGACGGTACCTCTTCCCGGGCACTGGATTCCCGTCCGAGCGAGGCGAGGGCCCAGGACATGGATACTCGATCAACGTGCCGCTGGAGCCATACACCGACCACTTCTCCTGGGTGGAGTGTTACGACCTCGTCGTCCCGCCGTTGGCGCAGGCCTTTCGCCCAGACGTGATCGTGGCTCAGAATGGCTGCGATGGCCACGCCGTGGATCCCCTGACCCATCTGCACGCTCTGACGCCCACGTTCGAGCACTTTGCCCGCCGCGCCCACGAGCTTTCCCACCAGCTGTGCGACGGTCGCCTGGTGGCTCTGGGCGGGGGTGGGTACGCGCTCTGGAACGTGGTCCCCCGCGCCTGGACGGCGGTCTGGGCGGCGCTCAGCGACCAGCCCCTGCCGTCGCAGGTGCCGCTGGCCTGGCGCAAAAAGTGGGACTCTGATAGCCGGCGCAGCCGGTTCCTGCCACACCAGCTTCCAACCCAGATGCACGACTCGCTCGACGCGATCGAGCCCAGCCCCCACCGCGAGGCGCTTCGGGCCCAGAACCGGCGGATCGCCGAGGAGGTGGCCTCGCGGGGGCTGCCGCGGGCGTGAGCGGAGCAGAGTCTGACCCCTCCCCCAGCCCCTCCCCGAAACGGTCCGAAACGGAGAGGGGAGCGAGTTCCCCACCTCCCTTTCGGAGAGGGGAGCGAGTTCCCCACGCTCCCTTTCGGAGAGGGAACAAGTACGGTTCGCGGGGTTAGGGGGAGGGATTGAGCGGGGAGCCCGAGATCAGCTCGAGTATCGAGTCGCCGTATTTGGCCAGCTTGGCCGTGCCGAGGCCGGGAATCTGAGCGAGCGCGGCGTGTCCGCAAGGTCGTAGACGGGCGATCTCGCGGAGCGCCTTGTCATGAAAGACGACGTAGGGCGGCACACTCTCCTCCTCGGCCCTCAATCGCCGCCAGGCCCTGAGCCGTTCGAACAGCGCCTCGGCCTCGACATCCTGAGAACTGTCTGTCGCTCGGCCAGGCGAGTAGGCCTGCCCGGCGGGCCTCTCGCGAGCTCGCACCGGCGCTGCTGGCGCCGGCTCGGGCGGCTTCAGGCGGCCGGCGTCGGTTAGCTGGAGGGTAGGCAATTCGCCCTCGCGGCGAGCGAGGTAGCCGGCGCCGACCAGACGCTCGATCTCGCGCTCGACCTGGGCGGTGGACAGGTGGGCTAGCGCTCCGAAGCGCGCGCAGCGCTCCGGTGCGATCGGGCTCTGGACCGAGCCACGTAGGATGAAGACCAGCTTGCGCCTGCCGACCTGGAACGGGAGCGTCCGGACGCAGTCAAGGATCACGTCCGCCGGACGAACGTCTCGGGCCGACTGGACAAGCGGCGTTGCGGCCGTGTCGCGCGCGGGATCTGGACAGCACACGTCGCACATGGCGCAATGTGACTCGGCCTGGACGCCGAAGTGGCGGGCCACGAACCAGTGGCGGCAGCGCGCCGTGGCGATGTAGCCGAGCAGGTCCTCGAACCGCTGGTCCTGCGCCTGCTGCCACCGAGTCAGGGCATCGGCCACGCGCGCGGCGGCGTCGGGCGGAGCCGACACCAGCTCGAGCACCATCGTACGCGGCAGGTCGAGATGGCGCCGCAGGAGCTCGACTCGCTCGAGCACGCCGAGCGCCGCGCGAAGGTCTTTCTCCTGCACAGGAGTCCCGCACTCACGGGCGAGACCATCCGCGCTCGTCAGCGCGTAGCCGCCCACGGCGATTCGCCGCAAAGCTGTGTAGACGCGGCGCAACAGGCCTACGTCGAGCCGGTCTTCGCGGATCCAGCGACGCAGGTTGGAGCGATCTCCCTGGGAAGCAAACAGGATGCAGCGGGCGGGCCGCCCATCGCGTCCGGCCCGCCCCGACTCCTGAACGTACGCCTCGAGTGAGCGGGGCGGGTTGAAATGCACGACGAAACGGACGTTTGACTTGTCCACACCCATCCCGAACGCGCTGGTCGCGACCATCACCCGCACCCGGTCCAGCATGTAGGCGTTTTGGGCCTGCTCTCGATCGGCCCGCTCCATCCCGGCGTGGTAGTGGGCGGCGTTCACCCCGCGCCGCCGAAGCAGGAGCGCCAACTGCTCGGCCTGCTCCCGGCTGTTGACATAGACTATCCCGCTCCCCGGCTCGGCCTTGCAGACGTCGATCAGCGTCCGCATCTTGGCTTCCCGATCGCCCATCACACTCGCCTCCAGGCGGAGGTTGGGGCGTACGACGCCGGTGGTCAGGGTGACGAGCGACCGCCCAAACCGCTCGTCGAGCTCCTGCTGGATGGCGGGCGGCGCGGTAGCCGTCATGGCCAGTAGGCGAGGCTCGTCGAGCAGTTCGAGCGCCTGACGAACGAACAGGTAATCGGGTCGAAAGTCGTGGCCCCAAAGCGAGACGCAGTGCGCCTCGTCGACTACGACGAGCGAGATTCGAGCCTGGCGGAGGGCGTCGATGAAGGGGCGCTGACGCAGGCGCTCAGGCGTGGCGTAGACGAGCTTGTAGCGACCCTGGGCGACGGCGGCCTGGCGCCCGACTAATTCTTCACGTTCGACCAGGCTGTTCAGGATCGTCGTCCGCTCGTAGACCCGCTCGGGCAATGAGTCAAGCTGGTCTTTCATCAGCGCCAGGAGCGGAGAGATCACGAGCGTACAGCCGTCCAGAAGCATGGCCAGGAGCTGGTAGCAGAGCGACTTACCGGCCCCGGTCGGCATGAGCGCCAGCACGTCGCTGCCGGCTAGGACCGCCCGGACGACCGCCTCCTGCCCGGCGCGGAACTCGGCGTGCCCGAACAACTCACGCAGCGCGGCGCGGGCCACCTCGACGACAGGTGGTCGGTCTTCAGCCCTGGGGCCAGGCGAGTCTGCAGTCACGCCGGGCAGTCCTATTCCCCCTCCCTCTGGGCCCTCTGGGAGAGGGGTTGGGGTGAGGGACCCCGCGAAGCCCGCTTATTCTCTCCCAGTGGGAGAGGGAGCTAGCTCCGGGTAAAAGTTCCTCTCGTACAGCTCGGCCACGCGGGCCAGGTCGTCTGCCGACAGGTCAGGCTTGTCAGCTGCCGCGGCGAACTCTTCAAGCTGCTCGAGGTTGTAGATGTTCGGCTGAGTTGAGGTGACAGATGGCTCCGCCAGAACCCATTTGAGGGCCGCCTGGCCAAGCGTCAGGTCGCGCGCCTCGTAGAGGAATTTGAGCCGCTCGATCTTCTTGAGGCCGTCGATCAGCCATTCCCTCGGGCGGTGGCTGCGATGGTCTTCGGGTGGAAAGGTCGTCTCGGGTGTGTACTTGCCCTCCAGCAGGCCCGACGAGTGGGGCACTCTGACAAGTACGCCGACCCCGTGCTCGCGGGCCGTCGGGAAGAACCGCCGCCCGGGATCCTGCTCGAGCAGGTTGTAGATGATCTGGAGCGAGTCCAACCGCCGAACCGCCAGTACCTGATCGCCGTGCTCGGTGCCTCCGATCGCCGGCCCGAGCGCCGCGCCGTACGCCCTGATCTTGCCCTCGTCCCGAAGACGATCGAGCAGCTCGAAGAGGTCGTCGCGCTCGACAGCATCCATTCTGGGATTGTGAAGCTGGTACAGGTCAACGTAGTCGGTCGCCAGGCGCGCCAGGCTTTGCTCCAGGGCGAATCGAACGAACTGTGGCGACCAGTCGTGCGGCCGCTCGCGCTGGCCGCGGTTCTCGTCCGGATCAGAGTAGATGTCGTAGCCAAACTTGGTTCCGATGACGACCTGCTGGCGATGCTGGCCGAACGCCTTCGCCAGAACCGTCTCGCCCCGCCCGTTACCATAGGAGTCGCCAGTGTCGAAGAAGGTGATCCCCAGCTGGAGCGCTCGGCGAAGCAGATCGGCCACCTCCTCCTCCGAGTACTGGCCCCACCAGCCAGCCGAGACCGTCCAGACGCCGAAACCGATCTCGCTGAGCTCGAGGTCAGTGTTTCCGAGCTTGCGGTACCTCATCGACCCGCCTCCATCGGTTCGCGCTCCAGCGCCACCCGAACCTCGGCCACTCGGCGGGCGTACTCGTCGTCCGGCAGGGCCGGGACTATTCCGGCCACGGGTACATCATCGGCCAGCTTCAGCCACGACTTGCAGCCGCCATACGCGGCCAGCACCTCGATCTCGCGTGGCTCGGATAACTTGAAGACGCGCACCGCCATCGCCAGCAGCGGCTTACGTGGCCGCCAGCGCAGCCGCTCCTCGGCGTAGCGTTGGCTCCAGCAATAGTGCGACGCGACCGCCTCGACCTGCCACGGCTCGGTTACCTCGAACACATCAGTCAGCTCGACCCAGGTGTCGATGCTCACGCGGCTCGGATCCCGCGGCGCCGCCAGCACCTGCTCCAGATCGGTCACAAAGGGAGGCTGCAGCAGATCGGCCTGCTGGTGCTCGTAGGTTGGGAACAGGAGGAACTGGCGGGCCCGGACTCGGAAGTCGCGCGTCTCCTCGCGGATGCCGCCCTTGCGAACCAGCAGGATCTGTCGTCCGTCGCGGAGCGCCTTCACCGCGACCGCCCATTCCTTGAGCGCGAGCGTCGCCATATGTGGTCTCCCGTCCCCTAGGGGCACGGCATGCCGTGCCCCTACAAGCCTATCGCAGCGTCACCAGGAACGCGACGAGGTCGTCGGCCTCCTTGTCGTTCAAGTTGAGGTTGGGCATCATCGTTCCAGCTTTGACCGAGGCCGGGTCCTTGATCCAGCGCCTGATGTTGTCGGGAGTGTTCGGGATGCCGGCGGCCAGCTGAGGACGCTTGCCTGGATCGCCGATCCCGCCCAGGCTCGGTCCGATCGTCCCAGTCGCGCCGGCCACCCCGGGCGCGGCGTGACAAGCGATGCACCCCTTGGACGCGAAGAGCTGTCTGCCGTTGTTCGCGTCGCCGGACACCTTGGGCGCCGGAGCGGATTTCTCGGCCGGCTTGGAACGCCCGGACTGAGGCTCCGAGGATGCAGAGCCCGAGCAGGCCGCCAGCGGTACCGCCACCAAAGTCACCCACAACCAGACTCCCGCGAGCCGACCACTCAGCTTCACTCCGCCGCGCTCGCCAGCGTGTCGAGCGCCTCCCCCGGCGACATCGAGATGCACGTAAAGATCGGCGTATCTCGCAGGGTGTACTCGCTCGCGCGCGTCTCACGCAGCTCCATCACCAGGTCCACGAAATCGGACGGCGAGTCCGTCTCGAACGCCAGAGTGAACTCCTGGTCGTCCAGGCCAAATGAATAGCCCGTGTTGATGCGGACCGAGGGGTAGCGATGTCCTGTCCCGATGTGAGCGTCCATCATCGCCTGGCGCTCGGCCTGGGGCAGCGCGTACCAGGCGCGGGACTTG
Source organism: Chloroflexota bacterium (assembly GCA_035637315.1). Lineage (GTDB taxonomy): Bacteria > Chloroflexota > UBA6077 > UBA6077 > JACCZL01 > DASPXK01. Next base: position 6,676 of record DASPXK010000117.1, read on the forward strand.
ACGAACGGGTACACGAACAGGTACTTCGCGCCCACCGGCCGCACTCGGAGGCGGCCAGCCTCCTGACCCGCATGGGTGTGCTTGTCGACGTACGTGGAGCGCCTGGTCATCGCGAGATACGAGTAGGGGATCTCCAAATATGGCCCCATCGCGGTGCCGAACAGGCGGGAGACCAGGGCCTGAATCTCCTCGAGCGTGTCGCTGACGGTCCACAGCATCAGGTCACAGTCACCGCGAGTCCCGACGGTCGAATACGTTCGGACCATCATGCGGCTGGCGTACTCCTCGACCGCGCCGGCAAACTCTCGCTTGCCGGCTTCGCGTTCATCGGGAGACTGCCCACGCCAGGCCGGCAGGACCTTGAAGAACGTGTACTTGACGAACTGCCGTTGCTGAGCTGCCATGCGTTCGTGCCCTTGGTCCCGCCGCGAGCGAAGCATCGCCGGAGGCGTGGCCGTCGCGGACCGCGCCTCGCGCCGAGAGTGAACTCGTTCGGCCCTATGTCGCCCTGGCGGTCCCCTGTGGTATCAGGACGCGATCGCCGGCGTACAGGACGCGGTCGCGCTGGCCGTAGCCGTTGGCCTGCATGAGCGCTTCCACCCTGACCCCGTGGCTCTGGGCGATCGAATCGAGCGTATCGCCGCTCCTGACGATGTAGGCGACGGTCTCCGGGGCAGCCGGGGCCGCGACGGCGGGCGGCTGGCGTGGCGGCTCGACAGCGGCAGCCGGCGTATCGGCTGGCTCGTCCTTTTTGTCGAGGTCGTCTGAGGCGGATCGAAACTCGCGGATACCTTTGCCCAGCGCGGAACCGACCTCGGGCAGCTTCCCGACCCCGAAGATCAGAACGATGATCACGAGGATGATGATCAGCTCTGGCGCGCCAAGTGAGGGCATCTTGACCTCCAGTCTCCTGCCGCGCGTCCTGAGTCGGCGGCGGGGTATGCTACCATCATGAGCGGAGACCCGCCCAGCCCCGAATTGTAGCCCAAAGCGAAAAGGTTCGCGGGGGTTTTAGCCGCGCGGCTAGCCGGACGGGCACTCGCGGGCGTCTCGGCCCCTCACGGGAAGTCAGATGGACGAGAAGCGACGCGGCGCCGATCCGCGGGAGATTCGGCGTTGCGGCGCGGCCACTCGGCCAGGCGCGCGGCCGACGGGAGGGCTGGTGCGCCTGCTCTTCGCCGCCGTCCTCGCTCTGAGCACGCTCTCGTCGGCGCCCGCCGCGCTGGCCGGAGCAGACGACGAGGAGGCGATCGTCGCCGCCGCCCTTAGCGGCAGCGTCATCGCCGTTCGCGACGCCAATGGCAACCTGAGTCCGGTCCATTACCTGGGCGTCGAGGCGCCGGCCGACGGCCAGGGGTACCATGAGGATGCCCGCCTGGCGAACAGTACCCGCGTGCAGGGCAAGCACGTCCTGCTCCGCCGAGTCGGCCCGGACCGGCTGGCCGACGGCGCCCGAGTCCGACACGTCTTCGTTCTCGAGGGCGGGGCGACAGACGACAATCCGGGTCAGCCGGTCGCGGCTTCGCTGCTGGCCGAAGGACAGTTGTGGCGGGTAGCCGACCCGGCCGACGACCTCGACGGTTGGTACCGCCAGCTGGAAGCCGGTGCGCGCGCCACCGAGGTCGGCATCTGGGCACTGTACACGCCGGTGCCCGTCGCCGCCTACTTCGGCACCTTGCCCCTGCGTCGGCCCGTCGAGTCGGCCCAATCGCCCACGAGTAACCCTCTGGCCATCGCCCCGGCGCCGGTCGGCACACCGTGGTCAGGGGTCCGAGCGGACCGACGCCTGTACCAGCCGATGGCAGCCCTGGCGGAGCTTGGCGACACCTGGAGCTGGGTCCTGCCAGCCCTGCGCGACAACGACGTCCAGGTAGTGCTGGGGCGCCTTCCGTACAGGGTCGGTGGCTACTTTGCGCCTGAGCCAAACATCGTCGTGGTCGACGTTCGCTTTGCCCAGAGCGATCCCAAAGCCCTGGCGGCGGCGATTGTTCACGAGACAACCCACGTCCGCGACTACTACAGCGGCGAGCCGGTCAAGACCTTGGAGGGCTGCTTCCAGACCGAGATCCGGGCCTACAGCAACCAAGCCGAGGCCTGGCTCCGCTTTTACGGGCCAGAGGGCAAGCACCCGGTTGTCGACGAGCTCGACCAGAATCTGAACGACCTGCTGGTAGTGTTCTTGAAGGACCGCACGCAGATCGAGCGCTCGGTGCGACAGCTTTACGAGCGCCAGTGCGCTCGCGTCGCGTCAGACTAGAGGTCGGCCTGCTCGCGCGAACCGCAAGTCCAGCCCTTGGGGTGGTCGCGCTGTTCGGGCTGGCGTTGCTGCCGCGCCTGATCGGGATCGACCTGTTCGTCACCGCGGACGAGACCTTCTGGATGAGAAGGGCCGCCAACTTCGCCCGCGCCATCGAGCGCGGCCAGTTCGAGCGGACCTACCAGAGCGGCCATCCGGGCGTCACAACCATGTGGGTTGCCTGGCTCGGAATGGGCTCAGGCGCGTCGAGCCTCGAGAGCATCACCGAGCCCGACCCGACCGGCGGCCGGCGGGCCCGCTTCATGGAGCTCCTTGTGCGCGCTCGTCTGGCCTTCGCGGCGGCCAACTCGGCGCTCGTCGTCCTCATTGCCCTGCTCGCCTGGCGACTGTTTGGCTTGGGTCCGGCCGCGTTAGGCGCCGTCTTGATGGCGCTCGACCCGTTTCTGATAGCCCACGGTCAGGTGGTGCACGTCGACGCGCTCAGCGCCGGCTTCATCGTCGTC
>DASPXK010000118.1:0-3007 GCA_035637315.1 Chloroflexota bacterium
CCCCCCCCCACTTGGGAGAGCTTGGGAGAGGGGGAAGGGGGGTGAGGGGAGAGGGGGAGGTCCAACGCATGAGCGAGCTGGCGCGCTGGCGGCCCGAGCAGTGGGGGCGCCCGGGGCGGGTGGCCATAGCCGCCGCGATGCTGCTCGACCCAAACAACGAGACGCGCGCGGCGCTGCTAGCCGCGAACGTCGAGGTGGTCCAGGCTTCGCTGCGCGACGAGCGCGGGGCCATCTCGGACGCCGTGGCCGACGCGGACGTGGTCATCTCGGGCGGCCAGCCGCTGAACGCCACCGTGTTCGCGGGCTTTCGGCGGGCTCGTTTCCTGCTGCGGCCGTACGTGGGCTACGACGACATCGACGTCGATGCCGCGACTGAACGGGGCATCCTGGTGGCCAACATACCCGACACGTTCGTTGAGGAGGTCGCCAATCACACGATGGCGCTGCTGCTGGCGGCCAACCGCAAGCTGCTCGTTATGGACCGTTTCGTGCGGACTGGCGAGTGGGCGGCTGGCGAGCGGGCCAGGGCGCGGGCGCGGCCGATTCGGCGCCTCTCTAGCCTCACGCTCGGGCTGATCGGGTTCGGCACCATCGGTCGGCTGGTGGCGCAGCGGGCGGCGCCGTTCGGCTTTCGAATGCTGGCTCACGATCCGTACGTGGCGGCCGAGGCGGCCCAGGGGACGGGGGTAACTCTGGTCGGGCTGGAGGAGCTGCTCAGGGAATCGGACATCGTCTCGATCCACGTGTTTCTGTCACCCGAGACGCGCAAGATGATCAATGCCGACCGGCTGGCGCTGATGAAGCCGGGCGCCTACCTGATCAACACCGCGCGCGGGCCGGTCGTGGACGAGGCGGCGCTGATCGACGCGCTGCGGGCCGGAAAGCTCAGTGGGGCGGCCCTGGACGTCATGGAGAAGGAGCCTCTGGCGGCGGATAGCCCGCTGATCGGGATGGACAACGTCACCCTGGCGCCACACCTGGCCAGCTATTCAGAAGAGGGCGACCACTTTCACCGCCTGCGGATCGCCCAGCTCGCGCTCCAGGTGGCCCAGGGTGGCCTGCCCGAGCGCAAGGTGGTGATCAACAAGGGGCTATACGACCGCCTGGCCGCCCTGCCCGAGCTGGCGGGGGTGCCGCGGCCGTAGCGGAGAATGAAGAATGAAGAATGAAGAATGAAGAGTTGAGCCCCTATTCTTCATTCCTCATTCTGAATTCTTCATTCCGGGCCTGACTGTGCGGGACGATCGATCGTCGGGTCGCCGGCGCGCGGGGGCTTCCCCATCTGGTCGTGTCCCGAAGCGACTGCAGTCCCTGAGGCTGGTGCGCGCCCGCCAGGCGCGCCACAACCTGCCCGCCCAGCTCACCAGCTTCGTCGGGCGCGAGCGGGAGATCGCCGAGGTCAAGCGGCTCCTTGGGACTACCCGCCTGCTGACCCTGACTGGCGCCGGCGGGGTCGGCAAGAGCCGGCTGGCCCACCAGGTTGGGGCGGAGCTGGTTGAAGAGTATCCGGACGGCGTCTGGCTGGTGGAGCTAGCGGCGCTGGGGGACTCAGCGCTGGTCCCGCTCGCCGCCGCTTCGGCGCTGGGCGTCGCCGAGCAGCCGGGTCGGCCGCCGATCGAGACCGTCTCCGACTTCCTCAGGCCCAGGTCGCTGGTGCTGGTACTGGACAACTGTGAGCACCTGCTAGACGCTTGCGCGGTACTGGCCGACAGCCTGTTGCGGGCGAGCCCGCGACTTCGAGTCTTGGCCACCAGCCGGCAGGCGCTGGGTATGGGCGGGGAGACCGCCTGGCGCGTGCCGTCGCTCGCGATGCCCGATCCCGCTCGGCCGGCGACGGCTGAGCAGCTTGTCTCATATGAGGCGGCTCGCCTGTTCGTCGAGCGGGCCAGGTCCGCGCTGCCCACCTTCGGTGTGACCAAGGACAACTCCGCTGCGGTGGCCGCCGTCTGCTGGCGGCTAGATGGCATCCCGCTGGCGATCGAGCTGGCGGCGGCGCGGGTCGGCATGCTCACCGTACGGCAGATCGAGGCGCGGCTCGACGACCGCTACCGGCTCCTCACCGGTGGTAGCAGGACCGTCTTGCCACGGCACCAGACGCTGCGGGGGGTGGTGGATTGGAGCCACGACCTGCTGTCCGAACCCGAGCGAGTGCTCTTACGCCGCCTGTCGGTGTTCGCTGGCGGCTGGACGCTCGAAGCGGCCGAGGCAGTCTGCGCCTTCGGCGCAGGAGATGGGAGTTGTGACGATGTCCTGGAGCTGCTGAGCGAGCTGGTGGCCAAGTCACTGGTGGTCGCGGACGAGCAGGACGGCCAGATGCGCTATCGATTCTTGGAGACGATTCGCCAGTACGGGGCGGAGAGGCTGCGGGCGTCGGGGGAAGAGGCGGTCGTGCGTGACCGCCACCTCGAATGGTTCCTGGCCCTGGCCGAGCGGGCCGAGCCGGAGCTGCGAGGGCCGGACCAGGTCCGCTGGCTCGACCGGCTGGAGGCGGAGCACGACAACCTGAGGGCGGCCCTGGCATGGAGCCAGCTCGAATCGTCGTCGGAACGGGCGCGCGCCGCTGGTTTACGCCTGGCGGGCGCCCTGTCGTGGTTCTGGCGGGTACACAGCCATTTCAGTGAGGGTCGAAGGTGGCTGGAGAGGGCGCTCGCGGTGAGCGGCGGAGCGGCCCCAGCTCGGCGCCTCAGAGCCCTCATCGGGACCGGGCTGCTCGCGTTCGCGCAGGGCGACTACGAGCCGGCTGCGGGGATGCTGGACGAGAGCCTGGCGCTGGCCCGCAGCGTGGACGACGCGTGGGGCATTGGCTGGTCACTCAATGGCCTGGGCCGGGTGGTGAACGCTCGAGGCGACCGAGAGGGGGCCACGGCGCTCTTCGAGCAGAGCCTGGCCCCATTGCGGGAAGCGGGCGACACCAGCGGCGTCGCCTGGTCGCTGTACTTCATGGGCCTGGTGGCACAGTTTCAGCACAGCCATGAGCGGGCCGCGAACCTCCTGGACGAGAGCCTGG
>DASPXK010000119.1:0-4096 GCA_035637315.1 Chloroflexota bacterium
GCCGATGCTCACCTTAACTGGTGGGTTCAGCGGGGTGGGAGTGTAGGCCTGGGCACCCGCGGCGGCGCTGGGGCTGGATGCCGGTGAGGGCTTCGGGCTAGCCGCTGGGCTCGAAACCGGGGACGCAGCCGCTGGGGCTGCCGGGGCCGAGGTCGGTGCGGCTGGGCTGGCCGATGGGCCGCAGGCTGCGAGCGAGCTGGCCACCATGAGTAGGCCGACGATGCGGAACGCGAACACTTGAGTGCTACCTCCTCGCTAAACCGGGACGTTCTGGGGAGCGGACAAAGCGGGTATGACCTCGCGGGCGAACAGATCGAGTGAAGTCATGATCTGCTCGAGGGTGAGGTTGCCAAAGGCGAAGGCGCCCAGGACATAGTTGGCCTCCGAAAGCTCCAGGTAACGCTCGAGCCGGTCGCGCACGGTTGCCGGCGAGCCCACCAATATCTGTCCCTGCTCCAGGAGCTGGTCGAAGTTGCCGCGGTCCCGCCACCTATCAGCTTGTCCACGTTCGACGTAGCGCCGGGTGAAATTGTCAAACCAGGCCGCGTACGCCGGCCGAGCTTGACTGCGCGCTATCTCATCCGTCTGGGCGACGTAGACGTGCATGGTGAAGCCATAGTTGGGGTGCGTGACGTGTCCGTTCCGCCGGTTCGCGTCGGCGCGGTGCGCCTCATACTCGTCCCGGTAGCGTTCCAGCAGCTGTTGGGTGTGGCCAAAGGTCGGATGCTGGGCGACGCCAAAGATGGTGCTAAAGCCCTGAGAGGCCAGCCAGGGAACGGAATCGGGGTTCGACGTCGGATACCACAGCGGCGGATACGGGCGCTGGTACGGCCGGAGCCGCGTGGTGAGGCGATCGTACTGGAAGTACTGGCCGTGATAGTCGAGCACGCCGCTCGAAAGTCCCATCAAGATAATGTCCAGGGCCTCCTCGAACATGGGCCTGGCTTCCTCACGCAGCACGCCGAACCGCTCACCTTCAAACGCCGATGAACCGCGGCTCACGCCCATCTCCAGGCGGCCCCCGCTCAGCTGGTCGAGCATGCAGATCTCTTCGAGCAGACGGAGCGGGTTGTACAGCGGCAGCAGGTACGTGAGCGCGCCGAGCCGCATTCGCCGGGCGCGCTGCGCGACCGCGCTCAGGAAGACGTTCGGCGACGGGGTCGTCGACAACTCCGATCCGTGGTGCTCGGCCAGGTGGTAGCAGTAGTAGCCGGCCCGGTCGGCAAACTCCAGCATCTTCAGGCGCTCCTCGTACGTGGGTCCCATGCCCCGACCCGACTCGTCGAGCCAGTCGAAGATGGAGAACCTTACTGACCTCACCACAGCTCCTGCGACGCCAGTCGCGCCCCCTCCGCCATGGCCTGAAGCTTGGCCCAGGTGATCTTCGGATCCACCTGTAGCCGTCCCACGAACGTGCCGAAGCCGCAGTCTGTGCCGGCTATCACGTTCTCCCGGCCGACCAGCCGAGCGTATCGCACGATGCGCTGCGCCACCAGCTCAGGATGCTCGACGAAGTTGGTCGTCGAATCCAGGACGCCCGGGATGAGCAGCTTGCCCTCGGGCAGTTTCACCTCCTCGAACAGCTTCCACTCGTGGTCGTGACGTGGGTTGCAAGCTTCGAACGAGATGGCGCTTGGGCGCGCGCTGAACACGACGTCGATGATGTCCTTGAGCGGAATGTCGAGGTGGTGCGGGCCCTCGTAGTTGCCCCAGCACAGGTGCATGCGCAGCTGCTCGGCCGGGATGCTGGCCACGGCGTGGTTCAATGCCTCCACTTGCTGGCGAATCTTGCCGCGGAATTGCTCCGTGGTAAGGCCGACGTTCGATCCGACGTGGCGGCTCATGGCCAGGTCCGGGCAGTCCAGCTGGAGGACGAAGCCAGCGCCCACGATGGCTTCGTACTCAGGCTCCATAGCGTCGGCCAGGGCCGCCAGGTAGGCCTCGTAGGTGGCGTAGTATCGGTTCTCCAGAAAGTGCGCGATGACACCGGGCGATGCCGCCGTCATGAAGGCATCCGCCGGCTCCACTCCACCAAGCGCCTGGAGCGCGGCTTTGAAATTAGCGATGTCTCGCTGGACTGCGTCCGGATCCTTCAGCCTCACCGGTCCGGTGCAAGCTGGCGTCTTCAAGTGCATCAGGCCGGGATCCTGGCGCACGCGCTGGAAGTATTCAGGAAAGTCGTCCCACTCTGCCCTGTGTCTCGGCGCCCCCTCACCCTCGAAGCCGGTCAGGCGGTCCTTGACGTAGTTGGAGTAGCCTGGCTTCCCCACTTCCCCGTCGCTGACGACCTCCACATCGGACTCGACCTGCTTCTGGACGACTTCGGCCGTTGCGGATCGGATGCGATCCTCCAACCTGGCCTGGTCTACCGGCTGCCCCTCCTCCTTGTCGAACATCATCTGGACCAGGTCTCTGGGGCGGGGTAAGCTGCCGGTATGGGTGGTGAGAATCCGCTCAGTGCTGCGCTTCATCGTCTGCTCGCCTTAGAGCATGGAGGTCCACGACGCGCGTCCTCCGTCCCGACAGTCGCCAGTGTAGAGCGCGGGGTCCATTCGCGCAATCTTTCATCGCGCCGAGCAGATGCACGATTCGTGTATCGTTAGCGTCCCCACTGAGCCGATCGACCCACGAGGTTGAGCATGAACATCTGGGCGAGTGGGGCCGCGTACGAGCCCTACGTCGGCCGATGGAGTCGCCTGGTCGCTCGGGAATTCCTCACCTGGCTCGGGCTTCCACCCGGCAGCCGTTGGCTCGACGTGGGGTGCGGCACGGGTGCCCTCAGCCAGCTGGTCCTGGAGACAGCCTCGCCAAGTGAGGTGATTGGCATCGATCCGTCCGAGGGCTACGTTGCCTACGCCCGTGAGCACGTCACCGGCGAGAGAGTGGCGTTCGAGATTGGAGACGCCCAGCAGCTACCCTTCGAGAACGGCAGCTTCGACGCTGTGGTCACCGGGTTGGTCTTGAATTTCCTGTCGCAGCCGGGCCAGGGCGTGGCCGAGATGGTTCGCGTGACGCGGCGGCCCGGCGACGCCGTCGCTGCGTACGTCTGGGACTATGCGGGCAAGATGCAGTTGATGCGCCACTTCTGCGACGCGGCGGTGGCGCTCGACCCGGCCGCGCTGGAGCTTGACGAGGGCCGACGGTTCCCGATCTGTCATCCCGGGCCACTCGAGCAGCTCTTCAAGAGCGCTGGTCTGCAAGACGTCGTGGTACGCGCCATCGATGTCTCGACTCACTTCCGCGACTTCGACGACTACTGGTGGCCATTCCTGGGCGGCCAGGCCCCGGCCCCGAGCTACGCGATGTCGCTGAGCGAGGATCGCCGCGCCGCTCTGCGCGAGCGGATCCGAGCCGGCCTGCCTATCGCCCCGGATGGCTCAATCCACCTCATCGCGCGGGCCTGGGCCGTCCGGGGACAGACCAGATAGGCGCACCGAGGATACACCTCTTCCACGGGAAGATTCGGCGTGCCAATGCCCCGCCGCGGGCAACCTAACGGCTTTCCAGACTCACTCAGGCTGGCGCAGTCACGCTCAGCGTGGTCTCGACCTCGAGGAAGCGACCCAGGTCCGCCACCTCCGCCGCGAGTCCCGCATCGACGTCCTCGGCGAGATGGTCGAAGGGCTCGACGATCACATCCAGGCGACCCGTGCGCCGCTTGGCGCGCCAGGTCCCGAATGCGCGACCGTCCACGAGCAGGGTTGGGCGCAGCAGTCCACCTCCGGGGTGAACGCGTTTCGCGTACTGGGGCGCCACGGCCAGTTCCCGACTTCGGTAGCCGAGCAGATATGGGTCATAGCTGGGCACGAGGTGGACTACCGGTAGGTGGGTCGGCGGCTCCTCGAGCGGTGCGGCTAGCCCTTCGAGCAGCCAGGCCAGGCGACCGGCGATCTCGACCTCGCTCAGCTCGCGTCCGACACCCTGCCACCCCGCGCGCGCCTCGCTCAGGGGCAACCCTGACCAGGCGGCAAAGTCGTCCGGCGTGGCCGGGCCGTAGGCCGCCAGATAGCGGCGCGCGAGCTCCGCTACAGCCGCCTCTCGCGACATGGCGGGCGCTCGATCTACCCGGTCTGCGAGCCATGTGTCGAGCAGAACG
>DASPXK010000120.1:0-5140 GCA_035637315.1 Chloroflexota bacterium
ACCGTCAGCTCGTCCTCGGCTGCCAGACCCGGGTCCCACTTCGGCCAGGCCTGAGCATGTATCGAATAGGGCAGCCCGAGCTCGACCGTCCACAGCTCCTCGGCGATGTGCGGCGCGCTGGGCGCCAGCATCAGCAGCAGCGCGCGGACCGCCTCGGACCAGGCCTCGCCCGAGACCGACACCTGCAGGTCCTGCATCAGGTTACTCAAGCTCATCAGCTTGGCCAGCATGGTGTTGAAGCGGAATTTGTCCATGTCGTCGGTCACGTCACGGATGGTCTGGTGCAGCGCCCGCCGCAGGCGCGCATCGGCTTCATTGAATGCCATCGTCCCACCGGCCGATGCTTGGCCCTCACCCCCTGCCCCCTCTCCCAAACTTGGGAGAGGGGGTTTGGGGGTGAGGTCGGTTGCCAGGGTCCAGACGCGGTTCAGGAACTTGTGAACCCCGCTGATCCCCTGGGTATTCCAGGGCCCGCCGGCGTCCCACGGGCCGATGAACATCAGGTAGCAGCGGACCGTGTCGGCTCCCATCTTCTGCACGTACTCGTCCGGATTGACGACGTTGCCGCGACTCTTGCTCATCCGATAGCCGTCGGGGCCCAGGATGATGCCCTGGTTGTATAGACGCGTGAACGGCTCCGAGAAATTGACCAGTCCCAGGTCTCGCAGGACGCGGATGAAGAACCGCGCGTACAGCAGGTGCATCACGGCGTGCTCGACGCCGCCCATATACTGGTCGACGGGCATCCAGTAAGCCGCCTTGTCAGGATCGAAGCCGGGCGGGCGGTCGTACTTCGGGTCGACGTAGCGCAGGAAGTACCAGGACGAGTCCATGAAGGTGTCCATGGTGTCCGTCTCGCGCGTGGCCGGGCCACCACACCTGGGGCACGTGGCGTTGACGAAGCTCGCATGGGTGGCCAGCGGCGACTCGCCCGTCGGCTTGAACTCGGCGTCCTCCGGAAGCACGACCGGCAGGTCTTCCTCCGGCACTGGCACCACCCCGCAGCTTCGCTCGCAGTAGAGCATCGGGATAGGCGTGCCCCAGTACCGTTGGCGGGAGATCAGCCAATCGCGCAGCCGATAGTTGATCGTCCGCCTGCCGATCCGGCGCTCGGCGAACCAGTCGGCGATCCTCTCGCTGCCCTCAGGAGAGGGCAGCCCGTCGAACTGGGCGGAGTTGACCATCGTGCCCGGCGCGACGTACGCCTCCGGCAGCTCAGGGTGCACCCCACTGCTGGGGTCGTGACCCCACGCCTCGCCGGGGCAAACGACCTCGCGGATAGGCAGCCCGAACTTCTGGGCGAACTCGAAGTCGCGCTCGTCGCTGGCCGGAACGGCCATGATCGCGCCGGTCCCGTACGTCAACAGGACGTAGTCAGCGATCCAGATCGGCACCCGCTCACCGTTGGCCGGATTGATCGCGAAAGCCCCGATCGGCACGCCCGTCTTTTCCTTGTCGGTTGCCAGGCGCTCGATCTCGGTCTGGCGGCGCGCCTGCTCCTGGTACGCGCGGACCGCCTCGCGCTGCTCCGGGGCGGTCAGCTCGTCGACGAGGGGATGCTCCGGGGCCAGCACCACCCAGGTGATGCCGAAGACCGTGTCCACGCGCCTCGTGTACACGGGGATCTCCAGGTCGGGGCGGCCGTCGACGGAGATGCGGAACTCGACGCCCTCGGATCGGCCGATCCAGTTCCGCTGCATCGTCTCGACGCGCTCCGGCCACTCGATCTGAGAGAAGTCGAGCAGCTCGTCCGCGTAGGCAGTGATCTTGAAGAACCACTGCTCCAGGTCACGTCGGACGACCGGCGTCTCACAGCGCTCGCAGCGGCCGTCTATCACCTGCTCGTTGGCCAGCACGGTCTGGTCCTTGGGACACCAGTTGACCGGCGCCTTGGCTCGATAGGCCAGCCCACGCTCGTAGAATTTCAGGAAGAGCCACTGGTTCCACGTGTAGTACTCTGGCAGGCAGGTGGCGACCTCCTTGGACCAGTCGTAGACGCCGCCGATCGTGCGGGTCTGCTGCTCCATCCGCTCGATGTTGCGCATGGTCCAGGTGAACGGGTGGACGCCCGAGTCGATGGCGGCGTTCTCGGCGGGCAGGCCGAAGGCGTCGAAGCCGAAGGGCATCAGGACGTTGAAGCCCTGCATCCGCTTGTAGCGGGCGTGGGCGTCGGCGACGCCGAAGTTGTACCAGTGGCCGACGTGGAGGTCGCCCGAGGTGTACGGGTACATGACGAGCGCGTAGTACTTCGGCTTATCAGACCTGGGCGTGCTGACGTACAGGCCGTCGTCCTCCCAGCGCCGCTGCCAGCGCGGCTCGATCTCCTGCGGCTCGTACTTCCTGGGCATCGGGCGACTCCAGAAGGCAGCTTCCTGGGCGAGCCCCAAATAATACCGGACCCGGACCTGCCCCCACGTGGGGGCCGAGGATTAGGTCGCGCGCCCCCACTGAGGTAGACTAACGCCGTGACGGTGCGGCGTGAAGGGACCTACGTTTGGGTAACCTGGCTCGCCAAGCTGATGGCTGGCGAGACGGACTGCGGCTGGGCGCCGTGGTTCAAGGCCAACCACACCGAGTGGGTCAAGGCGGCGTCGGATTTCCAGCTCGCGCAGTGGCAGGCCGAGCACACCCAGGGGTTACTGGAGCTGGCCCGCGAGCTGCAGTCGGCCGGCCAGACCATCTACCGCGAGGCGCAGAACGCCTTCAAATACACCACCCGGCGGGGGCTGGTCGTGGCCGGCAAACCGGACCTGGTGGCCATCGACGGGGCCGACAACGCAACCGTCTATGACGTCAAGACCGGCGAGCAGCGCACGAGCCACTTGATCCAGACCATGCTCTACATGACCTGCCTGCCGTTCGCTTCGATTGACCGCTACCGCGGCATCAAGCTGGACGGCTGCGTGGTGTACACCAGCGGCGAACGTGTGCCGATACCGCGCACTGCGATCGACGCTGAGTTCAAGAAGAACGTGAGCTACTTCGTCGACCTCCTGCACGCCGAGAGCCCGCCAAAGCGCGTCCCGAGCGAGCCTGAGTGCCGCTATTGCGACATCACCGCCGCCGACTGCCCGGACAGGATCGAGCCCGACCTCGGCAAACTCGTGGTCTTTCCGATCAGGAGGTCGAGCCCGTAGACCTCTGGCCGGCTACAGGTCGACCGACATCAGCTCCTCGGCGAAGAGGACCTCGCCGTCGTAGATCCGTTTGACGTCGCCGATGCCTTTCTCGAGCGGGCCATGGGTCGACAGGCGCGGGCCCATGTGGCTGAGGACCAGCTTTCTGACGTTGGCCTCCTGGGCCATCCGCGCGGCGCCGGTCGTACCGCACTGGCCTGGCGCCTCACCTTTCTCGACCATCACCTCCTGGTCATCCCAGCACATGCAGATCATGACGTCGGCGTCGCGGGCCAGGTCGACCACAGTCTGACACGGCTGGGTGTCGCCGGTGAAGACGATGCTGCCGTCCGAGCTATCGAGACGGTAGGCCAGCGAGTCGAGCCAGGGCTGGACGTGCTCGGCTGGCGCGCTGGTCACTCGCCAGTCTCGACCACTATAGACGGGCCCCGGCCCGACATCCTTGACCGCGACGATGGGTGGCTTGCGAGGCAGGACGCCGCCCCGGTTGACGTGCACGCGCTGGCTGACCGGGGCGTTGACGCGAGCCTTCCAATCGTGGCTGAACGCGCCGTTGTCGCCCAGTATGCGGTCGGTGATCGTCTCGGTCAGACTGGGCCCAAAGACCTGAAGCTGCTGCTCCTTGCCGACACTCTGGTCCCATCGGCAGAGCAGGAAGCACGGGTAGTCGACATCGTGGTCGAAGTGGTGGTGGGTGAAGAAGAGGTAGTCGATCTGGGTGGGGAACAATCCGGCCTTGACGAGCTTGTGGGTGGCCGCGGGCCCGCAATCAAACATCAGGTAGTCGCCGCCGACGTGGGCGACGTACGAGGAGCCGAAGCGGGCCGGGGTGGGCGTGGGCGTGCCCGCGCCCAGGATGTAGAGCGTTGCCATCGCTTGCGCCTCTCTCCGCCGAGATGGATACGTTTGCCAGGATATCGCAGGTGTCACGCCAGACAGCCAGAGAGACAGCGTGGTCTTTGACAAGCATCATGTCAGCTGCTGGGCGACGGCGATCGCGGAAGTCTAAGCGCAGCGGCCGCTAACGGCGGACAAGGAAGCGCCGACCGGGTCAGCGGCCTGGCGGATTGGGTAGCCCGGGCGGCCTTCCCTTGGTGTCCTTGAAGGGCTGCTCGATCGGGTCGGGTAGTGTGACCCTTTCGAGACGGGGGCCCGCGACGTCCCTGCGCTTGGCGGCCACACGCCAGCTGAATGGCAGGCTGCTGGTCCCTCCCTGCTGCTCGCGCACCTGAAAGCCGGCCGGGGTCTTGTTGGTCACGTACAGGCCCTTCGAATCGGCCTCGGCGGTCAGGAAAACAAGGTAGCTGTCGTTGTGCACGACGGCCGCGAATTCCGGGTCGAGTCTGACGTCGGCCTTGCCGTTGACCAGGCTCGCCGAGCCAAAGTCCTCAAAATAGCTCTCGGCGCTCTCGAGGCAGTACAGGCGGCGATGGCCGCCGGCCGGATGGGGCACCAACGCGGACTTGATGCCCGTGGCGCTGAAGCTGCCGGCCACGATGACGGGCCCCGCGAAGCCGCCCGCGTAGCCGCCTGCGACCGCCGTCCCACCGTAAATACCGTACCCGCCTGGCGCGCTGGCGAAGCCCACGCAGCCGGCCGCGCCGCTGCCGCTCTGCCCGGCGATGCCGTTGCTGTTGGAAGAGTACCCGTACACGCCGTAGCCGCTGGTGGAGTTCCCGTACAGGCCGGGGCTTGCTGGAGACGTTCCGTAGACACCGACGCCGCTGGTGGCCTGTCCAAATACGGCCGGGCTAGCACCAGACGCTCCCACGACGCCCGAGTTGCTCGTCGAGGTACCCAGGATGGCGTGGCCGCTTCCGTTGTTGGACACGTAGAGGCTCTGGCCCGACGCGCCGGACGTGAGCCCTGTCGTCACCGTCGGGGTATTGTCAGTCTGCCCGAGAAGGAACGCCTGACCATTCGTGTTCGCCTCGGCTGTTTCCGGACGTGCTAACTTGGCGGCAGCCGCCGCGACGAGCGCCGCCACTCCCGCGATCAGCCCT
>DASPXK010000121.1:0-18846 GCA_035637315.1 Chloroflexota bacterium
GAGGGGGAGGGGGCTCGACTCCTGGCTCATGAAAAAGTCGGTCCGCGATCTCGACGTCAAGGGCAAGACGGTCCTTGTCCGCGTCGATTACAACGTGCCCCTCGACAAGGAGGGGCACGTGACCGACGCTACCAGGATCGAGGCCACCATGCCGACCATCGAGTACCTCCGCGAGCGGGAAGCGCGGGTGGTGCTGATGTCGCATCTCGGGCGTCCCAAAGGTCGCCAGCCCGAGCTGAGCCTGGTGCCGGTCGCCGCGGAGCTGAGCCGGCAGCTTGGCGTCCAGGTCCCGCTGGCGGCGGAGTGCGTCGGGCCCGAGGCTGAGCGCGTCGTGGCCGGCCTCCGGCCCGGCGGCGTTGCGCTGCTGGAGAATCTGCGCTTTCACCCTGAAGAGGAGAAGAACGATCCCCAGTTCGCACGCCAGCTGGCGTCCCTTGGCGACGTGTACGTCGACGACGCCTTTGGCGCCGCCCACCGTGCCCACGCCTCGACCGCTGGCATCGCGGCATACCTGCCGGCCGCGTCCGGATTTCTGATGGAGAAGGAGCTGAACGTGCTGGGTGGCATCCTGGAGCAGCCACGCCGGCCGTTCGCGGCCATCATCGGGGGCGCCAAGGTCTCGACCAAGCTGGGTGTCATGGAGAACCTCGTCCAGCTGGTCGACAAGCTCCTGATCGGTGGTGGGATGGCGAACACGTTCCTGAGGGCTCGCGGCCTGGACGTGGGCAAGTCGCTTTTGGAGGCCGACCTCGTGGCCACCGCAGCCGAGCTGGAGCGGCGGGCCGCCGAGCGAGGTGTCGAGCTGCTTCTCCCGAGCGACGTCCTGGTCGCGGATAAGATCGAGGAAGGGGCCCCGGCACGCGTGGTCGCAGCCGACGTGGTGCCTGCGGACAGCGCTATCGTGGACATCGGTCCCCAGACGGCCGCGCGCTACGGAGAGGCGCTGCGCGGAGCCGGGACGATCCTCTGGAACGGCCCGATGGGAGTCTTCGAGATACCCGCCTTTGCGGAGGGCACCCGATCCATCGCGCGCCTGCTAGCTGAGTCGGCAGCGACCACAGTGATCGGCGGCGGCGAATCCGTCGCGGCGGTCGAGCAGATGGGCTTCGCCGAGAAGATGACGCACATCTCCACGGGCGGCGGCGCCTCGCTCGAGTTTCTCGAGGGCCGTGAGCTGCCGGGCGTCGCGGCGCTCGACGAGCTCTCAGCCGTCAGCAGTCAGCAATCAGGAGACGAAGCCTGAGATGGAAGGTCGCATGGCCCGACAAAGGGCTGAAAGCTGATGGCTGATAGCTCGCGAATCCCCATCGTCGCCGGCAACTGGAAGATGAACACCACCCTGGCCGAGGGGTTGGCGCTGGTCGACACGCTGGTGCCGCTCATCCAGGGCGTCAACTCGGTCGAGCGAGTCGTGTGTCCGCCGTTCGTCTCGCTGACCACCATTCGCGAGCGGCTGCGCGGCACCCCGATCCGGCTTGGCGCCCAGAACGTCTACTTCGAGTCGAAGGGCGCCTTCACCGGCGAGGTGAGCCCGGAGATGCTGCAGGGCCTGGTCGACTACGTTATCGTCGGGCACTCGGAGCGACGGCACATCCTTGGCGAGACCGACGAGGTGGTGGCCAGCAAGGTCGGCGGGGTCCTGGCGCATGGCTTGCTGCCGATCCTGTGCGTGGGCGAGACGCTCGAGCAGCGCGACGCCGGCCAGACCGAGGCGGTCCTCAAGGGTCAGGTCCGGGCTGCCCTGGAGGGCCTGGAAAGCAGCGTCGGCCTGGTAATCGCATACGAGCCGGTCTGGGCGATCGGAACCGGCCGCGCCGCGACCGCGGCCGACGCGAACGCGGGCAATGCCGTCATCCGGCGCGAGCTGGCCGCGATCCTCGGCCAGGATGTCGCGGACGCCACGCGCATCCAGTACGGCGGGAGCGTGACACCCGAGAACGCGGCCGAGCTGCTCGCGCAGCCCGAGGTCGACGGGGCGCTCGTCGGTGGGGCCAGTCTCAGAGCCGACTCGTTCGCGTCGATCGTTCGGGCGGCAGCCGGTTAGCCCGCAGGGACCACGGACGGAAGACGACGGACGACAGACCGGCGAGGCCGCCGTCCGTGGCCGATGGCGCATCGTCCGTCGTCCGTCGTCCGTCGTCGGTCCAGGCCGTGCTACAATCGCGCCCCGACCAGTCGGGCGGCCGAGACTCGGTCGCTGTGTAGGTGGCCGGTGGCGACAGACGTAGAAGAGAGGGCCCACTGGGTCCTGCTGAGCATGGTGGCCGGCATCGGGCCCACCTGGTTCGGCCGTCTGGTCGATCGCTTCGGGAGCGCGAAGGCCGCCTGGTCCGCCGCGCCGCTGGAGCTGGCGAGCCTTGGGCTGGAAGCCCGCGCGGCGCGCTCGCTGATCGAGCTGCGGGCGCGTCTCGACGCGGACGCCGAGTGGCGGCGTCTCGAGCGCCTGGGAGTGGGTGTCCTGACCCTCGCCGATCCCGGGTATCCGCCCCGCCTCCGCGAGATCGCCGACGCACCCCCCGTCCTGTATCTGAGCGGCGACCTCACGCTGGCCGACGAGTGGTCGATCGCGGTCGTCGGCACCCGACGGGCCACAGCGTACGGCCGCCAGGCGGTCGAACGGGTCGTCGGCGAGGTGGCACGCTCGGGAGTCACGATCGTGAGTGGCCTGGCGAAGGGCATTGACACCTTCGCCCATCGCGCCGCGCTGGCGGCAGGCGGACGGACGCTGGCCATCCTCGGCAGCGGCCTGGACCGCGTCTATCCTGCGGAGAACCGCCGTCTGGCGGACGAGATCGTGGCGCAGGGCGCAGTGGTCACCGAGTTCCCACTCGGCACACCCCCGGACGCCATCAACTTTCCTCGCCGCAACCGGCTTCTGTCTGGCTTGACGATGGGCACGCTGGTGGTCGAGGCCGACCTGAAGAGCGGGGCGATGATCACCGCGACGACGGCCGCCGAGCAGGGGCGTGACGTCTTCGCCATCCCGGGCAGCATCCTCAGCCCGTTCTCAACCGGCCCGCATCAACTTATCAAGGAGGGAGCCAAGGTCGTTGCGTCCGCGGCCGACGTGCTCGAAGAGCTGCATCTGAACGCCGTCGTCGAGCAGCGGTCCGCGCGCGAGCAGCTACCGGCCGACCCGACCGAAGCTGCCCTGCTGGCGCTCCTGACCCACGAGCCAACCCACGTCGACGAGCTCGGCCGCGCGGCAGGCTTGCCGATGTCAGTGGTATCGAGCACGCTCACCCTGCTCGAGCTCAAGGGCCTGGCCCGCCAGCTCGGGGGCATGCTGTACGTGCGCGGCTAGGCCGGTCTCCCGATCAACCCCAATGCGAACGCCTGAACCTGTCATCGTCGTCGCGCTGTTTCCGGAGGAGCGCACGGCGCTCTTAGCGCTGCTCTCCGAGCTGACGGTTGAGGATTGGGCGAGGCCGACTGTCTGCGCCGGATGGTCGGTCAAAGACGTCGCCCTACACATCCTCGGGGATGATCTGGGCATCCTGTCGCGCAAGCGGGACGGCTTCCGGCACAGCGCCCGGGCACAGTCCGGCGACCTGGTCGACCTGGTCAACCGGATCAACGAGGACTGGGTCCAGGCGACGCGAAGACTGAGTGGCTGCGTGCTGTGCGAGTTGCTCGGTTTCACGGCCGGCCCCAGCCTGGCCTACTTTCAATCGCTCGACCCAATGGCCATTGGCGAGGCTGTGAGCTGGGCCGGTCCAGACCCCGCTCCGATCTGGCTCGATATCGCTAGAGAGTACACCGAACGCTGGCTCCACCAGCAGCACATTCGGGACGCGATTGGTCGCCCTGGCCTGAATGGTCGGCGCTTCCTTGGGCCGGTGTTGGAGACGTTCGTCCGGGCCCTGCCGCGTACTTTTCGCGATGTCGGCGCCGACGCCGGCATCGCCGTCGGTCTCACTATCACCGGTGAGTCCGGCGGTGACTGGGGCGTGGTCCGCGAGACTGATCGATGGAACCTCTACAAGGGCACGCCGGTCCCCCCGGCCGCAGCTGTTACCATAGGACAGGATGCTGCGTGGCGCGTCTTCACCAGGGGTCTCTCCCGACGCGAGGCGGTCGCCGCGTCCAGAATAGAAGGCGATCGGTCCTTGGGCATCAAGGTCCTCGAGACGGTCTCGATCATCGCCTGAACGCGAAGCTAGTCAGCGATTGGGTGCAACTAAGCGAATTCACTCCCGAATCGACAGCAGTCGCAGGTCCGGCATGGGGTAGTCACGCACGTTGCTGGTGATGAGAGTCGCGTCGTATTCTCGCGCGGCCGCGCCCACGAGGGCGTCGGCCAGCGAGATGGTTTGGCCGCGTCGCGCCAACTCATAGCGCTCCTGACCCGCTCGCGCCGCTGCCTCCCGACCAATGTGCCAATACGACAGCGACTCGATGAACTGATCCCAAACCTGGTGCGTGCTGGGCGCCAGGCCCGCGTAGAACTCGGCAACGTTGACCGCGCACACACCCACCTCCTCGCCCGTCTCAATGAGCGCCAGGATCCTAGTCTGGGCTGGCTCCCGTCCCTTCGAATAGTCGATCAGGGCCGTCGTGTCCAGAAGGTAGCGCATCAACTGGAACGGTTTGGCTCGCTCTCGACGCGGGCGTCGCTGCTTCGCCGTAGGTCATGGACCCAGGCCGCGGCCGATTCGGGTGTCTCCCAGCCTGGAATGTCGAGCTCTGCCAGTGTCCCGGCGGCTTCTCTGGCGGCTTCGATCCGTCTGGCCCGCGCCAGCTTTTCCTCGACCGCCTCGGCAAAGAAGCGGCTCCGTCGACGCTTCCCAACGAGCCTGTCGACAGCTTCGACTAGGCCCGGTGGCATCACCACATGGGCGCGCATGGTGAGCTCCCTAGCGCCTGAATGGGATCAGGATAGCACATTGACAGGGGACTTCTGGCCGGAAGTCAAACGCATCTCTATCTCGGCGATCGGTTCTAAACCCACCCGGCCTGCCATGGTCGTGTCGTTGTTTCCCAGGAGAGAGCGGCGCCGGTGCGGCGCTACTCGGGGGTGCGTCGTATGCGGACTCACGCCGCCCCACGGCTTGTGCCGGCTGGTTCGTTGCTCCGGCCATCGCGGCGGCTCATACAGCCAGTTCCTGCCGCTCGGCGCGGACCGGCAACGCGAACGTGAACGTCGACCCGTTTCCCGTGCTCGACTCCACCCAGATCCGGCCGCCGTGCAGCTCGACGATGCGCTTGGCGATGGACAGGCCGAGCCCGGTGCTGCCCTGCTTCCTGGCGCTGTGGCTCTCGGCCTGCTGGAACTCCTCGAAGAGCTTGTGCTGATCGTCTTCCGAGATGCCCGGGCCGGTGTCCGACACGGAGACGACGAACGCGTCCGTTCGAGGATTTCGCTTCGATCCTCACCTCGCCGGCCTCGGTGAACTTGATCGCATTGCCCACCAGGTTCAGGAGTACCTGGGTGATTCGGCGCTCGTCGCCACGCCCGGTGGGCAGGTCGGGCGCGACGTCGAGATTCAGCGCGAGGTGCTTCTCCGCGGCCAGAGATTCCGCCGCCGTGAAGGCGGTTTGAACCACTTGCTCGAGCGAGTACTCGGTGATGGCGAGCGTAAGCTGGCCGGCCTCCATCTTCGAGAGATCGAGGATGTCGTTGATGAGTCCCAGGAGGTGCCGACCGCTCCGGTCGATCCGCTCCCGCACGTCACGGATCTTGTCCGGGGCGTCGCCGTACACGCCATCCAGGATCAGCTGGGTATAGCCGAGGATGGCGTTGAGCGGCGTACATAGCTCGTGGCTCATGTTGGCCAGAAATTGTCTGGCGGTCAGCGCACCTCGAGCTCGGCGATCGGGACCACATTCGGCATCCGGTCGCGCAGGCCGGCCGAGAGCCGATAACGGCCGGGCGGCGCGCCAGGCGGGATCGGCAGGACGAGCGGGTCGGGGACGAGCTCTGAGACCAGCCACTTTCCCGTGGGCGTCGATTCGCGACCCGGGCGGGCCCACCGCTCGGCGATCACGGCCCCACCTGGCGACTCGAGTCGGAGGCCGCTCTGGAGGTCGGTTGCGGTGTAAGCCGTCGCCTGCCACAGCACGGTTGCAGACAGGGTCTCCCCGGCCTGATACGATCGCTCGGCAATCTCCACGCCAACCAGACGCGCCGAGGGCAGCACCTCGCGGTCGATCGCCTTCGCGGCAGGCTGCTCGAGGGGTGTGATCAGGAGGTGGGCTGCCCAGGGCAGCCCGAAGACCGCCGCGCCCAGCCCCAGCCCGATCAGGCCACGACGGGCCCCAGCGCCGCGCACGAGAACGGCCGCCAGGAACAAGACCGCCACCACGCTGGTGGCGTCGGTCGCCAGGCGCAGCGGGGTCTCGCCGAAGCTCAGCTCCAAGACGTGGCGCCCGGCCGGCACACTGGCCCTGGCTAGCCCAAGCGGGCCGACCGGCTCGACGGCGACCGGCAGTCCATCGGCTCGTGCCTCCCAGCCGGGGAAGTAGAACGTGTGGAAGACGACCGTCGAAGGCTGGTCGGAATCCGTCTCCAGGGTCGTTCGGAGGTAGCCGCGTTCGAGCACCCGCACGCGCGGGACCGGGCCACCGTTGGCGCGTCGATACTCCTCGGCCTGACTCGGGCTAGGCGGCTGCGGGACCTGGGTTGCTCGTTCGGTCACCCAGGCTGGAAAGAAATCGTCATAGGCGGTGCGCTCGGAGAAGCGACGGTCGGCGGCCGTGCCGAGACCAACCTCGGCGTCTGAGATCCGGTGGCTGGCGGCGACCGGCGGTGTCCACCAGATGCCCGGCAGTCCGGCCACGCCGAGCAGGACCGCCACGACTCCAGCGCCGAGCGAAGGAAGCCAGCGACCGCCACCGAGCAGAACATGCAACGACCACGGCAGGCCCCCGATCACCAGGGCCGCGGCGAACGACGCGAAGACGAACAGCCGTCGCGGAAACTGAACGAACGAGATCAGCGGCACCGATTCCCAAATTGGGAGGGTGGGTCTCAGCTGCATGACGAGGACGACGCCGAAGACCAGACCGAACGCGGCCAGCAGGACCAGGTCCGGGCCGTAGGGGCGAAGCATTCGCGCTCCGCTATCGACCTCCTCCGGGCTGGTGCGCGAATGCTTCGCTCCTGCCAACCCGGCCGCAAGCCCCACCGAGACCATCGCACCGAGCGTCAAGACGAAAGCGATGAGGCCGTAGCGGTGCTCGGCCTCGCCGTAGTAATCAAAGATCAGGCTGCGCTGCAGCAGGTCGCTCGGGCTGAACAGGTAGCGACCGATGCTGAAGGAGCCCTGGCGCTGCTCCTGAATCCGGCTGTAGGGCATCTCGACAAGGGCCGGGACCCAGTAGGCGGCTGACAGCGCGAGGGCGAGCAGCACTGCTCCGATGGCTCGCGCCAGCCCGCTGGCGGCGGCACAGCGACCCAGCACTCGGGCCTGGCGCATGGCGAGCAGCACCGCGTAGATGCAAACCAGGCCCGTGAAGAACAGCGCGGTGATGTTGTGGGCCAGGGTGACGCCCGCCAGCCCGCTCGCCGCCATCCCAAATCGGACCCACGTCCACCGCTCCATGAGGAGATGGAAAGCCAACAGCGACCACGGCAGGATCGCGATCGCGAGTGACTCGCCGAAGTCGCCCCCCTTGTGCGCGTCCAGCAACACGTACGGGGCCCACACGTAGGCCAGCGCCGCCAATACCGCGCCCCGTCGACTGCGCACGACGACGCGCGCGTAGGCGTACATGCCGAGCGCGTCCGAGATAAGGCAGAGGGTGAAGAAGGCTCGGACGGCGGCCATGTAACCCAGGCCGATTGCGTGGAGCCAGGCGGCCAGCTCGAAGCCGAGTGGCGGGTACAACTGGTGGAGGAGGTGTCCGTAGCCGAAGCCAAGCTCTGGGGCGAAACGGGGAAACACCACCCCGTGGTGGTGTCCCAGGTCGGTGTGGAGCAGGCGGAAGAGGCTCGGGAGCTGGTCGTCCTGGTACCAGATGGGCCGCCACTCCGGCAGGGCCGCCGCGAGCGCCCCGGCCGACAGGACGCACAACGGGATGACATGCTCCGACCCCACAATGCGCCGACGGAGGCCGCGCTCTGACCGAGCGACCATGGCCGAGAAACGTATCATCCCTGGTGGGGACGGACAAGGCATCCAGTAGAATCTCGGGCGAGCCAGCGCTCGCGGAGGAGCAATTTGTCTGGGCCGCGCCCACCCGCCCAAGGCGACGATGCCGTGGGTAGCATGTCCGCGGTGCTTCCCGCCTACAACGAAGAAGCCGTCATCGCCGACAGCGTCCAGGCTATGGTCGAAACGCTCGAGGCGCTGGCGCCAGACTACGAGGTCATCGTCGTCGACGATGGCAGCCGCGACCGCACCGCGGCGATCGTTGCGCGGCTAAGCCACGACAACCCGCGCATCCGGCTCATCTCTCACCCTCAGAATCGAGGCTATGGCGCGGCCCTCTGGTCCGGCTTCACCCATGCCAGCAAGCAGCTAGTCTTCCTGACCGACGGCGACAAGCAGTTCGATGTGTCGGAGCTGGCCGACTTCCTGCCGCTTCTGGATGGGGCGGATCTGGTGATTGGCTACCGGCAGCCGCGGGCAGATCCCTGGATCCGGCGTCTGTACGGCTGGGGCTGGAACGCCATCGTCGAGCTGCTGTTCGGCTATACCGCGCGCGACGTGGACTGCGCATTCAAGTTGTTCCGTCGCGGCATCCTCGACCGCTTCCAAGTCCACGCAAGAGGGGCGACGTTCAGCGCCGAGTTTCTTGTCAAGGCGCGGCGGCTGGGGTTCGTTGTCCGCGAGCGGCGGGCCAGCCACTATCCGCGCGCGGCCGGCAGCCCGACCGGGGCCCGGCCTTCAGTCATCTTCCGCGCGTTTCGCGAGTTGATCCGCTTGCGGCTGAACCTCGCGTCCGAGTTAGCGGGCACTGCCCGCCCCCAGCAGGTCACCCGGCCCCGCCCTTAACCCAATTCACGGCATGAAGCTTCGTGAGCGGCTGGTCGGACTCGCGTTGGTCGCGCTTGGGGTCGCGGGATTCGGCCTCGCGTACTTGCTGTGGTCGAAGGATCCGATTCAACCACCGCTCCCGCCTGGGATGCGGCCTGACCTGGTACCGATCTTGTCGCCGCTCGGTTGCGTTGTGCCGATGGCGGGCATCGCCTCGGCCCTCCTCGTCCTGGAGGGCCTGAGGCGAGCCATCTTGCCAGAGTAACGCGCTAGCCCTGCTCGCTGGCCGGCCGTGCGCCTAGAGTAGCCGACAGGTCCAGCGGCTGCCCATCGCGCAGCACGCTCAGGCGCACCGTGTCGCCCACCTGACGCCCCTCGAGATAGCCGACCAGGTCGTCGACACTCTTGAGCGGGTGGCCGTCGATTTGGGTGATCACGTCGACGCCGCGCGCGCTCCGTCCGCTTCCATGAATCCCAGCCGACGCCGCTGGGCCGCCCGGCAGCACCTGGGCCACCAGTATCCCCTGCTGAACAGACAGGCCAGCCTGTCTCGCGAGCTCTGGCGTCAGCGCCACCCCGCTCAGCCCGAGCCAGGCGTGTTGGACGGTCTGCCCGCTGGCCAGAGTAGGAAGCAGCCGCTTTGCGGTGTTGATCGGTATCGCGAACCCAACCCCGACTGAGCCACGAACTGGGCTCTCGATAGCGGTGTTGATGCCGATTACCTCGCCGACCGCGTTCAGCAGCGGCCCGCCCGAGTTGCCCGGATTGATCGCCGCGTCCGTCTGGACCAGGTTGCGCATCGTGCGCGAGCCAGTCTGGAACGTGCGGTTGATCGCGCTAACGATGCCCTGGGTGACGGTGCGGTCGAGACCGAATGGAGCGCCGATGGCGATCGCCGGGTCGCCGGGCTGGACCGCGTCGGAGTCGCCGAGCGGCGCGGCCATTACCTTGCCGGCCGGGATGTCGGCCTGGACCACGGCGACGTCGTTGAGCGCGTCTCGGCCGAGTACTCTGGCCGGCAGCTCGGTCCCGTCGGCAAGCGTGACTCGCAGCTCGCGGGCCCCGTCCACGACGTGATTATTCGTGATGATCCGGCCTTCCGAGTCAGCCACGAAGCCGCTCCCCTCGCCCACCGCTTCCGAGCCCAACGGCCCTGGCCGACCGCCGCGGACCGCGATCGTCACCACTGCCGGTGACACGGCTCGGTAGATGGCGCCTACGTCCGTGGATGCGCCTCGCGCGGCTACCTGGCTGGACGCCCCAGTGCTGGCCGGGGCAGCCGCTGGCGCCGTCGCAACCGGCTGGCCGAGCCTGTAGGCCACCGCCGCCCCGCCGGCCGCTCCGCCCACTCCACCCGCCAGGAGGGCGGTGGCGAGCACCCCGGCCGCGAGTCCCCTTCCCCACCTTTGCGCCGCGCCAGCCGAAGCGGCCGCTGCCTGCACGCCAGCTATGTCTGAGTTCATGCTATTCTTCCCAATAGCGATTCCGGTCGGCCTGTGGCCTCCCAGGAACAAGCTTATGGGAGCAAGCTAAGCCTGAGTTAAGATCAGGCTTAGAAGTGGCTAAGTGCCAGCGGGGCGACGGGCTACTCGACGTCGTACGCGTACAGGTCGAAGCGGTCCATTAGGGCAATCAGTTTGAAAGCGTAGTCCGGGTCAGTGGCGTAGCCCGCCGCGTTGATCGCGCGGGCGAAGGCTCGCGGGTTGTCCCTGACCGCGAGCGCCCCGGCATAGCGCGGCTGCTGGTGAAACCAGCGGCCGTGGTCGACGATCGAGTCGGCCAGCGTCCGGTACGCCTTGAACGACTCCGGCGATACAAGGCTCCGACCGCCCATCACTTCCCAAGCCATGACATCGTAGACACCGGCTGTGCCTGGCCGCGTGGTGGCTTTGATCCCGAACAGGTTATTGGCTTCGCGTGCCAGCCGGCTGCGGCCCCAATCCGACTCGAGGATGGCCTGGGCCAGCGTCACCGAGGTGGGCACCCCAGTCGCGCGCTGCGACTCGCGAGCCGCCGAGGCGAGCGAGAGGATGAAGTCGCGCTCCGACGGCGTCGCGCCGGGCGGCCGGGGCAAGCCCTCCTGTGGATGTGCGATGGCAGCCTGGATGCGAGCGGTGAGCGCGTCGACGGATAGCCTTCTCGCGAGGGGCGTCTCGCCCGCATCGAACGGGTCGAACGATAGCTCAGCCTCAGGCGTGGCCTGATCGGCAGCCTGAAGCCCAAAGAAGCTTGGGACGGCGCCACCTGGCACGACGAGGAGCCGGCCAACAGGCAGCCGGCTCGGGTCGTCGAGCGCGTTGGCTCGGATCAGCTCCTCGGGCCGCGCTCCATAGCGCTCGGCGACGATAGCGGCCGTCTCGCCGGCCTCGACTCGGTGCAGAACACCGTTGAGGGGCAGGATGCTGAGTCGCAGGCCGGCCGGGACCTCGTCTGGCCGCTCGAGCTGGTTGTTCCACAGCAGGGCGCTGATCGAGACGCCGAAGCGCGTCGCGATAGTAGCCAGAGTGTCGCCGGGCCGCGGCTCGTACAGGAACGGCTGGATGGGTGCCCGCCGCGCCGTGGCGCTCGCCGCCGGCGGGTCGATCGGGCGAGGATCGACCACTCGGGCCAGGAGCGGGTCCATCGCGGGCAGATCGGCCCCGTCGGGCGCCTCGACGATCGGTGGACCCAGAGGGGCCAGCCCGTCCAGCGCGGTCCGCGCCAGGGCCAGCAGGTGCTCGTGCCGCGAGGCGCTGGCAGCGCCGAGGAGCAGACAGAACGCGATCAGGGCAACATTAAGAGCTGAGTGGGTCTCAGAAGGCCGCGCCAGCGGTACCGCCATCGGCCCACGGTACTGGCGTAGGCCAACACGCGAAGCGTAGCCAGGCTGGAGCCTGTTAGAAGACGGAAAGGAGCGGGGCACGGGGCGGACCTCCCAGGGCATGCCGAACTGGGGAATGGGGAGCGGGAAGGGGGGCGACTATAATTGATCAACGGCCGAAGCCGCCAAACGGCTCGGCCCTAGAGTGGCTTCGTGCCCACCATAGTGATGCGCATCCCGAAGCGCCTGGAGGTCGCCCTGGCAGGCCGCAAGCAGGTCGGCGAAGTCCTGCGTGAGCTGGGGATCCGCGCCGACACCGTCCTCGTGATCCGCGGCGATCGCCTGCTCACTCGCGACGCCTGGCTCGAAGAAGACGACCATGTGGAGGTCCGCCCAGTCATGTCCGGCGGGAGCGAGTCGTGCGCTGCCTGAAGTGCCGCCAGGAGGCATGGGTGGAGCTGCGCCGCCATAACGCGGCCTACTGCAACACCTGCTTCGTTACCTACTTCCGCGACCAGGTCGGGCGGGCGATCAGGGTCCACCAGATGTTCACTCCCGAGGACCGGGTCCTCGTGGCGGTGAGCGGCGGCAAGGACAGCCTGGCCCTCTGGGACGTGCTGATCGAGGCGGGCTACCAGGCGGACGGGCTGTACATCGACCTCGGGATCGGCGACTACTCGGGCGAGTCGAAGCGCGTCACCGAGCATTTCGCCGCCGCCCGTGGCGCCCGGCTGCACGTGGTTGGGCTCGAGGAGGAGTACGGTTACACCATCGACCTGGTGGCTGCCAAGACCAGCCGCAAGCCGTGCTCCGGTTGCGGACTGACCAAACGCTACCTGTTCAACCGCAAGGCGGCCGAGCTTGGCTACGACGTCGTCGCCACGGGACACAACCTGGACGACGAGGCGGCGACATTGCTCGGCAACGTCCTCCACTGGCAGACCGGCTACCTCGCGCGCCAGGCGCCAGTCCTCGAGGCCGAAGAGGCCGGGCTTGTGCGCAAGGTGAAGCCGCTGTACCGCCTTACGGAGCATGAGACGGCCGCCTACGCCATCATCCGTGGGATCGACTACATTGTCGAGGAGTGTCCCAACGCGGTGGGCGCCCGCTCCCTGCTGTACAAGGACGCCCTGAACGTCCTGGAGGAGCGCTCGCCCGGCGCCAAACAGTCCTTCCTGCTCGGCTTCCTGGAGCGGGCGCAGCCCGCCTTCTCGGCCGAAGACGAGCACGAGCTTCACCCGTGCGTCGAGTGCGGCCAGCCGACGACCACTCCGCGCTGCGCCTTCTGCCGCCTGGCCGACGAGATGACGCGCCCCGGCCCAACTCGCCGCCGCGGCCGCCGCCGGCCACGAGTAGGCCAGCAGGCGAGTAGGCCAGTAGGCCAGCAGTGATAGCAACATAGGACGGCGGCTGAATCCAGCGGTCCTTGTGCCTAGCGGGCAAGCTGCGGCCTACTGGCCGACTGGCCTACTTCGGTTTGTAGGGGTCGAACGCCAGGAACGGCTTGCTCTGATAGCTGGCCGCCTGGATCGTCAGCGTCTGGCCGTTCGTGAACCGGACCCGCCAGTGCTGAAGGTCTGAGGTCGCCGACTCGATTTGGAGCCCGCTCAGCCAGCTCCAGTCCACCGTGCAGCCGCTATCGTCGCTGACATCGTCGACCCTGGTTACCTCGTCATGAGTCGCCATCGCCGACCTCCGGCAAGAGGAATGAGGGATGAGGAATGAGTGAGCTACCATCGTTATACTCATTCCTCATTCCTCATTCCTCATCCCTCATCCCTCATCCCTCATCCCTCATCCCTCATCCCTCATCCCTCATCCCTCATCCCTCCGTAGGGGCTCTGGTGAGAATCGAGCTCGAGAAGCGCGGCCCGATTGGCGAGATCCGACTGAAGCGTCCAAAGGTGCTCAACGCCATGGGGCACCAGTGGCCGGAGGACATGCTCGCCGCCGCGCGAGAGATGCAGGAGGACCGTTCGATTAGGGTGGTCCTCCTGACAGGCGCGGGCCGCGCGTTCTGCTCCGGGCTCGACCTGACCGAACTGGCGCGGGGCGAGATCCCGAATCGGTTTTTCCACACTGCCGAGTACGCCTTCCGAGCCATGGAGACCATGGACAAGCCGGTCATTGCCGGCATTCAAGGCTATTGCCTGGGGGGTGGGCTGCAGCTCGCCATTGCCTGCGACGTGCGGATCGCGGCCGACGATGTCACCCTTGGGCTGCCCGCGGTGCAGGAGGCCCTCATCCCCGGCATGGGAACTTACCGGCTGCCGCGTCTGATCGGCATGGGTTGGGCGCGTCACCTGATCCTGAGTGGCGAGAACATCGGGGCTGATGAGGCCTACCGGATCGGATTGGTCAATCGAGTCGTGCCGCACGCGGATCTGGGACGCGAGCTGGAGGCGTGGGCGACACGCTACCTGGAGGTGCCGCGGCCGAGCCTCATGTGGGCCAAACGCCTCTCAAACCAGGCTTACGACTTGCCCTTCGATCGCTTCGTCGAGGTTTTCGACCACGCGATGGAGGCGGTGCTGGCATCTGAGGAGCACCAGGCCGCGCGGAAGGCGTGGCTGGCGCGGAAACGCGAGGGCCTGGTTGGCCAGCGCTGACCGGTTCTGGGATCGGGCGGCCGAGACGCTGCCCCGGCCAGACCTCGAGCGGCTCCAGGTGGCCCGAGTTCGAGCCTGCCTCGAGCGGCTCCAGGCGTCGGGCATAGACCTCTACCGCGAGCGACTCGCCGACGTTCGGCCAGAGCAGATCCGCGCCGTATCCGACCTGGCTGGGTTGCCCTTCACCGTCAAGGATGACCTCCGCCAGCGCTACCCGTTCGGCCTGTTCGCAGCTCCCCTGCGGGATATCGTCCGAATTCACGCCTCGAGCGGCTCGACCGGTAAGCCGACCGTCGTCGCCTACGCCCGAGCCGACCTCGAGCTGTGGGCCAACGTCCTCGCCCGCGGGCTGGTAGCCGGAAGCCTGGGAGCCGACGACGTCTTCCAGAACGCCTACGGCTACGGCCTCTTCACTGGCGGGCTCGGGTTCCACGACGCGGCCAGCCTGCTTGGCGTTGCGGTGGTCCCGACGGCGGCTGGCAACACGCAGCGCCAGGTCATGCTGATGCGCGACTTCGGCGTGACTGCCTTAGCCTGCACCCCCTCGTATGCGATCTATATCGCCGAGGTCGCCGCGGCGGAGGGGATCGACTTGCGCCGCCTACCGCTTCGGGCCGCGTTCGTGGGCGCCGAGCCGATGTCCCAGGGAATGCAGCGCGAGATCGAGGCTCGTATGGGGATCACCGCCTACGAGCAGTACGGCCTCTCCGAGATCATCGGCCCCGGTGTCGCCTCAGCCTGTGAGCGACAGGATGGCATGCACATCTGGGAGGACCACTTCATCCCGGAGATCGTCGACCCGGACACGGGCCAGCCCCTTGCGGACGGCGAGGTGGGCGAGCTGGTCCTGACCGCCCCGACCAAGGAAGCCTTCCCCCTCTTGCGCTACCGCACTCGCGACCGCACCCGGCTGACCCACGAGCCGTGTGGCTGCGGCCGGACGGCGGCCCGGATCTTCAAGATCATGGGCCGCACCGACGACATGCTGATCGTGCGGGGCGTCAATGTCTTCCCGTCCCAGGTCGAGCATGCCGTGCTCGGAGTCGACGGACTGGAGCCGCACTACCAGATCGTGCTGACCACCCGACCCGACCGCCAGGACGAGCTGTTGGTGAGGGTTGAAGTGTCGGAGCGGGCGGAGCGCACGGCCCTCGAGTCACGCGTCCGCGAGACGTTGAGCAGCGCCCTCGGCCTGTCGATGGTCGTCGAGCTTGTCGCGCCCGGTACGCTCCAACGCAGCGAGGGCAAGGCCGTCCGCGTGATCGACCAGCGCGCGAAGTAAGGCTGGTCAACGGCGCGCTTTAGCTCTGGATCTGGCTGAGCAGATGATCCGCTACCCGCCGTCCGGATACTCGCCCAGGGTTACCGGGAGGGTGCGGTCGGCGCCGTCGCGGTTGATCGACAGGGCGATCGTCTCACCCACCTGCTTCGTGTCGATGTAGGCAACCAGGTCAGCGACTCGGGTTATGCGTTGGCCGTCAACCGAGCGGATGACGTCGCCGCCCGCGGGGCTGTCCGCCGTCCCGCCGCGCAGGCCGGCTAGCGCAGCCGGACCTCCTGGGGCTGCTTCGCGAACGAGGATGCCCTCGTCGATCGGGACCTTGAGCTGCTCCGCCACGAGCGGCGACAGGTTGACGCCCGCGATTCCCAGCCAGGGGTGCTGGACGCGCTCGCCCGCGATCAAGGCCGGCAAGACACGGCGGGCCGTATTGACCGGCACGGCAAAGCCCACGCTCGCCTGCGAACGGTCGACCAGGGTGTTGATCCCGATCACCTCGCCACGCGCGTTGAGCAGTGGGCCGCCCGAGTTGCCCGGGTGGATCGCAGCGTCCGTCTGCACCATGTCCAGCAGCGGCCGCCGCCCAGCATCCTCGATTGGCCGTCCCAGCCCGCTGACGACGCCCACCGTCAGCGTGCGGGTGAAGCCATACGGATTACCGATCGCAATGGCGAGCTGGCCAACCCGCAGCGCGCCTGAGTCGCCCAGCGTAACCGGTCGGAGCAGCTCGGCTGGCGCATCCACCTTCAAGAGCGCCAGATCGTTGAGCGGGTCGCTGCCCCCGACCTCGGCCGCCAGGCGGGTCCCGTCGGCCAGCGTAACCTCGACTCGGCTGCCGTCTTTGACCACGTGATGGTTGGTCAGGATGTGGCCGTCGCCATCGAGCACGAAGCCCGACCCGCTGCCCTGGCGAACGCCGGTGCCCTGTGTGGCGTCGATCGATACGCGGGTTGTGACGTTCACGACCGACGGGCTGACGCGCTCGTAGATGCGCGCCACAAGCTCTTCGTCGTAGGGGACCCGCCCCGCGGGAGCCGATGTCGTCGCCGGCGTGGCAGCCCCGGGAGCAGACGGCTCGGATCCAGGCCCGGGATTGGCCGCGATCAGAGCTGGCGGAGTCGCGGGGTGAGTCCAGCTCCAGCCCAGGGCAAGTCCAAGCCCAACGGCCAGGCCGAACGTGGCCGCCAGTAGAAGTCGCGCTAGCATCCTCTCCTCACGTGCCCGGTCAGTGGCGTTTACTCCGCGAGCCCCAGCAGCCGACCGGGCTCTCGATCCACCGTCACTATAGGGCCGAGCGCGTCCGCCGGTCCAGACCCATGTGGCTTTTCGGCGTCACTTCGAGGGGCCCGCCCTCGTTTTGCCTGAATGAGAGCCGCCCGCGGTTGGCAGCTCACCAGCACGACAGGTAGTTGATGGCGTACCAGCTCTCGATCCGCAGCGCGTCCGCCGTAGTCGCCCCTCCGGTCGCCATCCACTGGCTGGCAGCTATCGTCAACCTGGCTCGCCCGCGACAGCGCGTGAGCCTGGCCCGACTGACTCTCGACCAGGTAGCGTTCTGCCTTCTCAGCGCGCTTCCGGCGAGCTTGTTCTTCCTGGTCGCGATGGTCCGCTTTCAAGCGCTGCTCGGATTGCTCGGTCGGGGCGCACCGACCCAAGACCCGGTCGGCCAGCTCTGGTTCTGGCTGCTCGTGGGCCAGGACGCGCTCCCAACCGCCTTTACGGGCCTGGTCGCCGGGCTGTTCGTCATCCGTCGCCGACCGCTGCGAGGCAGGCACAACCGCCGGGGCGACCTGGCGGCGATAGCCGGATCGCTCATTGTCATGGCACTCGTCACGGCTCCACGCACAGCCAATGCGATCCCCGTTCTGGTCCTGTCCGAGTTCATGATGGTGCTGGGAATGGGGGTGACGGTCGTCGCGCTGTTGAGCCTGGGACGCTGCTTCGGCGTGATGCCGCGAGCCCGCGGCCTAGTGCGGAGGGGCCTGTACCGGTACGTGCGCCATCCGATGTACCTGGGCGAGTTCATAGCCTTTGGCGGAATGTTGCTGGCGGCGATCACTCCCTATTGCTTGGCGGTCTTCGTCGCCTTCGTGGGGCTGCAGCTCTATCGGATTCACCGCGAGGAGCTCACCCTGGCCGCCGCTTTTCCTGAGTACTTCGTCTACCGGGCCACAACGCGTCGCCTGCTGCCAGGCCTCTACTGAGCGATGGGCGAGCATTCCTGGCTGCTGTGGGCTCCCTGGCTGGGGGTGTTGGCTGGAACGCTGGTGGCCGGTGTGGCGCGCAGTCTACCCGAACGCGGCCGTCTCCTGAGTCGGCCTGTATGTGTTGGCTGCGGGCGGTCGCTCGGCTGGCTCGCGTCGAGCTCAACGCTGCGGATGCTCGGACTGAACCGGTCGTGCCCGGCTTGCCAGGCCGGGCCTGCCGGCGGCGACGTCTGGCTGGAGCTTGGCACGGCCCTGGCGTTCTCCGCGCTCGCGCTCCGCTGGCAGCCGGGCCTCGGCCTGGCGGTCCATTTAGCTTACGCCGCGCTGCTGCTGACGATCCTGGCCATCGACCTCCGCCATCGCGAGGTCTATCTGGTGCTGGGCTACGGTGGGGTCGTGGCGGCGCTGGCCCTGGCGCCGATTGGGCTGAGCGGTGGGATTGGCAGCGCTGCTCTGGGCACGGCCGTCGGCGCGCTCCTGTTGGGACTCCTCTACCTGCTAGGGCGGCTGCTCTACAGAGGCGGCGAGCCGTTGGGAACCGGAGATGTGACCATCGCCGCGCTGCTGGGGGCAATGGCAGGCTTTCCCGGCGTTCTCACGGCGCTGGTGCTGGGCATCTTCGCCGGCGGGGTCGGAGCCGTGTTCGTGCTGCTGCGAAGCCGCGACCGCCAGCGTCTGATGCCTTACGGCCCGGCCCTCTGCCTCGGCGGCCTGGTCACCATGCTCGCGGGATAGTCGACCTCGGCGATCCACGTTGGACGGTCCTGGGTGGCTGGAGGACCTCGGACGCTGCCCCGGCACGCGGCTTGCAGCGCCGGACGCGCCGATGCCCGAGCTGAAGCTGGCGCCGCTCCTCGAGGCGACTCACCCGAGTCGGATCCAGGGCTGGCTGCAGCCGTTCGTCGAGTCGGCCGACGCGCGCCCGGTCGTGGCGTCCACCCGCCTCCAGCCGCCGACTTGCTACTGGGCCGTGTACCGGTCTGCCGACCGCTGGGTGACGCTGAAGAGCTTCTTCTCGGCCGACCAGTAT
>DASPXK010000122.1:0-13926 GCA_035637315.1 Chloroflexota bacterium
TCCCTCGCATCGCCTTCAGTCTGTCCATGAGTCGGATCAGGACGGCGCCCTCGCGTGTCGTCCTGGCGACCAGATTGACGATCTCGACCTCGTATTCCTGGCCGTAGCGATGGATGCGTCCCATCCGCTGCTCGAGCCGATTCGGGTTCCAGGGCAGGTCCCAATTCACCATCACTCGGCAGAACTGCAGGTTGATGCCCTCGCCGGCCGCGTCCGTGGCGATCATGAACTGGGTGGGCCCACGGAACTCCTTCTCCGCCGCGATGCGGTCCTGGAGCTTCATGCCGCCGTGGATGTTGCACACGCCGTAGCCCCACTCCCGCACCTTATGCGTGAGGTAAGTGAGCGTGTCGCGGTGCTCGGTGAAGACCAGGACCTTCTCGTTACGGTCGGCGACGGTCTGGCTGGCGACGACCTCGCGGAACTCCCGCAGCTTCCGCTCTGGCCCCTGGGAGATCGTGGCGTGCGCCCTGGCGATCAGGTCGTCCAGCTGGCGGATCTCGGCTTCCAGCTCGGCTGGCGTGCGCGCTGTGGTAGCCGCGAACAGCACGTCTTCTTCTTCATCAGACGGCTCAGGCAGCTCCTCGTCGGCGTCGACCTCATATTCGACCGGCTCTTCACGCAGGGTCAGCCTGCCGGCCGCCCGTGAGCGCTCCAGCTCCTCGGACAAGCGATCGCGGCGCCGTTCGAGGCTGCGGGTGATCGCGTACAGGGACGAGGCGAGCCGTCGCTGGAGGATGGTGAGCGCGAGACCGACGTTTCGGTTCCTGGCCGACTCGGCCTTCTCCAGGCCGTGGGCCACGTAATCCGTGACCGCCTCGTACAGCGCCTGTTCGTGCGGCTCGAGTGGATAGCTGACCGTGTCGACGTGGCGCGGGAGGAAGAGCGGCCGACCGTCGAAATGGCGCATCGACTCCTTCATCCGCCGCAGGAAATACGGCGAGCCATCTCGTTCCAGGGCGTGGCGCATGCCGTGGACGGACGCGAACACAGTCTCGTCGAGGAGGGAGAGGAGCAGACGGAAGTTCTCGTCGTCGCCGCGATGGGGCGTGGCGGTCATGAGCAGCAGGTGTTTCGTCTTCTGGGCGAGTCGCTCGGCGAGGAGATAACGCTTCGTCTTGTCGATCTTCGCGCTGGCCCCATAGCGGTAGGCGGAAAGCCTGTGCGCCTCGTCGAAGATCACCAGGTCCCACGTGGCTTGCTCAAGCCCGGGCAGGACGTGCTCCTGGACCGCGAGGTCGATCGACGCCACCGCCCGGTCGTTGTCGAGCCAGGCGTTCTGCCCGAACGCGCCGACGATCGACTCGCCCGTCAGGAGGGTGAACCGCTCGCGAAAACGCTCCCACATCTCTCGACGCCACTGGTCGGTCAGCGCCTTTGGACACAGGACGAGGACGCGGCTTACTTCCTGGCGCTGGACCAGCTCGCGCATAAGCAGGCCGGCCATGATGGTCTTGCCGGCGCCCGGATCGTCGGCCAGGAGAAACCGGATCCTCGGCAGGGGGAGGATGTGCCTGTAAACGGCGTCGAGCTGGTGGGGCAGCGGATCGACCTGTGAGACGGAGACGGCGAACTGGGGGTCGAAGGCATGGGCGAGGTGGGTGCGAAGGGCCTCGGTCGCCAGGCGGAACAGGCGCGGCTCGGCGTCGAATCGGTGAGCGCCGCCGGCGACCTCCTGGACCTGGCTCTGGAACTGGTCGACGGTGAGCGTTCGGTCATAGTACTGGGAGTCCGCGCTTCCGACCGCTTCGATGCGCACAGAGGCGCCATTCAGGGACGTACGGAGCACCCGTACTGGCCCGGCCGAGGCCGGCCAGAATGGCCCGCTGATCACTGTGTCAGGCTCGGGCAGACTGACCGAAGTGGCGCTCAAGGGTCTTCTTGGTTACCTGGCGGACTTACAGGGTCCGATGGCCTCCGCAGTATACGCCGGTCATGTCGAAACCGAACACGACATCCCGGCCCCGTCTGAGACAGGCGCCCCATCCCCACTCGCGACTCGCGACTCGTGACCCGCGACTTACGTCCGATACGGGTCCAGCGCGTCGCGGAGCGACTCGCCCAGGAAGTTGAACGACAGGACGGTCAACAGGATCGCCAAGCCGGGCCAGAGCGCCAGCAGGGGGGCGCTGAAGACGTAGCTCTGAGCGTCGCTGAGCATGTTGCCCCAGGACGGCGTCGGCGGCTGGATGCCCAGGCCCAGGTAGCTCAGTGCCGACTCCGTCAAGACCGCCTGAGCCACGCCGAGACTCGCTGAGACGATGGTCGCCGGGACCGCCTGCGGCAGGGCATGCCTGAGCAGCACCCGCGTCGCTCGCGCGCCGAGCGCCCGCGCCGCGGTCACGAAGTCCAGATTGCTCGTCCGCAAGATCTCACCCCGCACGACCCGAGCCGTGAGCATCCAGCTCGCCAGGCCGATGGTGACGATCAGGTTGGTGAGCGTCGAGCCGAGGCTGGCTAGCACCACGAGCACGAGGAAGAAGATCGGGATGCTCAGCATCCCGTCGGCCACGCGCATGATGGCCGCGTCGGGCCAGCCACGCGCGTAGCCGGCGATCGCTCCGAGCGAGGCGCCCAGCAGGATGGCCAGCCCGGCCGCCAGGAAGCCCACCGTCAGCGAGATCCGCCCGCCGTACAAAACGCGCGCCATGACGTCGCGCCCGGATTGATCGGTGCCCAGCCAGAAGCGCTCGCCGGGCGGCGCCAGTCGGGCGCCCTGGATGCGTTCCGGTGGATAGCGGGCGATCGCCGGCGCCCCCAAAGCTCCGCCCACCGCCAGGATCAAGAATAGGGCGGCCAGCGCCGCCGCCTTATTGCGCGCGAACCGTCTCAGAAGCGACGGGCGGGCGCGGAATGAAGAATGAAAAATGAAGAATGAAGAATCAGGCACCGTCCTCAATTCTTCATTCTTCATTCTTCACTCTTCATTCGTATCCGTGGATCGAGCCAGCCGTAGATGACGTCGACCAGCAGGTTGCTGGCGATGACGACAGCGGAGATCATCAGCGTGATGCCCATGATCAGTGGATAGTCGCGCTGCACCGCTGAGTCGACGGCCAGGCGGCCCATCCCTGGCCAGGCAAAGATCGCCTCGGTGATGGCCGCCCCCGCGACGAGGCGCGGCAACAGCAAGCCGATCACGGTCACGATGGGCACGAGCGCGGCCCGCAGGGCGTGCCCGAGCAAGACGGCGCGCTCGGACAGTCCCTTCGCGTGGGCGGTCCTGACGTAGTCCTCGGCCAGCACGCCCAGCAAGCTCGAACTGGTGTAGCGGGTGATCTGGGCCAGATTCGCGGCCGCCAGTACGACGGTCGGCATGACCAGGTATCTCAGGCGGTCGGACACCGAAAACGGCTCGCCGAGGGTGTACATGCCGGCCGAAGGGAGCAGGCCCAGCTCGACGGAGAAGACGATGATCAGCATGATCCCGAGCCAGAAGACCGGGATCGACATCCCGAAGAAAGCGAAGCCGGTCACCAGGTAATCGGCCAGGCTGTTGCGCCGCACCGCCGACATGACCCCGAGCGGGACGCCGAGCGCTAGGGTGACCAGCAGGGCCACGCCGCTCAAGAGCAGGGTGGCCGGCAGCCGATCGGCGATCAACGTAGTGACCGGCAGGCCCTGGCTCAACGAGCGGCCGAGTCTACCCTGAAACACGTTCCCGAGCCAGCGGGCGTACTGGACCGCGATCGGGTCCTCCAGGCCCATCTCGGCGCGCAGCTCTCTCATCTGCTCGCGGGTCAGATCCGGCTGCAGCAGGACTGCCGGACCGCCGGGCGCGGCGTGGATCAGCGCGAACGTGATCACGCTGACGACAAAGAGCACGCCGCAGGCCTGGACCAGGCGGCCGAGAAGAAAACCCTGCATGCGAGCAGTCAGCCGTCAGCTGTCAGCGATTTAGCTGCTGATGGCTGACGGCTGATAGCTGACGGCTCACTCGAACGAGACTTCGTGCATCCACTGGAGGGCGTCGCGGTAGCCCAGGCTCGGAAACCCCTTGACCTTGGCGTTGATGGCTCGCAGCTCCTTGGGCGTGTACAGGAAGGCAACCGGCTGGTCCTCGTGCAGGACCTCCTGGACCTTGTCATAGATCGCCTTGCGCTTGTCCGTCTCGAAGACCGTACGCGCTTCGGCGAACAGCTTGTCCAGCTCCGGGTTGCTGTAGCCCCACTCGTTGGTCGAGCCGCCGGTCGTCCAGTACGCGGTCAGGTCAGGAGTGGACGGGGTGACGTAATACCAGTTGACCACTTCGAAATCGCGGTTCGTCCGCCACCTGGTAGAGAAGGAATTGAAGTCCAGCAGCTCGATTTGAGCGTCGATGCCAACGTCCTTGAGGTTTTGCTGAGCGATCAGGCCGGTCTGCTCACGGTCCGGCTGGCCTTTGTCGCTCAGCATCGTGAAGCGGAATGGCTCGCCGTTCAGCTCCATCACGCCGCCGGCGCCGGGCTTGAAGCCGACCTCGCTCAGCAGCTTCTTCGCCTTCTCGGGGTCGTACTCCCAGGGCTGGAGGCTCTTGTTGACCCAGGTCGACAGGAATGGCGGGATCGGGCCGACGATCGGATAGGCCCGATTGTCGGTGACCGCCTCGATGATCTGCTTGCGGTCGATCGCGTACGAGACGGCATGTCGAATGCGTTTGTCCTGCAGCCACGGCCCGAACTTGGGGTGCTTGTGGTTACCGCCGACGACTCGCATGTCCATCTGGTTCGCCTCGTCGATCCTGACGTTGGCCGCGCCCTTGAGCGCGTCCAGGTGCGAGAGGCCGATGAAGGCGATGTCCAGTTCGCCGGTCCGGGCCTGGGCGACGGTGGTGTTCACGTCGGGGATGATCTTGTAGATGATCTGGTCGATCATCGGCTTGCCGAGGTGAAAGTTCTCGTTGGCGGCCACGGTCAGGTGGTCACCACGGACGTGTTCGACGAACTTGAAGGCGCCGGTCCCGATCGGTTTGGCGATGAATTCCTCGGGCGGCTTGGTCAGGTCCTGCCCATCCAGCAAGTGCTTGGGCATCATGAAGCACAGATAGCAGAGCAGCTCCGGGAGGGAGGAGAACTTGTCTGCCGTGCCGAGCACCAGGGTGTACGGGTCAGGCGTGTCGATCCGACTGATCGGCGCCAGACTGCTCCGCAGGATGCTGTTGACCTTGGCATCCTTGTAGACCTCGAGCGTGAACTTGGCGTCTTCGGAGGTGAACGGCTTGCCGTCGTGCCAGGTCACCCCCCTTTTGAGGTTGAAGGTCCATGTCAGGCCGTCGGACGAGACTGACCACTTCTCGGCCAGGTCGGCGGTGGGGGTGAAATCGGTCTTGTTGTATTTGACGAGCTGGCTGAGGATGACCTTGTTGACCATCAGGTTCTGGATGATCCCGATCGGCGGCCAGGGCGTGATGTTGGCGTTGACCGGCAGCTTGAAGGTCCCGCCACTCCGCGCCGCTGGCTTGGCGGCCTCGGTCGGCTTTGCCTCGGCCGGCTTGGCGACGACGGTCGGCTGGATGGGCGCCGCCGGGGCGCTGGTAGGCTTGACCTCAGCGGCCGGTTTGGGAGTCGGCGCTGGCGCGGCTGGCGCGCAGGCCACCAGCAAGCCGGCCCCGGCCCCAAGGACGGCACGCCGGAAGAAGCTCCGCCGATTCATCCGCATCTCGATCCCTCCCCGTTCGTCGTAGGGGCGCACGGCGTGCGCCCTGGGCAGGGCATGCCGTGCCCCTACAAGTGCGCCGTCATCATAGCCGTGGCGGGCGCCACTCACCACTTACTTCCACTCAGTCTCTTGCACCCGCGCGATCAGCTCGGGCGAGCGCAGGCGACGCTCGGTGTGGCGCTCAGACAGCTCGCGCAGCGTCCGGCTGACCTCGCCCGCGAGGGCCGGGCGAATGCTCAGCCGGACGCTCCCAGGTGGGCCGCTACGCTGGAGGTGGCGGAGTACTTTCAGTGCGTCGGATGAGATCGGGCGGGCGCTGGTCTCGCGCGGCCCGCAGCGCGGGCAAAGCGCGCCGCCCAGGAACGTGCTGAAGGCGTTCGGCCCGGGCTGGAGCCCTTCCCGACACAGCAGGCACTCCGCCAGCGACGGCTGAAAACCCGCCAGTCCCAGCAGCTTGATCTGGTAATGGTCTACCACGAGTCGAGGGTCCGGCTCGGACTCGAGAGCGCGAAGGGTCTGAATCAGGAGCTCGAACAGCTCCGGCTGCTCGGCCATCTCCTCAGTCAGCGTGTCGGCCAGCTCGGCGACCAGGTAAGCGTGCGAAGTGCGGGCCAGGTCTTCACGCAGGCCTCGAAACGGATTGCGCGTCTCGGCCTGTGTGACCAGCTCGAGCTCACGGCCGCGGACCATCTGCAGCTCGCTATGGGTGAACAGCTCTAGGTGTCCGGCCAGGCGGCTGGTGGTGCGCCGTACGCCTTTGGCCACCGCTCGCACCTTGCCGTGCTGGCGCGTGAACAAGACCAGGATCCGGTCCGCCTCGCCGAAGTCGTGGCGCTTGAGCACCACGGCCTCGCAGCGGTAGGAGCGCTGCCGACGAGGAATGAGGGATGAGGAATGAGCAACGAGGGGGAATTCGACGGACTCATTCCTCATTCCTCATCCCTCATTCCGGGCAGCAGCTTGACCACCATCATGCCGTCTTCGGGCAAGATCCGCTTGATGACCTCTTTGATAGCGGGCACTAGCAGCTCGCCGCGCTCGCTCTGGACGACGTAGACGTCGTTTGCGCCGGTTTCCAGGATCTCGGCCACCCTGCCAAGCTCATCGCCCTCGGTCGTTACCGCTCGCAGCCCGATGATCTGATGCCAGTAGAAGCGGCCCGGCGGCAGCTTCCACGCTTCGCTCTCGGCCACCTGGACCAGCGCCCCGCGCAGGGCCTCGGCGCCGTCGCGGTCGTCGACCCCCTCGAGCTTCAGGAGAAGCTGCGTGCCGGCCCCGCGACGCACCAGACGCGCCCGCTGGACCGGATACGGGCGCGGAAAGAGAGCACCCTCCGTCGCGATGTACAGCGTCGCCGTCTTGCGGAAGCGCTGCGGGAACTCGGTGATAATCTCGCAAGCTAGCTCGCCGGCCGTCCCATGCGGCCGAACGACTCGCGCGACAGTCAGAAACGAGTCAGAAGGAATGAGGGATGAGGAACGAGGAATGAGTCGTCGACCGCTCATGCCTCATGCCTCATCCCTCATTCCTTGCTAGATGACGTCGACGTCGACCCGAATCCCCTGGCGCGTCGCGGCCGCCTTGACCAGCGAGCGGACCGCCCGGATCACCTTGCCCTGGCGACCGATCAGCTTGCCGACGTCGTCCTCGGCCACGGTGACCTCGTACACGGTCACTCGGCCGGCGTCGACCTCTTCGACGTTGACCGCGTCCGGCTCGTCGACGAGCGACCTGGCCAGATACTCGACCAGCTGGTGCACCGGCGCTACTCCGCGGGCGCCCCGGAGGCCGTCGCCTCGGCTGTGGGTTCAGTCGCGCTCGGCTCCTCGGCCGGTGGCGCTGCCGCCTGCGGCTCGGCGCTCTTCGCGCGCGTGCGTCGAGCGCGCGGTTTCTTGGGTGGCTCTTCGACGGCTGGGGCGGGCCGCGCGATCGCCCAGGGGGCGTTGCCGCCCTCGATGAGGCCCTCTCGGAACAGCAGTCTGGCCACGCGTTCGGTGGGCTGGGCGCCCTTCCTCAGCCACACCTTGGCTTTGTCGCCGTCGATGCGTACAGTCGCCGGGTCGGTCAGCGGATCGTAGAAGCCGATGATCTCGACGAACTGGCCGTCGCGCGGGGCGGTCGACTCGGCCACCACCAGCCGGTAAGTGGGGCGTTTGCGGGCCCCGGTACGGCGCAATCGGATCTTCAGCACGCGTTATCCTCGCTCGATTTTTCGTCTGCAGCAGATAGCCCGTGGCCAATCAGAACAGCGCTAAGAACCTTACTGGCTGCAGGCGAAGGGCGTCAACTCGGTACGCCGCGGCCAACTCTTGGCTCTCAGCGCGGCAGCGAGCTGGACTTCGCGCTCGTAGTGCGCACTTCAGTGCGCTTCAGGCGCTAAAGCGCCCACTACGAGCCCGCGCTAGCACGAGACTCGTAAAGCGTAATGCGCGGT
This sequence comes from Chloroflexota bacterium, assembly GCA_035637315.1. Classification (GTDB taxonomy): domain Bacteria; phylum Chloroflexota; class UBA6077; order UBA6077; family JACCZL01; genus DASPXK01. The sequence goes on from DASPXK010000122.1 coordinate 8,072, forward strand.
GCGGCCGGCGACGTCCACGTCGAGCGATCCGTCGTTGCCGGGCCTGACGGTGGCGGGGACGACGACGCGGATCTCGGATGCCGACCAGCTGAGATAGTCTTGAACGGAGACGCCGGTGATCCGGACCTGGCCGCTCACGGCTCGCTGACTTGAGCCGAATCCGCGACCCACGATCAACAGCTCACTCCGACAGATCGCGCTGCCCGGCTGGGTGCCCACGATCACGGGGGCCTCGGGCGTCGGCGTCGCCGTGGGCTGGGGCGTCGAGGTTGGGACTGGTGTCCAGGTCGGGATGAGAGTCGCGGTCGGCAAGTCGGTGGGTTCGGGTGTCGATGTTCGGGGCGGGGCCGGCGTCGGTGTCCTCGTTGGCCGCGGAGTGTGCGTCGGCGTCGGCCCGCTATCCGGCTCGGGCGTTCGGGTGGAGGTCGGGTCGACGTCCGGGGTTGGCGTGCGAGTGGGCGACCGCGTCTGTGTGGTGGTAAGCGACTCGGTGGGGCGTACCGCGCCAAGCGCGGTAATCCGCGAGGCGGGTGCTGTCGCGCCTGTTGAGGAGCTATCGGCGGGCCGCTCCTGAAGACGCGCCACGGGCGGTTCGCCGGGGTCGAGGAAAGGGGCGACGACCGAGACAACCGGTTCTGAGGCTGCCGATCTCTCCGCGCCCTCATCTGGAGGCGGCTCGTCCGAGGCCCCAGGCCCTACTTCGACCGTCGCCGAGGCGCAGGACGTGGTCGGGTCGACCATGAATTGGAGGTCGTACCGCCCTGGCTGGTCTAGCGGGATCGAGAAATCACTGGCGTACCCCAACTCGGTCTGGCGCTCGCCCGACGGCGTTGCGGCAGGCGCGCCGCCTAACGAGAGGTCCGCGCGTGGCCGGCTCGACTCGAGCGAGACCAGCAGCGTCTGCCCAACCAGGGGTTGGGGCGGGGCGTAGGAGATCCGCTCGTCGCCGTCGCAGCCCGCGGCCGTCTCATCGTCATCCGCCGAGCGCTCCGTGCTGGCTGTGATCTCTTGCGCTCCAACGACGTCTGGATCGCTTAGCGCGACAACCAGGACGAATATTGGCGCCATGCGAAGCGCGAGAATGCGTGAGGAGCGCATCGAGGTCACCACGCAGGGACTTGGAACCCGGGGACCGTGACGCGAGGGGGGCCTGCCCACTCTATCACACGCGCATCCCGTTCGCACGGCAACGACTGTGCGAAGCGCAGCGAATGGTCGCGGCCTGCCGCGGGTGGACTTGACATTACGCTCCAGAACGCCGAATCTTTGCCCTCGGAGCCTGCGACTCGCGAGTCGACAAAGGGGGCGTACGATGGACTTGGCTGGTAAAGTGGCGATCGTGACTGGTGGCGGGACCGGGATCGGCAAGGCGATCTCGGCGGGGCTGGCCGCCGCCGGGACCCACGTGGTGGTCAACTACTCCCGCTCCGAGGCGGATGCCGAAGCCACGGCCAGGGAGCTTCGGGATCGTGGTGTGCAGGCGATTCCGGTCCGCGCCGACGTCTCGCGTGCGGATGAGGTTCAGGCTATGGTGGGGCGGACCGTCGACGAGCTGGGCCGGCTGGACGTACTGGTCAACAACGCCGGGACGACCAAGTTCGTACCGATGCCTGACCTGGACAACATGGACGAGGAATCCTGGGACAGGATCATGGCGGTCAACGTCAAGGGCACGTTCCTGTGCTGCAAGGCGGCCGCCGAGCCGATGCGCCGCTCGGGCGGCGGCAGCATTGTCAACATCTCGTCCGTGGCGGGGTTCAGGGCGAGCGGCAGCAGCATAGCCTACGCCGTCTCCAAGGCCGCCGTGATCCAACTGACTCGCTGTATGGCCGTTGCGCTGGCGCCCAGCATCAGAGTCAACTCGGTTGCGCCGGGCCTCGTCCTCACGCGCTGGGGCGAGCAGTTCAGCGAGGAGCAGAAGCGAGCCGCCGAGCAGAATGCGCTCCTCAAGCGGACCGTGCCGCCCGCCGACATCGCGTCGGCCGCCCTCGAATGCCTCCGCAACGACAGTCTGACCGCCCAGACGATCATCGTCGACAGCGGCATAATGCGGTAGCCTACTGACTCGCGACCCGTGACGCGTGACTGGGCACTGGTTGTGCGATGAAGTTGACGCCCCGCGAGCAGGATCGCCTGACGATCTTCACGATGGCCGAGCTGGCCCGCCGCCGCCGCGCGCGGGGGCTGAGGCTCAATCATCCGGAGTCGGTCGCCCTGATCTGTGATGAGCTGCTCGAGGAGGCGCGTGCGGGCCGTCCGTACGCCGAGGTCGTCGAGCTGGGCAGCCGGGTCCTGAGTCGCGCCGAGGTGATGGAAGGCGTGCCCGAGATGCTCCCCTTCATCCAGGTCGAGGCGCTCTTCCCCGATGGCTCCAAGCTGCTGACCGTCCACCAGCCGATCAAGTGAGAGACCTGACCCCACCTAGCGCACGTGTTCCCCAGCTCCGGCTTTGCCAGAAGCCCATCCTAAACGGGGACTTTTGGGCAACGGGCGCCGGGCCGTTCGGGGTCTGGACGAAGGCACGCCGCAAGAGGTGGTGCCTTGAGCCTTCCCTGCCCAGCGTGCGGCCGCCGGCCGACGGTCAACCTATGCTGAGCGGAGAAACTTCGGTCAGGAGGCTCGCGCGAAGGCGCGGGCGGCGGCCCGCGGAAGCTCGATGGGAACAAAGTACTCTTCGGGATAGAGATAGTCTTCGCCCGACTCGTCGACAACGCGCACGAAGCGCCGCTCCGCAGCCACAGCGTCGGGCAGGGCCTGATAAACCTTCCGCAGCTCGAGCGCAGCGGCGTAGCCCTCATTTCTTATGCAGATGAGGAAGCGTGGCCGCGTCTCACCCGCCGACATCGTCACTCATCCAGGAAGCGTTTGATCTTCAGTTCTGTGCGACCCAGTGGACCTCGGCCCTCAGGACGGCCCCGTCGGCGAGGCGGACACTCGTGATCCCCTTGAGCTTCCGCCAGCGACCGGCGCCATAGACTCTGCGTAGCCGTGCCAACTCGCGAATCGACCTGCCGAGGGCGATCTGCTCGATGGCACTGATCGGGCCGAGAACCTCGAAGGTCATCACGGAGTATGCCAGGCCTGGCGCCTGCGCCCCAAGGGCGCAGTCACTCGCCTGGAACTGCTACTCTGCCGTCGGGTCTTTCGCGGCCTGTATCTGGAGTGCCCGAGATGCTCCCCTTCATCCGGTCGAGGCGCTCTTCCCTGATGGCTCCAAGCTTCTGACCGTCCACCAGCCGATCAAGTGATGAGGGGCGGCGAGAGCGAACCAATGATCCCCGGCGAGATAATCCATGGCGACGCACCGATCGTGGCGAACGCCGGCCGGCGCACCGTGAAGCTCCGCGTGCGCAATGCGTCGGTCTGGCCGGTCCACGTCGGCTCGCATTTCCACTTCCTCGAGGCGAATCCACGCCTCGAGTTCGACCGTGCGGCCGCGTTCGGGATGCGTCTGGACATCCTGGCTGGGGCGACTGTTCGCTGGGAGCCCGGCGAGCAGAAGGAGGTCCGCCTGGTGGATTACGGCGGCAAACGCGAAGTGTACGGTTTCAACGGCCTGGTCGCGGGCCCACTCACGCCCGAGAGCAAGGTCGTTGCGCTGGCCAGGCTGAGGGCGCGAGGCTTCCTGGACAGGGCGTTGTAAGCATGCCGTTCGAGATCGACCGCCGCCTGTACGCTCGGCTGTATGGGCCGACCGCGGGCGACCGGGTCCGTCTTGGCGATACCAACCTGCTGGCCGAGGTGGAGCGGGACGAGACCGCGCCCGGCGACGAGCTGCTGTGGGGCTTCGGCAAGACGATCCGCGACAGCATGCAGATGACCAGCCGGCCCGGCCAAGACAGCACGCTCGATCTGATCGTCGGCGGAGCGCTGATCATCGACCCGGTGTTGGGCATCTTCAAGGCTAACATCGGGATCAAGGAAGGGCGGATCGTCGGGATCGGGCGGGCCGGCAATCCGGACATCACCGACGACGTCGAGCTGGTATCCGGGTCGAACACGGGCTGGATCATGGCGGAGGGCATGATCGCCACGCCCGGCGTCGTCGACAGCCACGTTCACCTGGCCACCACCAGCCTGATTCCGGCCGCGCTGTCGGCCGGCACGACCACCATCGTCGGGATGGGGTACGGGCACGTCTCGGATCTGGGCGTCAATCCTGCCTACAACTTTCACCGTCTCCTGGAGGCTTGGGAAGAGGTCCCGATCAACGTGGCCCTGCTCGGCCGCGGGAGCGCCGCTGGGCGCGAGGCGATCGAGCGCAACCTGGAGATGGGCTCGGCCGGGCTCAAGATCCATGAGGACACGGCCGGCTACCCGACGGTGATCGACAACGCTCTGGCCGTCGCCGAGCGCTATGACGTGCCCGTCTGCCTGCACACCGACTCACACCAGGAGGCAGGTGAGCTCGAGGAGACGCTGGCCGCGATCGCCGGGCGGACCATCCACGCCTACCACATCGAGGGGACGGGGGGCGGTCACCCCAACGTCCTCGAGCTGGTCAGCCAGCCCCACGTGCTGGGCTCCTCGACCACGCCGACGCTGCCCTACACCGTGAACACGGTGGCCGAGTACCCGGACATGAAGCTGGTTGTCCACCGCATGCACCCGTTTCTGAAAGAGGACGACGCGGCGGTCCGCTGGCGGGCGCGGGCCGGCACCGTAGCGGCCGAGACGGTCCTGCACGACGAGGGCGCGATCGGCATCGTCTCGTCAGACTCACAGGGCATGGGCCGCATCGGCGAGGTCGCCACGCGGACCTGGCAGATGGCTCACCGCATGAAAGAAGTGGCCGAGTCCGGCGGCCGGAACGACAACGCTCGCATCCTGCGCTACCTCGCCAAGATCACCATCAACCCGGCTATCGCCCAGGGTCTGGCCCACGAGGTCGGCTCGCTCGAGCCCGGCAAACTGGCCGACGTGGTCCTCTGGCGGCCGGAGTTCTTCGGCGTCAAGCCGCAGCTGGTGCTGAAAGCTGGCTTCGTCGTCTGGGGGCCGGTCGGCTCCGGCAACGACAGTACCCGCCTGGGCCAGCCACAGATCTATCGCCCAATGTTCGGCTCGTTCGGCGCGGCGCCGGCTTCACTCGGGGTCGCCTTCGTGTCCCAGGCCTCGATCGACAACGGCCTGGCCAAGCGGGTTGCGCTGCGCCGCAGGCTGGTGGCGGTCCAAAACGCGCGCCGACTCACCAAGGCCAACTTCTTCCACAACCAGGCCTCCCCCGCCGTCCGGGTCGACCGCGAGACACTCGATGTCACCATTGACGGCCGCCTCGTCGACCTGCCTCCCGCCGAGACGCTCCCCCTGACCCAGCGGTATTTCCTGGTGTAGGAGTCGGGGTTCGGCGGACCCGCATGAGAGTACGGCGGCGCCCGCGCTCACGAGCTCCAGCGCGTCACATCTCACCCCTTCTGGTCGAGCAGCCAGGCGAAGAGGGCAGCTGGCATGATTGTGACGTCCGGGCGCTCGAAATCGACGGCTCCACGCGTCAAGAGCAGCCCGCCGCCAAACTTCGTCAGCATTGCACGCGTGGCCCGCGTCGATGGCGTATCGACGTATTTGGACTCGGCCGCGCGGCAGCCCGGCTGGACGACGAAGTCCACGTCGGTGCCGTTGGGCGTGCGATAGAAGAAGAGCCGGCCCGGTCGTCCGAACCGATCCACGTGGTCGCCTTCGACAGATCGAAAAATGGCGGTTGCCAGAACGGCCTCGGCAACTCGGGAGGCATCGGGCTCGTAAGCTCCAGCCGACAGGCGGGCGGGCAGCCGAGCGAGCAAGGGGTCGATCGGGTACGCCTTGCGCTGCTTGCGGACGTCCGCGACGCCCGCACTTTCCTGAAACAGGAGCAGCACGAG
>DASPXK010000123.1:0-20333 GCA_035637315.1 Chloroflexota bacterium
AATGCGACGGCCAAGGTCCACAACCGCTGGACCCTCACTTGGTTCGACCTGAAGCTCGAGAAGGAGGCCGCCGAGTCGCTGCTGGACAATCCGGTCCGTGCCGCCCTGATCACCCAGCACCAGGACTCGCCGTCGGCCCAGCTGGCGGCTCAGGCGGCCGGCAAGTGGGGCATCGCCTACGACGCCGACATGAACGAGATCGCCCCCAAAGCGACCCTGACCGCGGCGACCTGGAACTGGGCTGTCCACAACAAGCCGACCGCCGAGGCGGTCTGCACCGGCGCCTGGACCCAGGCCGGCAAGGTGACCATCCCCAGGGAGTACGGCAACTGGATGGGCTCGATGAAGGATGGGGCGGTCGGCGTCGCCCCATTGAATATCGAGGCCCTCGCCAATCACCCCCGCCGCGACCAGGTCCAGAAGCTCTATAACGACGAGCTAGCCGCGTTCAAGTCCGGCCAGAAAAGCTTCGAGACGGTCTTCACCGGCCCGATCAAGGACAATACCGGCCAACTCAAGGTCCAGGGCAAGCCGGACATCGCCGCGCTCTACGACGACCGCGGCCAGTGGTTCGTCGAGAACGTGGTCGGCTCACCCAAACCATAGAACGACGTCACGGAAACCGCGGAGGACGCAGAGGAGCTCAGAGGGGGTCTTTCACTCTTCCTCCGCGAGCAACTGCGCCCTCCGCGGTTGAACGCGTAACGGAGGGAATGTGCATTTAGCTGTCCAACCGCCGATCAGGCCAATGCTCGCGGCGCTCACGCGCGAGATGCCGCAGGGCAGCGGCTGGCTCTATGAGCCGAAGTGGGATGGCTTTCGGGCAATCGTCTTCTGGGATGGAGACGAGATGCTCATCCAGAGCCGCGACCTGAAGCCGCTCAGCCGCTATTTTCCGGAGCTGGACGAGGGTTTACGCCAGGCGCTGGCGCCCGGCCTCGTCGTCGACGGCGAGGTGGTCATAGCGGGGCCAGATGGCCTCGACTGGGATGCCCTCTCGCTGCGGATCCACCCGGCCGCCTCACGGATCAAGATGCTGGCGGCGCAGACGCCGGCCTCGTTCGTCGCCTTCGACCTGCTGGCCGCGGCGCGCGATGACCTGATGAACGTGCCATTCTCCGACCGACGCCGGCGTCTGGAAGAGCTGCTCGCGGTCCGCTCGCCGCCGCTCTACCTGACTCCGGCCACCACCGACCATAAGACGGGCCGGGAGTGGTTCGAGCGCTTCGAGGGTGCTGGGCTCGACGGCGTCATCGCCAAGCGGGTCGACCAGCCGTATCAGCCGGGCGATCGGACGATGCTCAAGATCAAGCACCAGCGGACTGCTGACTGCGTCGTGGGCGGGTTTCGGTGGAACCGCGTTGAAGAAGGGAAGTCGGTGGGCTCACTGCTCCTGGGGCTGTACGACGGCGCTGGTGTCCTGCACCACGTCGGCCACACGTCCAGCTTCAATCACGCCCAACGCAGGGAGCTGCTGTCGGTGCTCGAGCCGTATCGTGGCGAGCCTGGGCCGGCCGGGTTCGGGCGCGGCAGGACGCCCGGCGGCCCAAGCCGATGGAGCCAGGGCAAGGACCTGTCCTGGGAGCCGCTCAGGCCGGAGCTGGTCTGCGAGGTCACGTTCGACCATCTGCAGGGCGATCGCTTCCGCCATGCCGCGACGTTCGCGCGCTGGCGACCCGACAAACCGCCCTCCGAGTGCACCTATGACCAGCTGGTCGCGGCCGTGCCGTTCGAGCTTCAGGAGATCTTCGGTGTCTGACGCCGCTTGCTAGGCTGAACGCGAGCGGGCTCGCCGGCCATTTTTGGAAAATGCGGTGGCCAGGGCGCGTCGCCCAGTCCGCCGGCCTCGTCACGCGCGGACAGATCGAGCAGCCCCTCGAGGCTGCCTGCGTGCTCGTCGATCGCGGCCGCGGGATCGCCCATTCTGGCGAACCGCGGCGGCACGGTGTCGATGGTGAAGGCGGCCGGATCGACCTCAGCCACCTCCTCCCACAGCAGCGGGCAGGAGACGCGCGCGTCCCTGGTCGGCCTGACCGAGTAGGCGGAGGCGACGGTACGGTCACGCGCGTTCTGGTTGTAGTCGATGAAGACGCCGTGCCGCTCCTCCTTCCACCAGGCTGAGGTCGCCAGGTCTGGCCTCCTCCGTTCGACCTCGCGGGCCAGGGCCAGAGCGGCACGGCGGACTTGCGTGAACGACCAGTTCGGCTGGATCCGCACGTTGACGTGGATGCCGCGCGAGCCGGACGTCTTCGGAAAGCCCACCAGGCCCTGTTCGTCCAGCACCTTATGCGCCTCCAACGCTACCTGCCGCACATCCGCCCAGGAGGCTTGTGGAGTCGGATCGAGGTCGATCCGCAGCTCGTCGGGGTGGTCGACGTCGTCGGTCCGGACAGGCCAGGGGTTCAGGTCGATGCAGCCGAGATTGATGACCCAGGCCAGGTCAGCGGCGTCGATACACACGACCTCCTGAGCGCTGCGGCCGCTGGGAAACCGAATCAGGCAGGTTCGCACCCAGGGCGGCCGTTCGGCCGGGGCCCGCTTTTGGAAGAACGGCTCCTCTTCGGCGCCGTTCGGGAATCGCTTCAGGACCATGGGGCGGTTGCGGACGCCGCGCAGGGCGCCCTCGGCCACGCTGAGATAGTACTGGACCAGGTCGAGCTTGGTCTTGCGGATGTGCGGGAAGAACACCTTGTCAGGATTGGTGACCTTGACCTCGCGGCCGGCAACCTCCAGGGTCATGGAGGGTGTGGGCATCTTCCACCTCTTGCCACAGGGGTTGCGAACAGACAGTGTAGCCTGGCGGCGGGCTATAAGTTGTGAATTCCAATAGCCAACCGTCATCGTGAATCCGATTGTCATCCTGAACGAAGTGAAGGATCCGTGCCCGGAACAAGTGCGCTGCGCGGGCCGTGGATCCTTCACTGACGTTCAGGATGACAAATAGTCCGGCTTCGCTACTGAACTGGAGCCTCACACCCGGCATTACGATGCCCTCCGTCTCACTCCGACATGTCAGTAAGCGGTTCGGCCCGGTCGTCGCGATCGACGACGCGTCGGTGGCCGTTGCGCAGGGTCAGGTCCACGCGCTGCTGGGCGAGAATGGGGCGGGCAAGACCAGCCTGATGAACGTGCTGGCCGGCGTCTACCGCGCCGACGAGGGCGAGGTCTCACTAGACGGGCAAGTCGTCCAGATCCGGTCGCCGAGCGACGCCAAACGGCTCGGGATTGGGATGGTCCACCAGGAGCAGCGCCTGGTCACCCGCTTCACCGCTCCGCAGAATGTGGCGCTGGGGCACCGCGAGCCGCGATTCCTGACCCTCCAGCGCTACTTTCGTCGGCTGGCCGCGTGGCTCTCCGAGCGCTATCGACTGGCGATAGATCCCGACAGCCCGATCTGGACGCTCCCGATCGGCCGCCGCCAGAGGGTCGAGCTCGTCAAACTGCTCCACCATGGGGCCACGATCATCATCCTGGACGAGCCGACGGCCAACCTGGCGCCAACCGAGGTCGACACGTTCTTCCACGCCATTCGCCGCCTCGCCGCGGAGGGCCGAACAGTGGTCCTGATCACACACAAGCTGGACGAGGTGATGCGCTACGCCGACTGTGTCACGGTCATGCGGGCTGGCCGAGTCGTGTCCACTTTCGGCGCCGCAGAGATCAGCCGCCAGGAGCTGGTTCGTCTCATGATGGGCGAGCTCGCCGGCGGCGCCGTCTCGGCAGCGCCAGGGTCCGGCGGGGCCGAGCGGGCCGTCCTGGAGGTGAGCGGCCTGACGCTTGGCGACCTGCACGTTGCCGACTGCCTGGCCGGGGTCGATCTGTCGGTCAAAGGCGGCGAGGCGGTGGCCATCGCCGGGGTCTCCGGCAACGGCCAGACCCACCTGGCTGAGGCGATCACCGGCCACCTCGCCGGCTACTCCGGTCGGATCACGGTCGACGGCCACGACGTCGCCTCCCTGTCGGCCCGCCGGGTCGCTCGTCTTGGGGTGGCCTACGTGCCCGAAAATCGAAGGGAGGTTGGTCTCGTCCTGTCCCAGAGCGTGGCCCTCAACCTGGCCCTTCGGCGCTACGCTCAGCCGCCCTTCAGCCGTCGCGGGTGGGTCGACCACGGCGCGATCCGGGCCAGTGCTGAGCGGCTGATTCGGGAGTACCGAATCCAGACCCCGTCACCCGATACTCCCGTCGGCCATCTGTCCGGTGGCAGTCAGCAGCGGGTGATCGTGGCCCGCGAGCTGGACGGCCAGCCCAAACTGATCGTGGCGGACAACTTTACGCGGGGCCTGGACCCGCCCTCTACGCTCCAGTTCCAACAGGCATTGTTCGCCCATCGCGACCGCGGCGCGGCGGTCGTGTGGATAACCGGTGAGGTGGGGGATGCGCTGCTGTGCGATCGGATCGCCGTCATGCGCCGTGGCAGGATCGTGACGGTCCTGGGCCGGGCCGAGGCCGACCCGGAACGGATCGGCCTGCTCATGAGCGGCGAGACGAGGAACGAGGAATGAGCAATGAGGAATGAGGCCACTCCTCTCATTCCTCATTCCTCACCCCTCATTCCTCACGGGTTGGTCTGGTTCGGCGTCCTGGTCGGCGCACTCGTGGTCTTCGGTGCTTTCGTGGTCTCGCTGGGGCAGGACCCGCTGGCGGCCATGCTCGCCATCGCCGGCGGGGCGTTCGGCACGGCTCAGGGACTGAATCGGACCGTCGCGCGGGCGACGCCCTTGCTCTTGCTGAGCGCGGGCTTGCTGGTGGCCTTTCGGGCCAGGTTCTGGAACATCGGCTTGAACGGGGCGATGTTCATGGGCGCCGTCACCGCGTCCGGGATCGGCCTGTACCACCCGGACGGGCCGGGCTGGCTGATACTGCCGCTCATGCTCGTGGGCGCCGTGCTGGTGGGTGCGCTCTGGGCGCTGGTGCCCGGGGTGCTTCGGGTGGCCTTCGGTGCGCCGGAGATCATCGTCAGCCTGATGCTCAATTACGTCGCCGCCCGAATCACCGACTTCCTCAGTATCAGCTACTGGAAGGACCCTGGCGGGCGCGGCTTTCCTGGCACGGCGCTGCTGGCTCAGGACTTCTGGCTGCCTCGGCTGGGCGAGACCAACGTCCACCTGGGCCTGCTGTTCGGCTCGCTGGCGATGCTCGGGGTCGCGGTATTGCTCGGGCGGACCGTCTGGGGGCTGGAGATATCCTTCGTTGGCCAGAGCCTGGGGACCGCTCGTCACCTGGGAGTGAATGTGTCGCGGACGATCCTGATGGTGGCGGCGATCAGCGGCGGCCTGGCTGGCCTGGCCGGCGCCAGCGAGGTGGCCGGCTTGAACCATCGCCTGGAGTCGGGAATCACGCAGGACCTGGGCTACACGGCCATCCTGGTCGCCTCGCTGGGCCTGCTGAGGCCGGCCGGCGCCGCCCTCTGCAGCTTCCTGGTGGCCGGCTTGCTGGTCGGGGGCGATCAGCTCCAGATCCGCTTCGGGCTACCGTCCGCCCTGTCAGGCGTGATGCTCTGGGCGCTGCTGTACGGCCTGATCAACGCCCAGGCGCTGAGCCGGGGGCAAGGGGGAAGGGGGAAGGGGTCAAGTGTGGAGCATCCCCTTCCCCTATCCCCCTTCCCCTTGCCCCCGCCGCGGAGCGGCCATGGACCCTGACGCTCTCGTGGCCTTCCTGGCGGTGCTGGTGCGATCCGGAGCGGTCCTGCTGCCGGCCACCCTGGGAGCGATCGTCACCGAGAAATCAGGCGCGACCAATCTTGGGGTCGAGGGGGTGATGGTGTTCGGCGCGATGGTCGGCTACGCCGTCGCCTTCCAGAGTGGCGATCCCGTCTGGGGGCTTGCCGCCAGCGCGCTGGTCGGCGGGGCGCTGTGCCTGACCCACGCAGTGCCGCTGGTCAAGGTCCGCGTCACCCAGGAGCAGCAGTTCGTGCTGGGCCTGATCCTGGTGTTCCTGGGCGATGCCCTGAGCCGGCTGTACGGCAGGCCGTACGTCAACCAGCGCGCGGCCGCGATCGACGAGCGGCTAGTCGTGCCGCTCCTGGGTGGGATCCCGTACCTGGGCGAGGCGCTGTTTCAGCAGCGCTCGTTCATCTATCTCTGCTACTTGCTGGCGGTTGTCACCTGGCTGGTACTGTACAAAACCCGCCTTGGCCTGCATCTGCGCGCCGTCGGCGAGGACCCGGCCGCGGCCGACTCGATGGGCATTTCGGTCGACCGCTACCGCTTTGGTGCGATCGTGGTGGGTGGGATGCTGATGGGCCTGGCCGGCGGTGTGCTGTCGCTGTCGGTCATCGGGGCCTGGACCGAAGGCCTGACCGGCGGGCGGGGCTGGATCGCGCTGGGGTTGGTGACCTTCGCCAACTGGCACCCGCTCTGGGCGATCGCGGGGACGCTGCTGTTCGGTGGCTTCGAAGCGGCCCAATTCCGCCTGCCCGCCCCCTTCCCTGGCGCCCAGTACCTGCTCGGCGTTTTCCCTTACCTGGCGCCGATCATCACCCTGCCGTTGATCGCCAGCCGGCTCAACCTCCGCCAGAGCGGCGCCCCGGCCGGCCTCGGCCTCCCCTTCCATCGCGAGCAGCGCGGGTGAAAGCGTCTCAGGAAACGAGCTAATAGACCTCGTCGTGAGTCCCGATAGCGAGGAGATACGCCGTGCCGCCCTCGATGACGCAGACCACCCGCAGGTCATGCATTGCCGAGAACGACCACTTCCCAGCCAGCTCACCCGAAAGTTTGTGGGTCCGGAGCAGCGGGTCGAACGGATCGGCCCTAAATCGGCCCAACGCTCGAGCAAGCGCCGCGCGCTGCAGACGGGTGAGCTTCTTTCGCCGTCGGCGAAACGCCGAAGTTGGAACGAGCCTCACACTGATAGCCGGGAGTGATCTCCAGCATCGGTGGTTTCCTCCAAGTCCAAGTCCCGCATCATCTCGTCGATATCGTCGTACGCCTTAAGACCGCCGCGCCGCACTTCCTGTTCGGCTTCGGCGACGTCGCGCAGTAGTTCGGCGCGCCTGAGCTGCCTCAACTCGGCTTGAAGCTCCTCGTAGTGGGCGGCGCCCAGGATGTACGCCGCCGGTTTTGAGCGCTGCACGATCAGCACGACGTCGCCACCCGGTCTCTGCGCCTGCTGCACCACCCGAGTGGCATCCTGACGCAGTTCGGTGATACTCACGATCTTCATTCAAGGCACCTCCGCGAAGCCCGAACGAACGGCTGAGGCTACGCCGACCGTTGGCCCGCAATGCTAGCATAGACCTGGCACGTTGGCAATAGGCTCGTAGTATGCGTCAACAATAGTAGCAGTGGTCTTGTTATGCTCGCGCGGGCGAATCGCTGACTGCGGTCGCGGCGCTGAGGCGTGCCTCGAACACCGCCACGGGCTCATCCTTGCCTTTGAGCGAGACCTCGCCAACGGCCTGAAGCTCGATCTCGTCCACCTTGCCGAGCTCTGACACCGTGTCGGCGGCGATCAGCACCTGGCCGGCCTTCGCAACCCCGCACAGCCGGCTGGCCACGTTCACGGTATCGCCGATGACGGTGTAGTCCAGGTGCTGCGGCGAGCCGATGTTGCCCACGACCACCTCGCCGCGGTTGATGCCCACCCCCATCCCGACCGGTGGCTGCCTGCCCTTCGAGCGCCACACCTGCTCCAGGCGTTCATACTCGGCCTGCATGGCGCAGCCGACCCGCAGCGCGCGGTCGGTGTCGTCCGGGGCCGACTCCGGCGCGCCAAAGACCGCCATCACCGAGTCGCCGATCAACTTCAAGACTGTGCCCCGCTCGCGCTGGACCGCCTCGATCATGATGGTGAAATATTCGTTGAGGAACTCGACGACCTCGTTCGGGCTCAGACGGGCCGACATCGGCGTGAAGCCTCGGATATCGGAGAACAGGACCGTGACCCGCATCTTCGAGACGTCGTCCATCGTCGGGCCGCCCTGCTCCTCGAACAGGTGCTGGACGACGGCCGGGCTGAAGTAGCGTTGGAGCCGCTCCAGCTCCACGCCGCGACTGACCGCCCGATCGATGTACTGGCGCAGCTCCGCCAGGAGCTGCGCGAACAGAGCATCGAGGTCGTCCAGCTCGCGCGAGCGGGACCAGTGCTCCAGTTTGGGCGCTGGGCGCTCGACCGCGGTGTAGAACAGGTTCAGAAAGCGAATCAGCTGGCGTCGAAGGGCGACCTTGAACAGCACGTAGTGGGGGAACCCGACCGCGATCATGCTCGCGATGACCACGAAGACCCAGTAGCTCGGCTTGGCCATCGACGGGTCGCCAACCATCCACGTGGCGGTGACCGTCGTGATGCTCCCGGTTATCAGCCCCACCAGGATCGTCAGATAGAAGACCCGCCATTGCGGAGAGAGCAGCGTTTTCATCAGTCCTACCCCCGCGGTTCGCTCGTCGGCGTCACCAGTGTACATCGACAGTCAAACGGACCATTGCCTGGCGCGTTGGCGCCTCGACTAACCTATCGCCCGAGATATTGTTTGCGCAACGATTACCATTCGCTAACGGCCACTACGAGCGACTAGAGCCAGCCGGATCAGCGAGAGGTCGTCCGCCGGGCCTTAGTCCTCGGTTGGGAGATTCTTGCCGCCGGACCCGTAGACGACGGCGTTCTTCGTCGATCCAAGCTCCACCCAGTCGGGAAGCCCCGTCTGAAGCTGCTCGAAGAACTGGTCGCAGCGTTGGAGCGACTCAGGCGGCAGGCCGCCGCTTCGCGGCAGTTCATACGCATAAGAGAGCTCGCCGATCAAACCGGTGTTGGTGGCCTGGTCATACCAGACCGCGAGAACGACGCTCGCGACGAAGCCGCCAAAATCGATGGTTCCCAGGTCGGCCTGAGCCTCGCGAATGTAGAGGTTGTTGGGCGGCGAGATCGAGGTCTGTCTGTCGGTACTTGAGAGTCAGCTCGTAGCGCGGTGCAAGCTCGTCGCCTGAGATCTCAGTGCGCTTACGCAGGATGTATTGCTTGCCGTACAGAGACCCATCGGCCGAGTCTAAGAAGACCACTTGTCTGAGCGTTTCCTTATAGGGCTCGCTGGCGTCGGCGGCGGTGCCCCCAAGGGCCTGCGCCAGGGACTTGGCTTGGTCCCAGTAGTGCGGAGGGCCTGGGCGCGGTCCGAGAAGTTCTCAGCCGCCCGCGGCGAGGCCGGGCTGGCGGCGCAGGACGTCTGCGCCACGGCCAGGATGACCACGAACAGCGCCCAGAATGCCGCCGACCGTTTCATCTCGCTGGATTCCGATGTTGCCGACGTAGCCGGCACTCAAGCATCGTGGTCGTCCCGGCCGGTCCAGAAGTCACGCCACTGGGCCTCCAGATCGCCGAAACCCTCGACTTCGAGTGGGCCCGGCAGGCGCATCTGGTCCGGGCTGAGAAGAGGGAGCCAGGTCGGCGCGCGGCCCATCGACTGCGCGAGTCGGCTTGGTCGGAAGTCGGGTAGGCCCCTGGTCTGAAGGAGCACCTTGACCGCCCCCAGGCCGTCGCGGCGGACCAGCTCCAGCAGCGCTCGGCGGTTTGCCTCATGCTCGATCGCGCCCAGCAGTGCGCGGTCGAGCAAACCCAGGTAGTTTTGTAGCCCAAGGCTGGTGAGAAACGTCGCCTGGTCGACGAATGCGGCCGTCACCAGCCCGGCCCGCTCGCCAGCCAGCGCGAGGCTGGTGAAGTCCAGGTGGCTGGTGATGTCCTGCTCGCCAACGTGCTCCAGCGGATCGCTCGCCAGCCGATGGTCGCGGTAGCACAGCAGCGTCCCGTGGCGCCGGCCGGGGGCATAGAGCTCGCTAGCCTGGTAGCCGTAATCCAGGACCAGCAGCGCCCCGCGGGCCAGGCTCTGGGCCGTGCTCTCCGTCCAGCCGAGCGCCGCCAGGTTCACCTCTGCCAGGCAGCCCTCGCCTGGCAGTAAGCCAAGCTGCTCGAAGTACGCGCCGAGGGCCGGCGTGGAGGGCTCATCCTCGACGAGGGCCAGCCGCTCGCCCTCGAGCACGACGTAGCGCTCCAGCAGCCGCCCCTGGCGCATGGCCACCAGATGGACCGGGAACGCGTCGAGCAGCTCGTTGGCCAGGATGCAGCCGGTGAGTTGCGAACCTAACCCCCCAGCCCCCTTCCCTAAAGGGAAGGGGGAGCTCTTTGACAGGCCCCCTCTTCCCTTTAGGGAAGGGGGCTGGGGGGTTAGGTGATAATCGTCCGACCATACAACCCTCGAGTCCAGCAGGCCGGCCGCGCCCAACGTTTCGCGCTGGCGCTCGCGCAGCGGCGCGCTTCGTTCGACCAGCCGGTAACGAATGGCGCGCGCGAAATCGGGCTCCTCGTGCGCGGCCCAGGTCAGGAGGTCACGGCACAGGGCGCCCGTGCCCGGGCCGTGTTCGACCACGTCGAAGCCCGGGCGGCGTCCGAGGGCATCCCAGACCTCGGCCACCTGGCGCCCCAGGAGGGCCCCAAAGACGGGATGCAGCTCCGGGGCGGTGAAATAGTCCGCGCCCACGCCGCCAATCGCCGGCCGCTGTGCGTAGTACCCGCCCGGCCCGTACAGCGCCGCTTCCATAAAGGCGGCGAACGTCATCCGGCCTTCCCGGCGGAGGCGCTCGATAATCGAGCTATCAGCCATTAGCGATCAGCCTTCAGCAGTCACCGCAAACATATCGCGTCCCGCGGCACCGACTCCCGCAGGCTGATAGCTGGTGGCTGTGAGCTCTCAGCGCTCTTTGGCCATCTGCACCATCTCGGCCAGCGTGTTGGCGACCGGAACGCCGGCCGACTCGAATGCTGCCACCTTGGCCTGTGGTGTCCCCATCCCGCCCGAGATGATCGCGCCGGCGTGCCCCATGCGTTTGCCGGGCGGCGCCGAGCGGCCAGAGATGAACGCGAAGAGTGGCTTTCTGAAGTCGGCCTTGATGTACTCGGCCGCTGTCTCCTCGTCGGTGCCACCAATCTCGCCAATCAGCAGCACGGCCTCGGTCTGGTGGTCGGCTGCGAAAAGCTTGAGCACGTCTACGAACGTCGTCCCGATGACGGGGTCGCCGCCGACGCCCACGCAGGTCGAGATACCCAGGCCGGCTTTGGAGACCAGGTCGACCACCTCGTAGGTGAGGGTGCCGCTCCGCGAGACGACGCCCACGTTCCCGCGACGGAAGATGTTGGCTGGCATGATCCCAACTTTCGCCTCGCCCGGCGTCATCGCGCCGGGGCAATTCGGCCCGATCAGGCGGGTCGTTTCGCGCTGGGTGATCAGGCGCGTGGCGCGTAAGGTGTCGATGACGGGCACGCCCTCTGTGATGCAGACCACCAGCCTGAGACCCGCCGCCACCCCCTCGCAGATCGCATCCCCGGCGAATGGGGGTGGAACGAAGATAATCGAGGTGTTGGCCCCGGTCGTCTCGACCGCGTCCGCGACGCTCTCGAAGATCGGCACACGGTCCATGAACTTGGAGCCGCCTCGGCCCGGGGTGACGCCGGCGACTAGCGGCGTCCCGTACTCGAGCATCTGCTCGGCGTGGGAGCTGCCCTCGCGCCCGGTAATGCCCTGGACGACCAGCCGGGTCTCCTTCCCCACCAGGACCCCCATGCCGCTAGGCTCCCTTGGCCAACGCGATGATCTTGCGGGCCGCCTCGACCGGCTCGGCGGCCGGCACCAGTGCCGAGCCCTCCAGCAGCTTGAGCCCCTCTTCGGCGCGCGTGCCCGCCATCCGCAGGACCATCGGCACCTTGACGTCCATGCTCGCGGTGGCCTCCAGCACGCCTTTGGCCACCTCGTCGCCGCGCGTGATCCCGCCGAAGATGTTGAACAGCACTCCCTTGACGTTCGGGTCCATCAAGATGATCCCGAGCGCCTCGCGGACCTGGTCGGCCCGCGCGCCGCCGCCGATGTCCAGGAAATTGGCCGGCTTGCCCCCTTCGCGCGCGACCAGGTCGAGCGTGGACATGACGATCCCGGCCCCGTTGCCGATGATCCCGATGTCGCCGCCCAGACGGACGTAAGTCACCCCTTTTCGGTGGGCCTCGGCCTCGATCGGGTCCTCCTCGGCCTCCTCCTTGTATTGCAGCAGCTCGGGATGGCGGAATAGGGCGTTGTCGTCCACGTCGAACTTCGCGTCGGCGGCGATGAGTTTGCCGTCGCGCGTAACCATGAGCGGGTTGATCTCGGCCAGTGAGGCGTCCGACCGGAGGAAGGCACCGTAGAGCCGTCTGGCGACGTCGACGAACTGGCGGACGATCCCCGGATCGAGGGCCGCCCGCGCGGCCAGGTCACGAAGCTGGAAGTCGAACGGCCCGTAGGCTACATCGACGATCAAGTTCGCGATCTTGCCGGGCGAGCCGGCCGCGACCTCCTCGATGTCGACGCCGCCCATGGCGCTGGCGATCATGACTGGCGACTTGCTAGCCCGATCGACAGTCACGGCCAGGTAGAACTCGGCCGCGATGTCCACGGCCTCCTCAATCAGAAGTCGGCCAATCCGGAAACCCTTGAAACTCTGGCCGAGCATGTTTCCGGCCAGTTCGCTAGCCTGCTCGGGCGACTCGGCGAGCTTGATGAGGCCGGCCTTGCCGCGCCCTCCAGCGTGGACCTGGGCCTTCACCACGCAGCGTCCCAGCTCGCGCGCCGCCGCCGCCGCACCCGCTGAATCGGTCACCATCCGCCCGCTCGGGACCGGG
The DNA here is from genome assembly GCA_035637315.1 of Chloroflexota bacterium. GTDB lineage: Bacteria > Chloroflexota > UBA6077 > UBA6077 > JACCZL01 > DASPXK01. The sequence goes on from DASPXK010000123.1 coordinate 12,631, forward strand.
ATGCCGTCCTGAGCGAACAGCTCCTTGGCCTGGAATTCGTACAGCTTCACGCCGCGCTCCTACAGGATGTCGGGCTGCGTGTCAGGCTAGCAGCGGGGCCGCCTGTTGGGCAAGCGACACTGGGTGGCCGTCAAAGTTTCTGGTTTTGGCAGCACCCTCGCCCCTGACCCCTCTCCCAAGCATGGGAGAGGGGGACCAGTACGTCTTGCGCCGCCTCAAGGCATTGGCCAGGCTGAAGAACCAGCGCTACCAAACCCTCCTCAAAGAGTTCGTCACCGAGCGGCTCTACGAGCAGGAGAAGCGCGCGGGGTTGCCGGAAAGCCACGGCACGAGATCGGCACTCTGATCTGACATCCGCAGAGCTCGACAGGTTATGCCAGTCGAACACCTCGGTACGGCGCTTGGGTCTTGTTGAGGCGCCCGGGCCGGTGGTCGCAAACGGATCTGCCGCTTCGCTGGGGAGGCCGGGTAGGCGAGCATGACAGGTTCGGACTCAGCCAGCTTACGTGCATTCTGGCTCCATACACGGTCCGGGGGAGACAAGCGGGTGCGGCCTCCAGCGCCCCCGTGCTTCCGCGCTCAACTCGCGAGCAGCTTACGCTTCGCCAGTTGAACTCCTGCTCCGAGATCGCGCCAATCTGCCTAGTGGCGGCCGACCGTCCCAGGCCAGGCTCTCGACATCGTCTTCCGCGTTCTGCAGGGTCCAGGCGACCTCTCTCACCTGCCCCTCGCTCAGTTCCGTACATCCCAGGCACCTTAGCGCGTCGGCTACGCCCGCCTGCCTCCCAGCCATCGGCGTCCTCCGCTATGATCTTCCCATCCGGGCGCCCGACAGCTTAGGTGAGGTCTCGTGCCGAGACGACGAAGCAGGCGTGACAAGCGGAAGCCGGTCCCGCTCGCCCTGACGCACGCCGACATCGAGCGACTCCTGGACGAGATCGAGACCGCCGCGCTGGGCGGGACGGAGACCCAGGTCGCGGTCCTCAGCGAGCGGCTGTGGCAGGCCCGGGTGCGACTGCCGGAACTGTTGACCCGCCGACTGATCGAGGGTCGGACCCGAACGCCCGGCCTTGCCTTCGACCTGCTCGTCGGGTTCGCTCGCCCGGATCGGCTCAGCGGCCACCTCAGACGCATCGCCGACAACCGCGGTGTGCCAGACATCGTGCGGTTCGGGGCCCAACGGCGAGCCGGCTGGCCGGAGTGGACCGACAACCGGCACCGACTGTTCTTCCTCGAGACTCTCGCGGACTCCGATCAGACGCTGCTCGAGGCCATCCGCCAAGGAAGCTCGACCTGGCCGCCAGACGGTCAGGTCCTGGAGGAGGTGCTCGGCTACCTCGCCGCGTTGCCCGTCGAACGGCGGCGGGCTGTTGTCGGGCGCGCGATCGATGAGCTCGAGTCCGAAGCGACGTGGTTGCTCCGCGCCCTGCTCCACGCCGACGACTCGGCCACCCAGCTCCTGGCCCTGAAAGCGCTGCTCGGCGCTCGCGGGCGAGGTGCGCTGGGCCCGACCGAACGGTTGGCCCGAACAACTCAGGATGCCCAGCTGCGCGTTGAGGCGACCGCCGCGGCCAGAAGACTCCGCTTGGAGCCTGTCGATCGGGGCGACGCGGTCGCGGCCTCGCCGTTGCCGACCTTCCAACGCGCGCTGGTCAGCCAGGTGGACGGTGACGGCGGCCAGGTGATTCTGGTGATGCGCCAGTGGACCGAGGTCGTCTGGCTGTTCGCGGACGTCTTTCATAATGACCACTGGGGCGTGAAGCAAGTCTTTGGCTCCTGTCGCGCCACTCCTGACCAGGTCGAGGAGATGCTGGAGGACCTCGCCGAGGGCGACATCCACCTGGTCGAAGTCGACCTGGCCGCCGTGCGCGGGATTTTGGACGCGGCGATCGGCGTCAATGCCGCGAGCCGCCACGCCGTTCCCCCCGCGTTCGAGTTGTGGGAGCCACTCCTGCACGACTCCTATCCGCCGCGGGACGAGCCGGTCATCCTTCCCGAGCTCGACGATGCCCCTTACGCCGGTCGGCAAGACCTCGTGCGCTCCAGCGCCGAGCTCGCCGCGCACCCCTGGTTCGATTCCTGGCGTTTCGATCCCGCCCGCACGTCGGCGGCCATGATCCGAACGCCGCCTCCTGCGCGTGCAGGCCAGCTGACCTCCCGCCAGTTTGGGTCCTTGATCGAGCGGCTGGTCGACGGTCCAACCCGCGATGTGTTCCGGGCCCGGCTTCGTCGGCAGGCCTGGCTGCTGGACAAGGACGGCGACGAGCAGGCCAGAGAGCTGGCGCTGGCCACCGCGGCGCATCTGGCGACGGCCGGTCCGGCCGAGCTGGCGGGCCAGCCATTCCTACGCGCGATAGTCGAACGGAGCCTTCTCGACGTCATCGAAGCGGTCCGCGGTCGCGACGACAACGGTGGCGCGGGCGAGGTCTGAGTCGACAGGCGTTAGGTACACTGCTGGCGGCGGACGCATCCCCGAGGCCGCCGTGAAGACCGCCGTCTGAGGAGACGAGGCGCTGGCCGAAGTCGAGCGGAGCATCGACTCGCTTGGCGCCCTCGGTATCGGGGTGGGCTGCTCGGTCGCCGGACGGCCGCTAGACGATCCGGCCTTCGACCCCTTTTTCGCCGAGCTGGATCGCCGCCGAGCGGTCCTGTTTCTGCACCCGGTTGGCGCCGGGGCGGGACCGAATACCGAGCAGTACGGCCTGACCTGGATGATCGGCGCGCCGGTCGAGGACACCGTCGCCGCCCTGCGGCTCGTGCTCTCCGGCCTGACCACCCGTTACCCACGCGTGCGCATCATCGTGCCCCATCTCGGAGGCACGCTGCCGTTCCTGTTCCAGCGCCTTGACGACGCGGCCGAGCGCCATCGCGCCTCGGCCCGGGATGAGCTTCCTATCGAGGACCCGCCCAGCGACCTCATCCGCCGACTGTGGTTCGACACCGTGAACCAGTACCCGGCCGCGCTGCGCTGCGCCTGTGAGGCGTTTGGCGCCGACCGCCTGATGCTGGGGACCGACTTTCCATACCTTGCGGGCCCCAAGTTCTTGGGCTGTGTAACCTACGTGCAGCAGTCTGGCCTGGCGGACCAGGACGTGCGCGCGATCCTCGACGGCAACGCCGAGGAATTGTTGGGGTTGGCCCAGAAAGTCTAGCGGACCGCGCGACGCCTCTGGGATCAACGCCTGAGCCCGGCCGGCCCTGTCGTATACTTCCATGCGCCGCTAAGCGCCCCGCTCTCAACGCCGGCCGCTCGGCGCGCCAGGCCCACGAACCTTTCCCGGTAGGAGCACATGGCAGCTGACGAACCTCGCCCCGCGGACGAGACTGAGAAGCCGCATAAGAGAGACAAGGTCTGGGAGGCCGGAGGGATCATCGTCATGGACGACCAGGTCGTCCTGCGCCTGACCGACGGGCAGCACTGGATCTTCCCGAAGGGGAAGCTCAAGAAGGGCGAGAATCCCGAACAGGCGGCGCTTCGAGAGGCTGTCGAAGAGACCGGGCTCAACGTGGAGATCGTGGACGAGGCAGGCAGCTTCAGAGCCAAACAGCACGGCAAGAAGCGGCGCTTCCTCTTCTACCTCATGCGCGCCACCGGCAAGACGAGCGACTGGCGCCACCACGAGGGTCGCGACACGTTCCCCGTCCCCCTCGAACGCGTCGAAGCGCTGCTTCGGCGTGACGGATACGGCGAGCTCTGGCAACAGGTACGTGACAGGGTGCGGGCGCTGACGTCTGGATCGGTGTCCACGCGCCAGCAGCGTTCCTAAGTTCCTCGACACACTCGTCAGCCCACCGTGGCGTGAGCGTGCGCCGGCCGGTCACTTTTTGCTAAACTTCGTTCCGACGGCCAGCGTGCCGTCTCATTTCATGTTTGAGGAGCCCGCTCACCGCGCGTGGCTCATTGGAGAGGGGTTCTCGGATGGCTGAGAAGAATAAGAACCAGACAGCGCTGGAGCGGGCTCGGCTTCGCGAGGTAGTCGGCGCGCAGGTCTCAGACAAATACTGCGCGGCGGCTGGTTGCCCCACCAGAGGCGAGCCAATCCTGAAGAAGGACCTGTTCCCGGTGGTGCTGGCCTACCCGCGCCGCACGCTCTTCTATCACCGGTCCTGCACCGCCCTGAACTAAGCCAGCCCCCATTCCCAACCCCTCCCCCAGGCTTGGGGGAGGGGCCGGGTGGGGGAGAGGGGCCGGGTGGGGCAGGCTGCGGTGAGTTTCGAGCCGCGGCTAAGTCGGTCGCGGGCTCCTATCCCTGGCCAGCCTGTAGCCGAAGCCGCGAGCGGTCACGATAGGTGGGGCCGTCATGCCGAACGGCTCCAACTTCGCGCGCAAGCGTCGGATGTGAACGTCTACTGCCCGGCTCTGGCCGACGTTGCTGGTGCCCCACAGCACTCGTGCCAGTTCTTCCCGGCTGAACACGTGCCCGGGCTGGCTAGCCAACGTCGTCAGCAAGCGGTTTTCGGTCGGCGTCAGTTGAATGGGCGCCCCGCCAATCGTGACCGAGCGCTCGCCAGCATCGACTACCATCGCGCCGATCCTGTACAGCTCGCGGGCCGACGGCGCTGTTGGCGGGCTCGCGCCCGTCCAGAGGCCGGGGGAGGCTGGGACCGCCGCGGCTGACGGGCTGGCTGCCCGTCGCAACACGGCCTCGACGCGCGCCACCAGCTCGTGGATGTCAAATGGCTTGGCGATGAAATCGTCGGCGCCCAGCTTCAAGCTGAGGATCCGATCGCGCTGCTGCTTGGTGGCGCTCAGGATGATGATCGGCCCGGGCCATCTGGCGCTTATCTCCGAGCACAGCACCAGGCCGTCGCTGTCGGGCAGCAAGAGGTCCAGGATCACCAGATCGGGGCGAGCCTTCTCCAGTAGCTCGGTGGCCTCGGCGCCGGTCGCCGCCGAAACTACTTCGTAACCGTCCGCCTCTAGGACGTCGGTCACGACGCGGGTGATCGCCGGCTCGTCCTCGACGATCAGTATACGCGTGCGATGAGTCAACATCTCCTGCGACGGGTGAACCACCGGTGCGGCCGCCTCGAGCATCGGTTGTTTCGCTTCCGTCCCAAATCGTCGAGCATTCTGTTGCTCAGCACAGGTTGGCAAGTTTCATGCCAGCTACGCCATTGGCGGCCTTGACCCCTCCTTTACCTCCGCTCACTGCCTCGCTCTCGATGATTACCTGCACCGGCCTCTGGCTGCCGCTGATCTGGGAGTACACCGACCGCCTGGTCGTCCGGGCCGAGCGGCGCCTCTAGAGGATCAGGGAGTCGCTCGGAAGATCTCTGCGAAGGTGACGCGGCCCGAGTCGTCGAAGGCTGCCCCGATCGCCAGCCGGTTGAACGATGGCTCGAGGATGTTCTGGCGATGGGCGGGGCTGTTCATGAACGCCTGTTCCACCAGCTCGAGAGCCGATAGGTCCGCTCCACTCGATCGAGCCAGGTTCTCGCCAACCAGCGTGTAACCTAGGCCGGCCGCCGCCAGGAGGCGAGTGATGGCTAGCTGGCCGGAGCCATCGTAGTGGGAGAGCGCAGGTAGGCCGAGCTGCGCTTCGGCGCGTGCGCGCGCGATCTCTAGCAGCGCCAGGTCGGGTTCGGCCGGAGCGAGTCCGTTGCGCACACGGTCGCCATTGGCCAACTCGAGCAAGCTCATCTCGACCTCACTCGCGGCCGGGGGTGTATCCAGGACGGTGACTATGGCGGCGGAAGGACCCGCCGCCCGCGCACCGGCTACCTCGGCTCCGAGCGCGGCCCCGCGCCCCAGACCGGCGAGCAGCGCGACTGCTGCTGCGAGAGTCCTGAGCTGACGATTCACTACTGGCGGCCTCCCGAAACTCAGTTCGTGTGTAAGGCCCCCGGCGGCAAGGTTGCGATAGTGTAAATGAAAGCCTGCAGCCCAGTAAACAAAATGGCACAGCCGGTACCAAAATGTAATGAAACCGCAACAATGGCACCTCTTCGAGGCGGGAACTTCTGAGCCGCCCGAGTCGTCTTCTGTTTCGAAACACCCATCGGAAGGGAAGAAGCGATGGACTCGGTCCTCGTGGGAGCGGCGGGCGCCTTCGGGCTGGCGGCGGCAGCCGGACTGAACACCAGCTTGCCGCTGTTGCTGGTTGGCCTGGCGGCGCGTCTGGGGCTGCTGACGTTGGCCACGCCATACGACGCGTTGAGCACGAACGTCGCGCTGACGGGCTTGGCCCTACTGGCCGGGCTCGAGATCGTGGCGGACAAGATGCCCGGCGTCGACTCGCTGGCCCACGCGGTCCAGTGGCCGCTTACACTGGCGGCAGGAGCGATCTTGTTCGGCAGCCAGCACTCCATCGTGCGCGACGTCTCGCCCGGCCTGGCGGTCCTGGTCGGGCTGGTGACGGCGGGCGGCGTTCACACGCTTCGATCGATCGCGCGGCCGGCCATCAACCTGACGACGCTCGGCCTGGGCGCGCCTTTGGTCTCGGCCCTGGAGGACTTCTCTGCATTCGCGATCAGCGCCGCGGCCCTGCTGGCGCCGCCGCTCGCCTTAGCGCTGTTGTTAGCGCTACTCCTGGCTTTTGCCCTCCTCGTCCTCTGGGCCGGAACCAGACCGCGCCCCGCAAAGGCGTCATCGTCGCTCGAGGCGCCGCCGGTCCGCTGACCCGTCTCGCGTTGCAAGCGTGATTCGGGCTTACCTTCGGCCTGCCTCGGGCTCTATGATTCTGGCCGACTTGGAGGCAGCGCCTGGTGACTGGCGACCCCCAACGCGCCACTCGCTGCATTGCCCACTGCGACGCTGATCGCTTCTACTTCGCTGTCGAGGCGTTGGAGCGGCCTGAGCTCGCGACTGAGAATCGGCCCGTGGTTATCGGCAGCGACCCGAGGCGGGCGCCGCGGGCGGTCGTCACCACGGCCAACGACGCCGCTCGCGCCCGCGGCATCAACAGTGGCGTGAGTGCGGCGCGTGCCCTGCGTCTGGCTCCGGACGCGCTGTTCATCTCGCCCCGGCACGACGTCTACCGGGCATACTCGGCCCGGCTCATGGCGGTCTTGCGCGAAGCCAGTCCAGTCGTCCAGCCGCTGTCGATCGACGAGGCCTGGCTCGAGTGGGCCGAGTATGGCTTCGACCCGGCCGCGGCCCACGCCCTGCGCCAGCGCGTGCTGGCTCGGACGGGCCTGTCGATCTCGGTCGATGTGGCCTCTTCCAAGCTGGTTGCCAAGATGGCCACCGAGACGGCCAAGCCGGGCGGCGTGCGCGTAGTGGCGCCCGGCCAGGAGGCCGAGTTCCTGTCGCCCCAGCCGGTCCGGGCGCTGTTCGGTGTCGGCCCGCGGACGGCCGAGCGCCTGGCGGCGGCCAGCGTAGTGACCATTGGCGAGCTCGCCGCCCAATCGCCCGAGCAGCTCGTGGAGTTGTTTGGGCAGAACCACGGGCTCAGCCTGTGGGAGCGGGCCCATGGCGTAGATCTGTCCGAGCTGCACCCTCACCGCGAGCCGAAGTCGTACTCGGCCGAGCACACCTTCCAGCGCGACACAGGTGACCGCCACGTGCTGTGGGCCGAGCTGCGGGCTCAGGCCTCGGAAGTGGGCGCGCGGCTTCAGGGCGACCGTCTGCTTGCTGCCGAGGTCGCTATCAAGCTCCGCTATGCCAACTTCGAAACGGTCACGCGCCAGCTACGGCTGCCCGCCCCGACGGCGGCGCCAGAGGCTCTTGCCGATGCCGCCGGCCTGCTCATGCGGCGCCA